>NZ_JBWKYR010000003.1:0-419650 GCF_059423865.1 Acidovorax sp. GW458-11-26-14-TSB4
GACAGTGAAACGACTTTGCGCCGATGATAGTGCGGGTTCCCGTGTGAAAGTAGGTCATCGTCAGGCTCTTACAGCCCTCAAAACCCCTCAGTTCGTTTGAACTGAGGGGTTTTGTCTTTGGGGCGACCGAAAACGCGAATTGCCTCGAGAGCGCGCGAAAAAGGGGGGCGTTGGTTTGGCCCCTGCACCCATCAGCCCTTGAGCGCTGCGGTCACCGTGACCGCCAGCGGCGTCGTAGCCCGGCCGATCAGCTGGCTGAGCTGGTGGCCATCGTCGAACAGCGCGCCCTTGGCCGCTGCGGCGTCGGAGTCGGCCAGCAGGGCGGCAAAGCCCGCCGGCAGGCCCACCTGCACCAGCGCCGCCTGGTAATCGGCCTCGGGCAGGTCCTTGTAGATGACGGGCTTGCCTGACTGGCGTGCAATCTCTGCAGCCAGATCTGCCAGGGTGTAGGAACTGTCCCCCGCCAATTCGTACACGCGGCCCGCATGGCCTTCCGTGGCCAGCACCACTGCGGCGGCCTCGGCATAGTCCACGCGCGCGGCCGAGGCGATGCGGCCATTGCCCGCGCTGCCCAGCACGGCACCATGGGCGAGCGCTGCAGGAACGCTGGCCGTGTAGTTTTCCGTGTACCAGCCGTTGCGCAAGACCACAGTGGGCAGGCCCGATGCGCGCAGCAGGGCTTCGGTTTCGACATGCTCGGCGGCCAGCCCCAGCAGGGAGCTGTCGGCCCGCAGCACGCTGGTGTAGGCCAGCAATTGCACCTTGGCACGTTGGGCGGCGTCGATCACGGCCTTGTGCTGGGCCGTGCGCTGGCCCACTTCGCTCGATGAAATCAGGAGCAGCTTGCTCACGCCCTGGAGCGCTGCATCCAGCGTGGCGGGCTGGGTGTAGTCGGCCTTGCGCACCTGCACGCCCAGGGCGGCGAGGTCCTGCGCCTTGTCGGGGCTGCGCACTGCAGCGACGATTTGCGCGGCCGGCACGGTCTTGAGCAGGGACTGGATGACGAGGCGGCCGAGCTGGCCGGTGGCTCCGGTGATGGCGATCATGTGAAAAACCTTGGTTGGAAAAGAAAGAGGAGGCAGAATAGCGGGCAAGCTAACTTTTCGTAAGTACGTACATAAAGGTAAGTACCCCATGCCCGAACACTCTTTGCCCATCTTCGCCGAGGCCCACGCCAGCGAAGGCATCGCCGAGAAACTGCAGCGGGGCCAGCTGTTTTCACCTGACTGCCCCTCGCGCGCGGTGCTCCAGCATGTGACCAGCCGCTGGGGCGTGCTGGTGCTGGTGGCCCTCTTGGCCGGAACCCACCGTTTCAGCGACCTGCGCCGCAAGGTCGGCGGCGTGAGCGAGAAGATGCTGGCCCAGACCCTGCATTGGCTGGAGAGCGATGGTTTTGTGCTGCGCGTCTCGCACCCCGTGGTGCCACCCCATGTGGAATACAGCCTTACGCCCATGGGCACCGAGGTGGCGCGCCAGGTCGAGGGCCTGGTGGACTGGATCGAGGGCAATCTGCACCGCATCATGGACAAGCACCGTGCCGATGCGACGGGTGCCATCGCCGCAGCCCCACCCGCTGATCTGGCCGCCGGCTGGGTGTTCTCGGCAGCGCTGTAGACTGGCTGCAAGGAGGTCTGGTCTGATGGGTGTGTTGATCGAACCGGTGGCACCAGCGCATTTCGAAGGGTTGTGGCGCGCGCTCGACGTGGTTGCGCGCGAGAAGCGCTTTCTGGCTTTCACCGAAGCACCGCCCTGGGAGTCTTCGCGGGCTTTTTACGAGCACATCGTCGCCAACGACCAGTGCCAAGTGGTGGCGCTGGCGGGCAATCAGGTTGTGGGCTGGTGCGACATCCTGCCCGGCGTGGGACAGACGCGGGCGCATGTGGGCACGCTGGGCATCGGGCTCATACCCGCTGCGCGGCACCGCGGCATCGGTGCGCAATTGATGCGTGCTGCCATCGATGGCGCCTGGGCCCGGGGGCTGACCCGCATCGAGCTGAGCGTGCGCGCCGACAATGCCAACGCCAGGGCTCTGTACGAACGCCTGGGCTTCGAGCTGGAAGGCGTTCGCCGCCGGTCGGTGCGGGTGGATGGTGCGTACCACGATAGCCTGGCCATGGCGCTGCTGCGTGACGGAATCTGAGCCAGGCCGTGGACCTGCAGGAGAGAATTTTTATGCCGAGCGATGAAGATCAGATCCGCCAGTTGGTCGCTACCTGGATGTCCGCCACCAGGGCCGGCGACACCGAGGCCGTGATGGGCCTGATGACCGAGGACGTGGTTCTCCTCATGCCGGGCAGGGCGCCCATGTCCAGAGCGGATTTCCGGGCCGCCATGCAGAGCCAGGCTGACAATGCGGGTCCCCGGGTGGACGGCAGCAGCGAGATCCAGGAGGTGCAGGTGGCAGGAGATTGGGCGTTTGCCCGATCGCAGCTCATGGTGACCGTGACGCCCCGTGATGGCGCTGCGCCCATCGTGCGTGCGGGGCCCGTGCTCAGCGTGTTCCGCAAGGAGCAGGGGCGCTGGCTGCTGGCGCGGGATGCGAACATGCTGGTGGTGCAGTCGGCCTCAACAGCCTGATGCCGTTGCGGTCACCGGTACTTCTGCTCCAGCGCATCCCATTCGCTCTTGCGCACCAGCCGCTGGCGCTCCGCGAACGGTGCCACCAGGGCCGGGTCCTCGTCGATGCGTTGGGTCTCGCGCAGCACGGTCAGCGCCTTCTGCATGCCCGCGACCGCGCCCTGCAGCGCGGCGTTGGCATAGAGCACGATGCCATAGCCCAGGCCGGCCAATTCCTCGGCGCTGAAGATGGGGGTCTTGCCGCCGATCACCATGTTCATGAGCTGGGGCCTGTCGGCCAGGCGCCGGGGCAGGGCGCGGATTTCTTCGGCCGTGGTCACGGCCTCCACGAACTGGATGTCGGCGCCGGCCTCGCCAAAGCGCTGGGCGCGCTCCACGGCGGCCTCGAAGCCCTGGGTGGAGCAGGCATCGGTGCGCGCCAGGATCAGGGTGTCGGGGTCGCGGCGGGCGTCCACGGCGGCTCTGATCTTGCCCAGCATCTCCTCGGTGCCGATGACCTCCTTGCCATTGAAGTGGCCGCAGCGCTTGGGGCTGACCTGGTCCTCGAGCTGGATGCAGTCGGCGCCTGCGCGCTCCAGCGTGCGCACGGCGTGGTAGGTGTTGAGCGCGTTGCCGAAGCCGGTGTCGGCGTCCACGATCAGCGGCAGGTCCACCGCGTCGCGGATGCGCGCCGTGTGGTCGGCGATGTCGGTCAGGCCCATGAAAGCCTGGTCCGGCAGGCCGAACCACATGTTGGTGACACCGGCCCCGGTGACGTAGATGGCCTCGAAGCCCAGGTCGGCCACCACGCGGGCCGACAGGGCGTTGAAGGCACCGGGGACGAGGACGCCGCGGCGCGACTCGGCCAGGGCTTTGAGGGTTTTGCGGGTGGACATGGGTGCAGGTGGAATGGTCAATGGATCGGGTTCAGAAGGCGTCGCCGGGGATGTGCACCCAGCCGCTCATGAGCACGCGCGCGCTGCGGCCCATCAGGGCCTTGGTCACCGTCCATGCACCGTTGGCCTGCGTGGCCTCGGCACCCACGCGCAGCGTGCCCGAGGGGTGGCCAAAGCGCACGGCGCTGCGCTCGCCGCCACCCGCAGCCAGGTTCACCAGCGTTCCGGGAATGGCCGCGGCGGTGGCGATGGCCACGGCCGCCGTGCCCATCATGGCGTGGTGCAGCCGGCCCATGGACAGGGCGCGCACCAGCAGGTCCACATCGGTGGCGGCCACGGCCTTGCCACTCGATGCGGTATAGCCGGCCGGCGGCGCGACGAAGGCCAGCTTGGGCGTGTGCTGGCGTCGCACCGCATCGTCAACCGAGGCGATCAGCCCCATGCGCATGGCGCCATGGGCGCGGATGGCCTCGAAGCGCGCGAGCGCGGCGGGGTCGCCGTTGATGGCGTCCTGCAGTTCGGTGCCGGTGTAGCCGATGTCTGCGGCGTTGACGAAGATGGTGGGGATGCCCGCGTTGATGAGGGTGGCGCGCAGCGTGCCCACGCCCGGCACGGCAAGCGCGTCCACCACACTGCCGGTGGGGAACATGGCACCGCCCGCGCCGTCTTCGTCGGCGGCCGGGTCCATGAATTCGAGCTGCACTTCGGCCGCAGGGAAGCTCACGCCGTCGAGTTCGAAATCACCGGTCTCCTGCACGGCCCCGCCAGTGATGGGCACGTGCGCGATGATGGTCTTGGCGATGTTGGCCTGCCAGATGCGCACCGTGGCAATGCCGTCGTGCGGAATGCGGTCCGCATCCACCAGGCCGTTGGCGATGGCGAACGGCCCCACGGCGGCCGACAGGTTGCCGCAGTTGCCGCTCCAGTCCACGAAGGGCGTATCGATGGACACCTGGCCGAAGAGGTAGTCCACGTCATGGTCCGCCCGCGTGCTTTTGGCGAGGATCACCACCTTGCTGGTGCTCGACGTGGCGCCGCCCATGCCGTCGGTCTGCTTGCCATACGGGTCGGGGCTGCCGGCCACGCGCAGCAGCAGCGCATCGCGTGCGGCGCCGGGTGCCTGGGCTGCTGCGGGCAGGTCCTGC
Source organism: Acidovorax sp. GW458-11-26-14-TSB4 (assembly GCF_059423865.1). NCBI lineage: Bacteria > Pseudomonadati > Pseudomonadota > Betaproteobacteria > Burkholderiales > Comamonadaceae > Acidovorax > Acidovorax sp. GW458-11-26-14-TSB4. Next base: position 4,598 of record NZ_JBWKYR010000003.1, read on the forward strand.
AGGCGAAAGAACACGCCCTTGCTGGTGCCGCCGCGCATGTAGGTGGCGGGGATCTTGATCTGGGGTGGGTGGGGCATGTTAGGCAACCGGTGTCGGGGAGGTGGACGCAAGAAAGTCCTGGGCGAAGCGCTGCAGCACACCGCCGGCCTCGTAGATCGAGACTTCCTCGGCAGTGTCCAGCCGGCAGGTCATGGGCACATCGATGCGCTCGCCATTCCTGCGCCGCACCACCAGCACCAGGTCGGCGCGCGGGCGGCGTTCGCCCACCACATCGTACGTCTCCGTGCCATCGATGCCGAGGGTCAGGCGGTTGGTGCCGGGCTTGAACTCCAGCGGCAGCACGCCCATGCCGATCAGGTTGGTGCGGTGGATGCGCTCGAAGCCCTCGGCCGCGATGGCTTCCACCCCGGCCAGGCGCACGCCCTTGGCTGCCCAGTCGCGCGAGCTGCCCTGGCCGTAGTCGGCGCCTGCGATGATGATCAGCGGCTGGCCGCGCTGCATGTAGGTCTCGATGCCCTCCCACATGCGCACGACCTGGCCTTCAGGCTCGATGCGGGTGAGCGAACCCTTCTGGACCTTGCCGTCGACCACGGCCATCTCATTGACCAGTTGCGGGTTGGCGAAGGTGGCGCGCTGGGCCGTGAGGTGGTCGCCGCGGTGCGTGGCGTAGGAGTTGAAGTCCTCCTCGGGCAGTCCCATGCGGTGCAGGTATTCGCCGGCCGCGCTGTCCGGCAGGATGGCGTTGGAGGGCGAGAGGTGGTCGGTGGTGATGTTGTCGGGCAGCAGGGCCAGGGGGCGCAGGCCGGTGAGGGTGCGCTCGCCGGCCAGCGCCCCTTCCCAGTACGGGGGGCGGCGGATATAGGTGCTCTCGGGCCGCCAGTCGTACAGCGGGCTCACGGCCTTGCCGGCATCGGGCTGCAGCGCGAACATGGGTTCGTACACGCGGCGAAAGTGCTCGGGCTTGACGCTGTGCGCAACGATGGCATCGATCTCTTCGTCGTTGGGCCAGAGGTCCTGCAGAGTGACGGAGCGGCCCTGGGCGTCGGTGCCCAGCACATCCTTTTCGATGTCGAAGCGCACCGTGCCCGCGATGGCATAGGCCACGACCAGCGGCGGCGATGCGAGAAAGGCCTGTTTGGCATACGGGTGGATGCGCCCGTCGAAATTGCGGTTGCCCGAAAGCACCGCGGTGGCGTAGAGGTCGCGCGCGATGATCTCCTGCTGGATGGCCGGGGCCAGCGCGCCCGACATGCCGTTGCAGGTGGTGCAGGCAAAGGCCACGATGCCAAAGCCCAGTTGCTCCAGCTCGGCCAGCAGCCCGGCCTCTTGGAGGTACAGCTGCACGGCCCTGGAGCCGGGCGCGAGGGACGATTTGACCCAGGGCTTGCGCACCAGGCCGCGCGCATTGGCATTGCGCGCCAGCAGGCCGGCGGCGATCACATTGCGCGGGTTGCTGGTGTTGGTGCAACTGGTGATGGCGGCGATGATGACCGCGCCATCGGGCATCTGGCCCGGGGTTTCCGTCCAGGGGGCGGCAATGCCGCGCGCCGCCAGGTCCGCCGTGGGCAGGCGCTTGTGCGGATTGGACGGCCCTGCCATGCTGCGCACCACGCTGGACAGGTCGAACGACAGCACGCGCTCGTACTCGGCCGTGGCCAGGGCATCGGCCCACAGGCCCGTCTGCCGGGCATAGGTCTCCACCAGCCGCACCTGCTGCGCCTCTCTGCCTGTGAGGCGCAGGTAGGCAATGGTCTGTTCGTCGATGTAGAACATCGCGGCCGTGGCGCCGAACTCGGGCGCCATGTTGGAGATGGTGGCCCGGTCGCCCAAGGTCAGCGCCGAGGCGCCGGCACCGAAGAACTCCAGGTAGGCACCCACCACCTTCTGCTGGCGCAGGTACTCGGTCAGCGCCAGCACGATGTCGGTCGCGGTGATGCCCGGCTGCGGCCTGCCGGTGAGCTCCACGCCCACGATGTCGGGCAGGCGCATCCACGAGGCGCGGCCCAGCATCACGCTCTCGGCCTCCAGCCCGCCCACGCCGATGGCGACCACGCCCAGCGCATCCACATGCGGCGTGTGGCTGTCGGTGCCCACCAGGGTGTCGGGGTAGGCCACGCCGTCCTGCGCGTGCACCACGGGCGACATGCGCTCCAGGTTGATCTGGTGCATGATGCCGTTGCCCGGCGGAATCACCTCGACGTTCTGGAACGCCTTTTTCGTCCATTCGATGAAATGGAAGCGGTCCGCATTGCGCCGGTCCTCGACGGCGCGGTTCTTGGCAAAGGCCTCGGGGTCGTCGCCGCCAAACTCCACGGCCAGCGAATGGTCCACGATGAGCTGGGTGGGTACCACGGGGTTGACCTGGGCCGGGTCGCCGCCCCTGTCGGCGATGGCATCGCGCAGGCCGGCCAGGTCCACCAGCGCCGTCTGGCCCAGGATGTCGTGGCAGACCACGCGCGCCGGGAACCACGGAAAATCCAGGTCGCGGCGACGCTCGATCAACTGGCGCAGAGAGGCGTCCAGCGTGGCCGGGTTGCAGCGGCGCACCAGGTTCTCGGCGTGCACGCGCGAGGTGTAGGGCAGCCTGGCCCAGGCGCCGGGCGCGAGGGCGTCGACGGCTTCGCGGGCATCGAAGTAGTCCAGCGCGGTGCCGGGCAGGTTCTTGCGGTATCTTGTGTTCATGGACGTGGGGCGGGGCGGTTCGCTTCCTGTCGAATCTACTTGCGCTCGCCGATGGGCACGAAGGCCAGGTCTTCCGGGCCGGTGTAATGGGCGCTGGGGCGGATGATCTTGTTGTCGATGCGCTGCTCGATGATGTGCGCCGCCCAGCCGCTGGTGCGAGCGATGACGAACAGCGGCGTGAACATGGCCGTGGGCACACCCATCATGTGGTAGCTCACGGCGCTGAACCAGTCGAGGTTGGGGAACATCTTCTTCACCTCCCACATCACCGTCTCCAGCCGCTCGGCGATGCCGAACATCTTGGTGGTGCCGGCGTCCTCGGAGAGCTGGCGCGCCACGCGCTTGATGACCTCGTTGCGCGGGTCGCTCACGGTGTAGACCGGGTGGCCGAAGCCGATCACCACCTCCTTGGCCTCCACGCGGCGGCGGATGTCGGCCTCGGCCTCGTCGGCGCTGTCGTAACGTTTCTGGATCTCGAAGGCCACCTCGTTGGCCCCGCCATGCTTGGGCCCGCGCAGTGCGCCGATGGCACCGGTGATGCACGAATACATGTCGCTGCCCGTGCCGGCCACCACGCGGGCGGTGAAGGTCGAGGCGTTGAATTCATGCTCGGCATACAGGTTCAGCGAGGTGTGCATGGCGCGCTCCCACGCGGCCGGTGGCTTTTGGCCGTGCAGCAGGTGCAGGAAGTGCGCGCCGATGGAGTCGTCGTCCGTCTCCACCTCGATGCGCCGGCCCTGGGTGGACCAGTGGTACCAGTACAGCAGCATGGAGCCGAGCGATGCCATCAGCCGGTCGGCGATGTCGCGCGCGCCTGGCGTGTGGTGGCCGTCTTTTTCTGGCAGCACGCAGCCCAGGGCGGACACGCCGGTGCGCATCACGTCCATGGGGTGGCTGCTGGCGGGCAGTTGCTCCAGCGCCTCCTTCACATTGGCGGGCAGGCCGCGCAGGGCCTTGAGGCGGGCCTTGAAGGCGCGCAGTTCGGCGGTGGTGGGCAGCTTGCCGTGCACCAGCAGGTGGGCGATCTCCTCGAACTCGCAGACATCGGCGATGTCGAGGATGTCATAGCCGCGGTAGTGCAGGTCATTGCCTGTGCGGCCCACGGTGCACAGCGCCGTGTTGCCGGCGGTCACGCCCGAGAGGGCGACGGATTTCTTGGGCTTGAAGCCGGTGGCGAGGGTGTCGCTCATGGGGAATGTCTCCTGGTGGGCCATTGGAATGGGAAAGGGGTCAGATGCGCCTTGGACGGCCTGTGCCGTCCACCGCCACCATTTCGAAGGCCCCGCGCAGCGCAGGCTGGTGCTGGCCGGTGTGCAGGTTCTCGGCACTGCCGTGGACTTCAACGGTCATCGAACTGGTGCCGGTGCGCACGACTTGTGCGGTCAACTGCAGTGCCTGGCCCTGGGGCACGGGCGCGATGAACTGCACCTCGCTGCAGCGCGCCATCACCACTGCGCAGCGCGCATGGCGGCTGGCCGTGACGAAGGCCGCCTGGCCCATCAGCAGCAGGGCCTGGCCGCCGAACAGCGTGCCGTAGTGGTTGCTGCGCTCGGGGAACACCACTTCCGTGAAATGCATGGGCTGGTGCAGTGCGCTGGGTTGTTGCATGATTCGCAATGTACGCAAAACCTTTCCGCCGATACAGGACTGAATTGGCGAACGATTGCGAACAGGAAAGGCATGAATTGCGAATTTTGCGAATAAATCCGACCGCGAAAGTGGCCCTGCCGTGAAGAAGACCTTCATGGGTGTGCGCCTGCGCCGCCTGCGCGAGGAGCGTGGCATGACGCAGATTGCGCTGGCGCGCGCGCTCGAACTGTCGGCCAGCTACCTCAACCAGCTGGAGCAGAACCAGCGCCCGCTCACGGTGCCGGTGCTGCTCAAGATCAACGCCGTGTTCGGTGTGGACGTGCAGCGCTTTTCCGACGACGACGAGGCGCGCCTGATCACCGGCCTGCGCCAGGTGCTGGCCGATACGCCGGCCGGGCCGGGCGCCGAGCGCGAGGCCGTGTCGCTGGCCGAGATCCGCGAGCTGGCCTCGGGCATGCCCGCCGTGGCGCGCAGCCTGCTGGCCTTGCACCAGCGCCATCGCCAGGCGCTGGAGCGGCTTGACGCGCTGAGCGCCCAACTGGGTGACGGCCGCAGCGGCGCCCTCGCCAGTGCCGGCCACCAGCCCATGGCCTATGAGGAGGTGCGCGATTTCTTCTTTGCCCGCCACAACCACATCGCCGAGCTGGACGACGCGGCCGAGCGGCTGGCGGGCGAGTGGGCATTGCAGTCCGGCCGGGCTGACGAGGGGCTGGCGCGCCGCCTGCTGGCTGCCCATGGCGTGCACGTGGCCACGGCCGCCGAATTGCCCGGCGGAGCCCAGCGCCACTATGACCCCGGCAGCGGCGTGCTGCAGCTGGCGCAGGGGCTCGAAACTGGGCAGCGTGCCTTCCAGATGGCGACGCAACTGGCCTTTCTGGAGATGGGGCCCGAGCTGCGCCGCCTGGCCGATGGGGCCGGGCTGTCGGGAGACCAGGCACGCGCGCTGGCGCGCATCGGCCTGGCCAACTATTTTGCCGGCGCCTTGCTGCTGCCCTACACCGCCTTCCTGCAGGCGGCCGAGGCGGTGCGCTATGACATCGACCGGCTGGGCCACCAGTTCGGCGTGGGCTTCGAGACCGTGTGCCACCGCCTGTCCACGCTGCAGCGGCCCAGCGCGCGCGGCGTGCCCTTCTTCTTCATCCGTGTGGACCGGGCGGGCAACATCTCCAAGCGCCAGTCGGCCACGCATTTCCATTTCAGCAAGATCGGTGGCACCTGCCCGCTGTGGAATGTGTACGAGGCCTTTGCCCAGCCCGGGCGCATCGTGCCGCAGCTGGCGCGCATGCCCGACGGGCGTGCCTACCTCTGGGTGGCGCGCACCGTCTCGCGCGGGCGCGGCGGGGCAGGGGGCTGGGGCGCGCCGGGAAAGGAGTTCTCGGTGGCGCTGGGCTGCGATGTGCGCCACGCTGCGCAGCTCGTGTACTCGCGCGGCCTGAACCTGGCCGACCCCGAGGCGGCCGTGCCCATCGGCATGGGCTGCAAGGTCTGCGAGCGCGAGGCCTGCCCGCAGCGCGCCTTTCCGCCCATCGGCCGGGCGTTGGATGTGAATGAGAATCGAAGCCGCTTTGCTCCCTACCCGGTGGCTGCCGGAGCACCGTGAAAATCCGCCCCCAGATGTTGCATAAACGGTACGTCGAAAACAGCGGTGCTGTTACAAGATGTGGCCCCATGCTTGCGGATGGAGGGTCTGAATCCCGCTATCCTCATGGGCTGTTGCGGCGGTGCCCTGGCTCGCCGTGTGCAACCCTGTCCGGCTATCGCTGACTACCCTGCTCTGAATGGCTCTGCTCTCCCTCAACGGCTTCTACCGGCATTGGTTGCCTGGCCTGGGTGTGGCTGCGGCCGGGTTGCTGCTGAGCTTCGGCCTGGCGCGGCAACAGGCCGACGCGGTCGATGCGGTCGCCAAGGCGCGCCTGACGCAAGAGACGCGGCTGTTCACCGATGCGCTGGTCCAGCGCATCGCCACCCACACCGAGATCGTGCACGGCCTGCGCGGGCTGTTCTCGGCCAACCCGGGGCTCACGCGCGCTGAATTCGAACGGGTGGCCAGTGAGCTCGACATTTCCGAGCGCTACCCCGGCGTGCGCAACCTGTCGTTCACGCGCCGGGTGACCCTGGCAGAGAAAGCCGATTACGAAGCGCGCGTGCGGGCCGACACCTCCATCAACCCGGCCGGCTATCCCGACTTCGTGATCCGCCCGCCCGGCGAGCGTCCGGAATACTTCGTGGCCGAGTACCTGTGGCCCATGCAGGGCAACGAGGCCGTGCTGGGCCTCGATATCAGCGCCCAGCCCACCAACCTGGCGGCCATGCAGTACAGCCGCGACAGCGGGCACACCGTGGCGTCGGCTCCGTTCGATCTGGTGCAGGAGCAGGCGCACCGCACGGCCTTCGTGATCCGCGTCCCGGTGTTCGACCGCTCCGGCGTGCCCGACCTCAAGCCCCAGGTCTTCATCGGGGCTGTGGCTGCCACCATCCGCGTCTACGACCTGGTGCGCTTCATGCGCGGCGAGGGCCTGCTCAACGGCATCTCCGTCACCATCACCGACCAGGGCTCCGCCCGTGCCGGCAGCACCGACACGGCGGTGCGCGTACTGCTGCCGCCCACCGCCGAGGCCATGCCCGGGGCTGCGGCCTACGAGCGCGACATCCTGGTGCACGACCGGCGCTGGCGCCTGGTCTTCATGCCCACGCAGTCCCTGCTGTCGCTGTCCGAGCGCAGCCTGCCCTGGGCGGCCGGCGGGGCCGGCGCCATCGTCTCGCTGCTGCTGGCGGCGCTGGTGACCCTGCTGGCGCGCCAGCGCACCCTGGCCCTGGCGCGCGCGCAGGTGTCCGACGAGGCCCGGCGCGAGAGCGAGGACCGCTTTCGCGCCCTGTTCAACCAGGCGGCCGTGGGCGTGGCCCAGACCGAAACCGCCACCGGCCGCTTCGTGCGCATCAACCAGAGATACTGCGACATCCTGGGCTACACAGTGGCCGAGATGCGTGCGCTGGACATCCAGGCTATCAGCCCGCCCGACGACCTGGCGCGCGACCTGGCCCAGCTCGAGCGGCTCAAGGCGGGTGAGATCAGCGAGTACCGCATGGAAAAGCGGTACCTCCACAAGAACGGCACGGAGATCTGGGTGGACCTGACCGTCTCGCCCATGTGGGCGCCCGGCGCTTCGCCCGACTTCCACATCGCCGTGGCGCAGGACATCAGCGAGCGCAAGCGCATGGAGAACACGCTGCGCGGCAACGAGGCGCACCTGCGCGGCATCCTGCAGCGCCTGCCCATGGGCCTGTGCCTGGTGCAGAAGGACGGCACCATCTCGTTCCGCAACGAGCGTTACCTGCAGATCTGCGGGTACACCCAGCAGGACGTTCCAAATGTGGACGTGTGGTGGGAGCGGGCCTACCCCGACCCCGAGGAGCGCGAGGTCATGCGCAACGCCTGGCGCGAAGAGCGCAAGCGCGCGGACGATGGCGACGGCGTCATCGCGGCTGCCGAGTACCGTATCCGCTGCCATGATGGCGTGGTACGCCCGGTGGAGGTGTCCGGGGTGCGCATCGGCGACGACCACCTGGTGACGCTGCAGGACCTGAGCCAGCGCAAGGCGGCCGAGGACGAGATCAAGAGCCTGGCCTACTACGACCCGCTGACCCAACTGCCCAACCGCCGCCTGCTGATCGACCGGCTGCAGCAGGCCCTGGCCACCAGCGCACGCCACCAGAGCCATGGTGCGCTGCTGCTGCTCGACCTGGACAACTTCAAGACCCTGAACGAGACCCAGGGCCACGACAAAGGCGATACCCTGCTGATGCAGGTGGCCAACCGCCTGCGCGCCTGCGTGCACGAGGACGACACCGTGGCGCGCCAGGGCGGCGACGAGTTCGTGGTGCTGCTCGAAGACCTGGGCGCCACACCCGAGGAGGCCGCCGCGCGCTGCGAAGAGGCCGGCCAGCGCATCCTGGCCGTGCTGCGCGAGCCCTATGCCCTGGGGCCCGAGGCGCACCACAGCTCGCTGAGCATGGGCGTGACCCTGTTCAGCGGCGTGCGCGAGACGGTGGACGAACTGCTGCGCCGCGCCGACCTGGCCATGTACCAGGCCAAGTCGGCAGGCCGCGACACGCTGCGCTTCTACGACCCGCAGATGCAGGCCGCCGTGAGCGCCCGCGCGGCCATGGAGCTGGACATGCGCGTGGGCATGGCCCAGGGCCAGTTCGAGCTGTACTACCAGGCGCAGATCGACCACGGCCGCATCACCGGCGCCGAGGCGCTGCTGCGCTGGCGCCATCCGCGCGATGGCTTCGTCTCGCCCGCGCAGTTCATCCCGCTGGCCGAGGAGAACGGCCTGATCCTGCCGCTCGGTGAGTGGGTGCTGCAGGTGGCCTGCCAGCGCCTGGCGCGCTGGGCGCAGGACCCGGCCCTGGCCGGCCTGGGCCTGGCGGTGAACGTGAGCCCGCGGCAGTTCCACCAGAGCGGCTTCGTGGCCCAGGTGCTGGCCGCGCTGGCGGGCACGGGCGCCGATGGCAACCGCCTCAAGCTGGAGATGACCGAGGGCCTGCTGCTCTCGGACGTGGAGGACACCATCGCCAAGATGGGCCAGCTCAAGGCCTACGGCGTGGGCTTCTCGCTGGACGACTTCGGCACCGGCTATTCCTCGCTGTCCTACCTCAAGCGCCTGCCGCTGGACCAGCTCAAGATCGACCAGAGCTTCGTGCGCGACGTGCTCACCGACCCCAACGACGCGGCCATCGCCCGCACCGTGGTGGCCCTGGGCACCAGCCTGGGCCTGCGCGTGATCGCCGAAGGCGTGGAGACCGAGGCGCAGCGCGAGTTCCTGGCGCGCAACAACTGCCACGCCTGGCAGGGCTATTTGCTCAGCCCGCCACTGCAGGTGGCCGAGTTCGAGGAACTGGTGCGCCAGAAGAATGCACCGCTGCGCCCGCCCGTGCAAAATTGATAGCTGCGGCGGCATGCCAGGCCAGCGATAGAGCCGGTATTTGTTAAATATTGCCGCTGGATGCGCGGCCAGCGGCCGGCAGGGCCTTTGGGCGGGCGGGAGGCCCCAGGCGGCGCGGTATCATCCCGCTTTACATTTGGCCGGTATTTTTCCGTCTGGCGCTCGTTCGCCGCCCATTTCCCGCCTGCCCCTGACACGTGCGCCTCACCTCCATCAAGCTATCCGGCTTCAAGTCCTTCGCTGAGCCCACCAACTTCATGCTGCCGGGGCAACTCGTGGGCGTGGTGGGGCCGAACGGCTGCGGCAAGTCCAACATCATGGACGCCGTGCGCTGGGTGCTGGGCGAGAGCAAGGCCAGCGAGCTGCGTGGCGAGTCCATGCAGGACGTGATCTTCAGCGGCACCACCACGCGCAAGCAGGCCAGCCGCGCCAGCGTGGAGCTGGTGTTCGACAACTCCGACCACCGCGCCGGCGGCCAGTGGGGCCAGTACGGCGAGGTGGCGGTGCGCCGCGTGCTCACGCGCGACGGCACCAGCAGCTATTTCCTGAACAACCAGCCGGTGCGCCGCCGCGACGTGCAGGACGTGTTCCTGGGCACCGGCCTGGGGCCGCGCGCCTACGCCATCATCGGCCAGGGCACCATCAGCCGCATCATCGAGTCGCGCCCCGAAGAGCTGCGCCTGTTCCTCGAAGAGGCGGCCGGTGTCTCCAAGTACAAGGAGCGCCGCCGCGAGACGGAAAACCGCCTCTCTGACACGCGCGAGAACCTCACGCGGGTGGAAGACATCCTGCGCGAACTCAACGCCAATCTCGAAAAGCTCGAAAAGCAGGCCGAGGTGGCCGCCAGGTACAACGCGCTGCACTCCGACGCCACGCTCAAGCAGCACCAGCTGTGGTTCCTGAAGCGCGCCGATGCCGAGGCCGACCAGGCCAAGGTGCGCCTGGATGGCCTGCAGGCCGTGAATGACCTTGAATCGCGCATGGCCGACCTGCGCGCGGTCGAATCGGACCTGGAGACCATCCGCCAGGCGCACTATGCCGCGGGCGACCAGGTCAACCAGGCCCAGGGCAAGCTCTACGAGGCCACGGCCGAGGTGGGGCGCCTGGAGGCCGAGATCCGCTACGTGGTGGAAGGCCGGCTGCGCGTGGAGCAGCGCCTGGTCACCCTGGCCGAGCAGATCGCCCAGTGGGCCGCGCGCAAGGAAGAGGCCGACATCGAGCTCGAAAACCTCGCCGGCGCCGGCGTGGACGCCGAGGAGCGTGCCGAGCTGCTCGCCGCCCAGGTCGAAGAGCAGGCCATGCAGTTGCCCGATCTGGAGGAGGCCCTGCGCCAGGCGCAAAGCCGCACCAGCGAGCAGCGCGCCAGCGTGGTGCAGGTGCAGCAGCAGATCGGCGTGCTGGCGGCCGAGCAGCGCAGCATCGATGAGCAAAGCCGCCAGTTCGACGGCCGCTACGAGCGCCTGCGCGCTGATCGCAATGCCCTGGCCGCACCCGACGAGGCGCGCCTGGCCAACCTGCAGGATCAGCTGGACGAGGCCAAGGAGCTGGCCGAAACCACCGAGGCCCGGCTGGCCGAGCTGCAGGAGGCCGTGCCCCAGCTCGACGACGACCGCCGCACCCGCCAGCAGGCCGTGAACAGCGAAAGCGCGCGCCAGGCCGACCTGTCGGCGCGCATGGAAGCCCTGAAGGCCCTGCAGGAAAAGGTCAAGACCGATGGCAAGCTGCGCCCGTGGCTGGCCAAGCATGGCCTGGATGGCCTGCAAGGCCTGTGGAGCCGCATCCACATCGAAAAGGGCTGGGAAAACGCCCTGGAAGCCGCGCTGCGTGAGCGCCTGGCCGCACTGGAAGTAGGGCGCCTGGACATGGTGCGCGGCTTCCTGGGCTCGGGCGGCACCGATGCACCCCCGGCCCGCCTGGCCTTCTACAGCATGCCCTCGGCAGGCACGCCCGAAGTAGCCTCGCCCCACGCGCGCCTGTCGGACCTGCTGCGCATCCACGATGCCGGCCTGCGCGCCGTGCTGGTCGACTGGCTTCAGGGCTGCTATACCGCGCCCACGCTCGATGAAGCCCTCAACCGCCGCGGCACGCTGCAACCGGGCGAGGTGGTGTTCGTGCCCTCGGGCCATGCCGTCAGTGCCCACAGCGTGAGCTTCTATGCCCAGGACTCCGAGCAGTCGGGCATGCTGGCGCGTGCGCAGGAGATCGAGCACCTCGAAAAGGAACTGCGCGCCCAGGCCCTGATCGCCGAGGAGTCGCGCACCGCCCTGGTCCGCGCCGAAGCCGCCTATGCCGACGCCTCGCAGCGCCTGGTGGGTGCCCGCCGCGAGGCCACCGAGGCCCAGGGCCGTGCGCACGAGCTGCAGGTCGAGACCCTGCGCCTGACCCAGCTGGCCGAGCAGACGCGTGCGCGCAGCGCCCAGATTGGCGCCGACATCGCCGAGATCGAAGCGCAATTGGCTGACCTGCAGGAGCGCCGCGTGGCGGCCGAGGCCCGCTTCGAAGAGCTGGACATGCAGCTGGCCGACAGCCAGGAGCGCGAGGCGCAGCTGGGTGACCGCGTGATCGAGGCCGAACGCAAGCTGGCCGCCTGCCGCGAGCAGCAGCGCACGCTGGAGCGTCAGGCCCAGGAAGCCACCTTCTCGCAGCGCAGCCTGGAGGCGCGCCGCGGCGAACTCAACCGCTCCATCGCCACCGCAGACCAGCAGGCCGCCTCGCTGGCCGACGAGCAGCAGCGCGCGCGCGACGAGCTGGCCCGCCTGTCCGATGCCGCCGCGCAGGGTGGCCTGCAGGCGGCGCTGGAAGTGAAGATGGAGCGTGAGAAGGCCCTTGCGGCCCAGCGCAGCGGCTACGACGACCTGACCGCCAAGCTGCGCGCCAGCGACGAACGGCGCATGCAGCTCGAACGCGCGCTCGACCCGCTGCGCGCCCGCATCACCGAATTCCAGCTCAAGGAGCAGGCCGCGCGCCTGGGCCTGGAGCAGTACACCACCCTGCTGGCCGATGCCCAGGCCGATCTGGAGGCGGTGGCACAGTCGATTGCCGAGGGCAATGTGCGTGTCTCCGGCCTGCAGGGCGAGATCGACCGCCTGCACCGCGAGATCGCGGCCCTGGGCGCGGTGAACCTGGCCGCGCTCGACGAGTTGAAGCTGGCCAGCGAGCGCAAGGTCTTCCTCGATGCGCAGACCGCCGACCTGACCGAGGCCATGAACACGCTGGAAGACGCGATCCGCAAGATCGACGGCGAGACGCGCCAACTGCTCTCGGGCACCTTCGACACCGTGAACGGCCATTTCGGGCGCATGTTCCCCGAGCTGTTCGGCGGCGGCCAGGCCAAGCTCATCATCACGGGCGACGAGATCCTCGATTCGGGCGTGCAGGTCATGGCCCAGCCTCCGGGCAAGAAGAACCAGACCATCCACCTGCTCTCGGGCGGCGAGAAGGCGCTCACTGCAATTGCGCTGGTGTTCGCCATCTTCCAGCTGAACCCCGCGCCGTTCTGCCTGCTGGACGAGGTGGACGCGCCCCTGGACGACGCCAACACCGAGCGCTATGCCAAGCTGGTCTCCAGCATGAGCAAGGGCACGCAGTTCCTGTTCATCAGCCACAACAAGATCGCCATGGAAATGGCCGAGCAGCTGATCGGCGTGACCATGCAGGAACAAGGCGTCTCGCGCATCGTGGCGGTCGATATGGAATCGGCGTTGTCCATGGCCGATGCATGACATGATGGCGCCGACATATTTTCATTGCCCTGGCTGCTGGAGCGGGCTGGAACAGGATCTATGAGCACATTGCAAGTGAGCCTTGCCATCATCGGTGGCCTGGTGCTGGCCCTCATCGTCGCCTACAACGCCTGGACGTCGCACCGCAACGCCCCGCGGCGCGCGTCGCCCGAGGAGCCCGAGCACGGGCCCGACCGTTCCGACCCGGCGCTGCGCCAGGAACCCGGCTTCGATGCCGGCGCGAGCCAGCTCACGGCGGCGGAGCTGGAGAGCCTGGACCGCGGCCCCGACCCCTCGGTGCACACGGTGGACGTGCTCGATTCGCTGCAGATGCCGGTGCCGCCGATGTCGCTGGAGCGCCGCCCGGGCCTGGACCCGCTGATCGACGTGATCGCCACCCTGCAGCCTGAGCTCATCGTCTCGGGCGATGCCGCGCTGGCCGCCATGCCGCCCACGCGCCGCGCAGGCAGCAAGCCCTTCGCCATCGAGGGCTACAACGAGGCCACGCAGCAGTGGGAGACACCGTCGCCCGGCCAGCGCTACCAGAGCTTCCAGGCCGGCGTACAGCTGGCTAACCGCATGGGCGCGCTCAACGAGATCGAGTTCTCGGAATTCGTGATGAAGGCCCAGTCCTTCGCCGATGCGGTGAACGCGGCCCCGGATTTCCCCGACATGCTGCAGGAAGTGGCGCGCGCGCGCGAGCTCGACCAGTTCGCCAGCGACCACGATGCGCAGCTGGCCTTCATGCTGCGCGCACGCCAGGCCGCCTGGAGCCCTGGCTACATCCACCAGAATGCCGCCCGCCTGGGCTTCGTGGCCGGCGCCATGCCCGGCCGCTTGGTGCTGCCCGCCGCCAGCGTGGGCCTGCCGCCGCTGCTCACGCTGGGCTACGACACCCAGGCCGCGCTGGCCGAGGACCCGGACCAGTCCGCCATCCGCGATGTGACGCTGAGCCTGGACGTGCCCCAGGTGCACCGCGGCGAGCAGCCCTTCACGCGCCTGCGCGAAGTGGCCACCGCCCTGTGCCAGGCCATGGATGGCGTGCTCTGCGACCAGAACGGCCACCCGCTGCCGGCCATGGCCATGGACCCCATTGGCGGCGACCTGGAGCTGCTCTATGACCAGCTCGACGGGCGCGAGCTGTCGGCCGGCTCGGTGCTGGCGCGGCGGCTGTTCAGTTGAGCGGCCGGAGTACGTGGCCAAAAGGAGCTTTCATGCGCTGGTGGCAGATGCTGTTTCCCCCGGTGGTGGAAACACCGCAAGGATTTTTCCGCCCGTCGAATGCCGTCCTCGACATCTGGCTGCCCGTGCTGGGCTGCCTGGTGGTCGCTGCAGTGACCTACCGGCAGTACCTGTCGTCAGGCAGGTTCAACTACTTCAGCCTGATGTATGTCGGGCTCTTTCTCGCGCCGGCCATCGCCGGCTGGCGCCAACGTCGCAGGTTCGGCCCCATGGGGAGGCCGCTGGTGCGCATCGACGACACCGAGGTCTTGCTGAGCCTGCCGATGAATGTGGGGCCAGGCCATGTGCAGGTGCCGCTGGCCGGGCTGCGAAAACTGGTCATCAAGGGCACGCCCGGCCAGCGCAGCTATGTGTTCGAGCGCCATGCGGGGGAGCCTACCGAAGTGCGCCCCGGATTTACGCGCGACGATGCACGCGTGGTCGATTTCCTGCAGCGCGCCATGCCTGCCAATATTCCTGTGGAGGTGCACGAGCCTCCCACTTTCCTGGGTGCCATCCGTGGTGACTGATTCTTCCCATGCCTCCGCAGCCGGCGCGCTGCCCCTGCAACCCGCCGAGGCCGCCGATGCGGTCGATGCGCTGCGTGCGCAGCTCAACCTCTGGGCGCACCAGTACTATGTGCTCGACGAGCCCACGGTGCCCGACGCCGAGTACGACCGCGTGTTCCGCGAGTTGCAGGCACTGGAGGAGGCCCACCCCGACCTCATGAGCCCCGACTCGCCCACGCAGCGCGTGATCGGCGCGGTGATGGACGGCCTGGCCCCGGTGCGCCATGCCGTGCCCATGCTCAGCATCCACACCGAGACCGACACCGAGGCCACGGGTGCCCAGGCCTTCGATGCGCGCGTGCGCCGCGAACTGGGCCTGGCCGAGTCCGACCCGGTGATCGAGTACGTGGCCGAGCCCAAGTTCGACGGCCTGGCCATGAGCCTGCGCTACGAAGGTGGCCGCCTGGTGCAGGCCGCCACGCGCGGCGACGGTGAGGTGGGCGAGGACGTGACGCACAATATCCGCCGCATCCGCCAGATCCCGCTGACCCTGCCGGCCGGCGTGCCGCCGCTGCTCGAAGTGCGCGGCGAAGTCTACATGCGCCGCGCCGATTTCGACGCGCTCAACGAGCGCCAGCGCGAGCAGGGCGGCAAGACCTTTGTGAACCCGCGCAATGCGGCGGCCGGCGCGGTGCGCCAGCTCGATTCGGACATCTCCGCCCAGCGCCCGCTGAGCTTTTTTGCCTATGGCCTGGGCGCCATCACGCCGCCCGGGGAGGGCGGCCCCGTGTTCGCCACCCACTACGACATGCTGCAGCGGCTCAAGGCCTGGGGCTTTCCGGTGGCGGCGCAGGTCACGGTGGCCCAGGGCGCGGCAGAACTGGTGGCCTTCCACCAGCAGGTGGGCGCCTCGCGCGACGCGCTGCCTTACGACATCGACGGCGTGGTCTACAAGGTCAACCGCCTGGACCTGCAGCGCGACCTGGGCTTCAAGACGCGCGAGCCGCGCTGGGCCGTGGCCCACAAGTACCCCGCGCAGGAGATGGCCACGCGCGTGGAGGGCATCGACATCCAGGTCGGCCGCACCGGCAAGCTCACGCCCGTGGCGCGCCTGGCGCCGGTGTTCGTGGGCGGCGTCACGGTGACCAATGCCACGCTGCACAACCTGTTCGAGATCCGCAAGAAGCAGGTGCGTGTGGGCGACACGGTGATCGTTCGCCGCGCGGGCGACGTGATCCCCGAGGTGGTGGGCGTGATGCCCGGCCAGCGCCCGGTCTATGTGCCCAACTTCCGCATGCCAAGGCAGTGCCCCGTGTGCGGCAGCGACGTGGTGCGCGAGCCCGGCGAGGCCAACCACCGCTGCACCGGCGGCCTGTTCTGCGCCGCGCAGCGCAAGGAGGCCATCCTGCACTTCGCGGCGCGCCGCGCCATGGACATCGAAGGCCTGGGCGACAAGCTGGTGGACCAGCTGGTCGAGTCCAACGTGATCCGCACCTTGCCCGACCTGTACCGCCTGGGGCTCACTTCGCTGGTGGCGCTGGAGCGCATGGCCGAGAAGTCGGCGCAGAACGTGCTGGCCGCGCTGGAGAAGTCCAAGGAGACCACGCTCGCGCGCTTCCTGTTCGGCCTGGGCATCCGCCATGTCGGTGAATCCACCGCGCGCGACCTGGCCAAGCATTTCGGCACGCTCGATGCACTGATGGGCGCCACGCTGGAGACCGCGGCCACCGTGGAGCAACTGCTGGAGGTGCCCGACGTGGGCCCCATCGTCGCGCAGAGCGTGCACACCTTCTTCCAGCAGCCGCACAACCGCGAGGTGGTGGAGCAGTTGATCGCCTGCGGCGTGAAGTGGCAGGAGCAGGCCAAGGGCGAAAAAATCCCGCAGGTGCTGGCCGGCAAGACCTTCGTGCTCACCGGCACCTTGCCCACGCTGGGCCGCGATGCCGCCAAGGACATGCTCGAAGCCGCGGGCGCCAAGGTCTCGGGCTCGGTGAGCAAGAAGACCAGCTACGTGGTGGCCGGCGAAGAAGCCGGCAGCAAGCTCGCCAAAGCCGAGGAGCTGGGCGTGCCCGTGATCGACGAGGCCGGCATGCTGGCCTTGCTGGCCGGCGGCGTGGCCGCCTGAGAACTTGCGCCGGCTTCCTGAGTCAGAGCGTGTTTCCCATCGGGCCGCCGCCGTGTTCCCCCTGTCCCTGATTTCCCGACCGGATGCCCCCGAGGGGCTTGCCTGATGCCTCCCTTCCTCTCCTCCCTGGCCACCCGCCTGGGCGCCAGCTTCGGCCGCGCGCTGGCCTACGTGCGGGGCTCACGGCGCCGCACCTGGCTGTTTGCCGTCCTGGTCTTGCCGGCCGCCCTGGTGCTCTACACCCTGGCGCTGATCCCGTTCACCCCCTCCATCAGCGACATCACCAAGGCCAAGACCGAGCGGCCTGCGCAGCTGATCTCGGCCGACGGCAAGGTGCTGTCCGAGTACCGCTGGGCCAACCGCGAATGGGTGGCCCTGGACCGCGTGGCGCCGCATGTGGTCAATGCCCTCATCGCCACCGAGGACCACCGCTTCTACGAGCACTGGGGCATGGACTGGCGGCGCACCTTCTCGTCCGTGCTGCATACCTTGCGCGGCGACCCGCAAGGTGGCTCCACCATCACGCAGCAGCTGGCGCGCAACCTGTTCCCTGAAGAGATCGGGCGCTCGCGCACCATCACGCGCAAGCTCAAGGAGGCGATCACCGCGATCAAGATCGAGATGGCCTACTCCAAGGACGAGATCCTGGAGACGTATCTCAACACCGTGCCCTTCCTGTACAACGCCTTCGGCATCGAGATGGCGGCGCGCACCTACTTCGACAAGTCGGCCGACAAGCTCAACCTGCTCGAGAGCGCCACGCTGATCGGCATGCTCAAGGGCACGGCCTACTACAACCCGGTGATGAACCCCGAGCGCGCACAGGCCCGGCGCAACACCGTGCTGGCGCAGATGGTCAAGCGCGACAAGCTCGACAAGGCCCAGTTCGACACCCTGCAAAAGCGCCCGCTGCGCCTGGACTTCGAGCGCCAGACCGAGGCCACGGGCCTGGCCCCGCACTTTGCCCAGCAGCTGCGCAAGACCCTGATCGCCTGGGCCGACGCCAACGGCTACGACCTGCATGCGGACGGCCTGCAGGTGCACACCACCATCGACTCGCGCCTGCAGGCCATGGCCAACCAGGCCGTGGCCAAGCAGGGCCGGCAGTTGCAGGGCATTGCCGACACGGCCTGGGCCCAGCGCAGCGCCTGGAACCCGCAGTCCGACCTGGTGCAGGACTTCGTGCGCGACACCTCCGAGTACCGCACGGCGGTGGAGCAGGGCGCCACGGCCGACGAGGCGATGAAGAGCCTGCTGGGCGACACCGCCTTCATGCGCACCCTGCGCCAGAACAAGACGCGCGTGCAGGCCGGCTTCATGGCCATGGACCCGGTCACCGGCAAGGTGCTGGCCTGGGTGGGCAGCCGCGACTTCGGCCAGGACCCTTTCGACCACGTGCAGCAGGCGCGGCGCCAGCCGGGCTCCACCTTCAAGCCCTTCGTCTATGGCGCGGCCTTCGAGCAGGGCGCGCTGCCCAGCGACACGTTGATGGACGAGGCCGTGGAGATCCCCCTGGGCGGCGGCCAGGTCTGGCGCCCCACCGATGGCGGCCCGCCCAGCGACGAGCCCATGACCCTGGCCGACGGCCTGGCCCTGTCCAAGAACACCATCACCGCCCAACTCATGCACAAGGTGGGCCCGGCCCACGTGGCCGAGCTGGCCCGTGCCATGGGCGTGCGCGAAAGCAAGCTGGAGCTGGTGCCTTCGCTGGCCCTGGGCACCAGCCCGGTCACGCTGCGCGAGATGGTCACGGCCTACGGCACCATCGCCAATGCCGGGCGCTATGTGTCGCCAGTGCTCATCACCCGCATCGAGGACCGCAATGGCAAGCTGCTGCAGACCTTCACCCCGCCCGCAGCCGAGAGGGTGCTGCCCACGGGCCCGGCCCAGACGCTGCGCGCGGCCATGCGCGGCGTGATCGACAAGGGCACGGGCCGCGCCATCCGCTCGCGCTACGGCATCACCGGCGATGTGGCGGGAAAGACCGGCACCACGCAGGACAACACCGACGGCTGGTTCATCCTCATGCACCCGCGCGTGGTGGCCGGTGCCTGGGTGGGCTTCAACGACGGCCGCGTGACGCTGCGCAGCGACTACTGGGGCCAGGGCGCCCACAGCGCGCTGCCCATGGTGGGCGACTTCGTGCAGCAGGCCTTCCGCTCGCAGGTGCTCGATGGCAAGGACCGCTTCATCGACGAGGAAGACACCAGTGCCGCAGGCAATGCCATGGCCGGCATGCGCAACTGGGTGATGGAGCTGTTCGGCCGCGACGCGCCGGGCCAGCCTGGGCAGCCGCCCGCCGGGGGCTCCTACCCGCCGCCGCTGCCTCCGGGAACGCTGCCCCCCGTCATCCGAGAGCCGGACCCGTCCGATGCACCACCGCAGCGCGGTCCCACGCCGCCGGCCGAACAGATGGTGCTGCCGCCGATGCCGCCCGCCATGCCCCCGCCGGGGAGCGTGCCGGCGCCCGGCAGCGCGCAGATCCCCGGGGCGGAAGTGCCGCCCTGACAGGGCCGGGCTAGTGCCGGTGGGCCCCGGGCCAGACGATGGCCTGCGCCACGATCACGCGCTCGCCGTTGAAGGTCGCGGCCGGCGAGCCGTACAGTTCATAGCCTGGGGCCTCGCTCACACGCTTGCAGAAGGCCGCGTCGTCGGGGCCGGTCAGCAGGCGGTAGGTGGGCAGGTTGTCGGGTGGGGTGGTGCAGGTGGTCATGGCATGGCTGCCGGCGTTGGGCCGGCTACTCGATGTCGATGCAGTGCAGTCCGAAGCTGCCGGCCTTGCGGTCCGTGAAATAGCACTCCAGCGTTTCCTTCACGGTGCGGAAGGCGATCTCGTCCCAGGGGATCTCGGCCTCGGTGAACAGCCGCGCCTCGATGGTTTCGTGGCCGGGGTTGAACTCTTCGCTCTGCAGGGTGGCGCGGTAGAAGAAGTGCACCTGGCCGACGCGGCGCACATTGAGCAGGCTGAACAGCGGGCCCATCTCGATCTGTGCGCCGGCCTCCTCGTCGGTCTCGCGCGCGGCGCCCTGCGACGTGGTCTCTTCCAGCTCCATGAAGCCCGCGGGCAGGGTCCACTTGCCCCAGCGTGGTTCGATGTTGCGCTTGCACAGCAGCACCCGGCCATCGGGCAGCGCCGGCACCGTGCCCACCACGTTGAGCGGGTTCTCGTAGTGCACCGTGTTGCAGGCCGGGCACACGGCGCGCTGCTTGGTGTCGCCGTCGTCGGGCAGGCGGTACACCACGGCGGTGCCGCAGGCGCGGCAGTGTCGGATCGGGCTGCGGAAGGTCATGCGGATAATGGCGTGGAGCTGCCGGACGGAACTCGTGCCCGCAGCTATGAAAATGATAGTGTACCGCCCGCTGCGACGGGCCGTGGCGGGCGGTCTGGTTTACACCACCTTCAACTTCAGCCCCGTGAGGCCGTCCACGCCGCCTTCGAGCGTATCGCCGCGCACCACGGCACCCACGCCTTCGGGGGTGCCGGTGTAGATCAGGTCGCCGGGTTGCAGCTCCCAGGCGGCCGACAGGTGCTCGATGGTCTCGGCGATGTTCCAGATCAGCTGGGCCACGGTGCTGCGCTGCTTGTCAGTGCCATTGACCTGCAGCCAGATGCCGGCCTGGGCCACGTCGCCAGCCTGGGCGGCGGGTGTGATGGGACCGATGGGGGCGCTGGCGTCGAAGCCCTTGCCGATGCACCAAGGGCGGCCCTGTTTCTTCATGTCGTTCTGCAGGTCGCGGCGCGTCATGTCCAGGCCCGTGGCGTAGCCGTAGATGTGCGAGAACGCATCGGCGGCCTTGATGTCCTTGCCGCCCTTGCCGATGGCCACCACCAGCTCGATCTCGTGGTGCAGGTTGGCCGTGAGGCTGGGGTAGGGCAACTCGCCCGTCTGGCCGGCATCGACGACCACGATGGCGTCCGCAGGCTTCATGAAGAAGAAGGGCGGCTCGCGGCCGGTGAAGCCCATTTCCTTGGCGTGCTCTTCGTAGTTGCGGCCCACGCAGTAGATGCGGTGCACGGGAAAGCGGTCGCTGCTGCCCACCACGGGGACGCTGGCCACCGGAGCGGGAGAAAACACATAGCTCATGTTCGTTCTGCCTTTCGGGGAATGTTGGGGAGGTTGCCGTGAAGCCAACTTGTGCGTCATCGTACCTGTTGGCAGTGTGCCACGCTCCCGTGGGACCTGCCCGCCAGCCCCGCAAAACCGTGCTTTGGCGGCTGCGGATGGGCGCTACACTCGCGCCCATGGCAGCAAAGAGCTTCGATTTCCAAAACACGCCGGGCCACCTGGTGCGCCGCGCGCACCAGCGGACCGTGGCGATTTTCATGGAAGAGACGGCCGGGTTCGACGTGACCCCGGTGCAGTTCGCCATCCTGCACGAGCTGCTGGCCCAGCCGGGTGAGGACCAGGTCACCCTGGCTTCGCGCGTGGCCTTCGATGCCGCCACCTCGGGCTCGGTCATCGGCCGGCTCGAAAAGCGCGGCTGGGTGCGCCGTGAGGCCGACACCCGCGACCGGCGCCGCAAGCTGCTGTGGATCACCCCCGAGGGCGAGACCGCCGCGCTGCAGATGCGCGACGCCGCCCAGCGCGTGCAGGAGCGCCTGATGGGCCCCCTGAATGCCGAGGAGCGCACCGCCCTGATGACCCTGCTGACCAAGGTCGTCTACCACCACAAGGACCCCGCAGGTACGTCCGGCGCCTGATTGCTCCCCATGGATGCTTCGATGCCGGCCGACTGGCTGGTTCCTGACTGGCCTGCGCCGCCCGGCGTGCATGCGCTGTGCACCACGCGCGCGGGCGGTGTGAGCGCCGCGCCCTATGACCGCATGAACCTGGGCGCCCACGTCGGTGACGACGTGGCTGCCGTGCAGGCCAACCGGCAGGTGTTGCAGGCGGTCCTACAGACCAGCACTGCGAATGCGCGCGCCGTCTTCCTGAACCAGGTGCATGGTACGGACGTGGCGGCCATCGACCTCGCTACGCCCGACGCCACCTCAGCCGATGCCTGCCTGGCCACCGCGTCGGGGGCCGTGTGCACCATCATGGTGGCCGACTGTCTGCCGGTGTTGTTTGCCCACCGCGGTGGCAGCGTGGTGGCGGCCGCCCACGCGGGCTGGCGCGGCTTGGCGGGAGAGGCGGGAGAGGCGGGGCAGGGCGTGCTCGAATCCACGGTGCTGCGCCTGGCCGCCCAGGGCGCGGTTGCCGCCGAGGTCATGGCCTGGCTGGGCCCCTGCATCGGGCCCACGGCCTTCGAGGTGGGGCCCGAGGTGCGCGCCGCCTTCTGCGGCCATGACCCGGCTGCCGAGCGCTGTTTCGTGCCCCAGGCCGGAGGCAAATACCTCGCCGACCTGGCGGGCCTGGCCCGGCTGCGCCTGGCGGCGCTGGGCATCACTGCGGTCTTCGGCAATGACGGCACGGCGCCCTGGTGCACCGTGGGCAATGCCTCACGGTTCTTTTCGCACCGGCGCGACACCGCCGCCCTCGGTGGCAGCGGGCGTTTCGCTGCCTGCATCTGGCGGGGTTGATGGTTTCAGCGCCGCCTGCTCGGCATCCCAGGCCGCCTGCTCGGCCTGCTCACGCTGGCGGATGGCCCGCTTGCGCGAGGGGGTGCCCAGGATGTAGACCAGGATCCCCATGGGCAGCAGCCCATAGAGCACGAAGGTGATGATGGCCCCGAGCACCGTGCCCGTGGTGTTGGTGGCTTCGGCCACGGCCATCATGAGGGTGACGTACAGCCAGGCGATGACGATCAGGTACATTGTCTTTGCGGGTTGCCAGTCCCTGCGGGGTGGGCAACAATGGGCTTACCGAGATGCCGGAACACCATGACAGGGATAGGAGACGGGATGAGTTCAGAATCGATCTGGGACCAGAGCGCCCAGCAGTTCCAGCAGATTTTCGGTCAAGGTTGGGCGCAGGCCGTCCAATCCTTCCAGAAAATGGAGCTGGGTGCCACCCCGGGGGTGGCCGCGGCCGCACCCGTGCAATTGTCGCCTGCCAAGCTGCAGGCGCTGCAGCAGCAATACCTGGAGGAAGCCAAGGCCTTGTGGGCCCAGAGCCTGCAGGGCAAATCCGAGGTCAAGGACAAGCGCTTTGCCGGCGAGGGCTGGGCCAGCAACCCGGTGGCCGCCTTCTCGGCCGCCGCCTACCTGCTCAATGCCCGCACCCTGATGGCGCTGGCCGACGCCGTGGAGGCCGACGAGAAGACCCGCGCGCGCATCCGTTTCGGCGTGGAGCAGTGGATGGCGGCCATGGCGCCCAGCAACTTCCTGGCCTTCAATGCCGAGGCGCAGAAGAAGGCCATCGAGACCAAGGGCGAGAGCATCGCCAAGGGCATGCAGAACCTGCTGCACGACCTGAAGCAGGGCCATGTCTCGATGACCGACGAAAGCCTGTTCGAGGTGGGCCGCAACGTGGCCACCACCGAGGGCGCCGTGGTGTTCGAGAATGAGCTGTTCCAGCTGCTCGAATACAAGCCCCTCACGGCCAAGGTCTATGAGCGCCCCTTCCTGCTGGTGCCGCCGTGCATCAACAAGTTCTACATCCTGGACCTGCAGCCCGACAACTCGCTGATCCGCTATGCCGTGAGCGAGGGCCACCGCACCTTTGTGGTGAGCTGGCGCAACCCCGACGACAGCCTGGCGAAGAAGACCTGGGACAACTACGTCGAAGACGGCGCCATCGCCGCCATCGATGTGGTGCAGGCCATCACCGGTGCCGACCAGATCAATGCCCTGGGCTTCTGCGTGGGCGGCACCATCCTGTCCAATGCGCTCACCGTGCTGGCTGCGCGCGGCCAGGAGCCCGTGGCCAGCGCCACCTTTCTGACCACGCTGATCGACTTCACCGACACCGGCATCCTGGACGTCTTCATCGACGAGGGCTTCGTGAAGTACCGCGAGATGGAGATGGGCAGCGGCGGCCTCATGAAGGGGCAGGACCTGGCCTCCACCTTCAGCTTCCTGCGCCCCAATGACCTGGTGTGGAATTACGTGGTGGGCAACTACCTCAAGGGCGAGACGCCGCCGCCATTCGACCTGCTGTACTGGAACAGCGACAGCACCAACCTGCCCGGGCCGTTCTACGCCTGGTACCTGCGCAACTTCTACCTTGAGAACAACCTCGTCAAGCCCGGCAAGCTCACCGTCTGCGGCGAGAAGATGGACCTCGGCCAGCTCACGCTGCCCACCTACATCTACGGTTCGCGCGAGGACCACATCGTGCCTGCCACGGCGGCCTATGCCTCGACCCAGGTGCTGCCGGGCAAGAAGCGCTTCGTGATGGGGGCCTCGGGCCATATCGCGGGCGTCATCAACCCGCCTGCCAAGGGCAAGCGCAGCCACTGGATCCGTGCCGACGGCAAGTTCCCCGGCACGCTCGACCAATGGCTGCAGGGCGCCACCGAACACCCCGGCAGCTGGTGGACCGACTGGTCTGCCTGGCTCAAGGGCCACGCCGGCAAGCAGGTCGCCGCGCCCAAGGGCTATGGCAAGGGCACGAAGTTCAAGGCCATCGAGCCGGCACCGGGGCGCTATGTCCAGCAAAAGGCCTGACCGGCTGACCTGAGACAATCCAACCCCAGACATCCACCTCCAGAAAAGAAGGACATTCCATGGAAGACATCGTCATTGTTTCGGCCACCCGCACCGCGGTGGGCAAGTTTGGCGGCGCACTGGCAAAGGTGCCCGCGACCGAGCTGGGCTCGATCGTTATCCGCGAAGCCATCACGCGCGCCGGCCTGTCGGCCGGCCAGGTGGGTGAGGTCATCATGGGCCAGGTGCTGACGGCCGGCGTGGGCCAGAACCCCGCGCGCCAGGCCTCCATGAAGGCAGGATTGGCGCAAGAAACGCCTGCGCTCACCATCAACGCCGTCTGCGGCTCGGGCCTCAAGGCCGTGATGCTGGCGGCGCAGGCCGTGGCCTGGGGCGACAGCGAGATCGTCGTGGCCGGCGGCCAGGAAAGCATGAGCCTGGCACCCCATGTGCTGCCCGGCTCGCGCGACGGCCAGCGCATGGGCGACTGGAAGCTCGTGGACACCATGATCGTCGACGGCCTGTGGGACGTGTACAACCAGTACCACATGGGCATCACCGCAGAGAACGTGGCCAAGCAGTACGGCATCACGCGCGAGCAGCAGGACGCCCTGGCCCTGAACAGCCAGCTCAAGGCCGCCGCCGCGCAGGACGCCGGCAAGTTCGCCTACGAGATCGTGGACGTGGCCCTGGCGCAGAAGAAGGGCGACCCGATCTTCTTCAATACCGACGAGTACCTCAACCGCAAGACCAATGCCGAAGCCCTGGCCGGCCTGCGCCCCGCCTTCGACAAGGCCGGCAGCGTGACGGCGGGCAATGCCTCGGGCCTGAACGACGGCGCCGCCGCCGTGGTGGTGATGAGCGCCAAGAAGGCCGCGGCCCTGGGCCTCAAGCCCCTGGCGCGCATCGCCTCCTTCGGCACCACCGGCCTGGACCCTGCCACCATGGGCATGGGCCCGGTGTCGGCCACGCGCAAGGCCCTGCAGCGCGCCGGCTGGAACGCCGCCGACGTGGACCTGTTCGAGCTGAACGAAGCCTTCGCCGCCCAGGCCTGCGCCGTGAACAAGGAGCTGGAGATCGATCCGGCCAAGGTCAACGTCAACGGTGGCGCCATCGCCATCGGCCACCCCATCGGTGCATCGGGCTGCCGCATCCTGGTGACCCTGCTGCACGAAATGCAGCGCCGCGACGCCAAGAAGGGCGTGGCCGCGCTGTGCATCGGTGGCGGCATGGGCGTGTCGCTGACTGTGGAACGCTGAGCGCTCTCCCGCTGCGCGCAGCAAGCAAAAGGCCCACCGCGCGCGGTGGGCTTTTTTTCGCCTCCAGATTCAGCCCGGGAATCCTTCCAGCCTCAGGGTGTGCGAGTGTCCGAGCCATACCGCGCAGTCGCGGTGGTCGCGCAGGCCATCGCCGGTGTTGGGGTGGGCGAACACGTCGAGTGCACCGTGGTTGAGCGCCAGCCAGCCCATCACGTGGGTGAACTCGGCCGGGCCGAAGGCGAGCTGGTAGCTCCACATCGGGTGCGGGCCCACCGGCCGCTCATGGAAGCGGCCGATCTCCACCCGGCCCGCCAGTTCGCGCGCAATGGTCTCGCGCAGTGCCCAGGCCGGGTTGCGGCTCTCGGCGTCGAAGTAGACATGGGCGTGCCAGTCGCGGATCAGGGCAGGGTCGAGCAAGGGCATGGGCAGCAGGGCAGGCGAGGCGGGGCGAAGGCGGCATGTTATGGCCTGGCGGGCGACCACGCAGGGTGTGCCAGCGCAAGCCCCCACGGGCCGGGCTGGCTGGCGAGAGTGTCTGGTTTGCGCATCACCCTGGTGCAGGGGGTGGCCCCTGGGGCCCGCCAGCCCTTGGCGCGGCGTGGAGTGCGCGCTACATTGGGCGATTCGCCCGCGCCTGCGCGGGCCCCTTTCTTCCCGGGGGCATCGACACCATGGCACCGACCCGATTCGCCGCATCCCTTTTGCTCGCCTCGGCCCTGGCGGGCGCAGCGCATGCGAGCCCGGCCGAATGCAGCTCGGGTGCCCGCTACACGGCTGCGCAGGCCGAGATCGATGCCGCGCTCAAGACCGTCGGTGAGGGGCCGCAGCGCAACCGGGCGCGCCTCGAATCGCAGCTCAAGGCCAGCGCGGGCACGCGCGGCTGGTCCCAGGAGCAGCAGGCCGAGATGCTGCGCAAAGCCTACAGCTCCGCCGGCTACCGGGAGCTGGAACAACAGAAGCAGCCCCACGTGTCCACGCTCATGCAGGCCGTGACGGCCAGTTCCGGCCCCGACCCGCGCGTCTCCAAATGCACCGCCGCCAGGCAGGTGAAGGCCAGCGCCTGGGCCGTGGCCGACATCCACAGCCGCCAGTACGCCCATGTGGCGCGCGAAGTGGGGGTCAGCCAGACGATCCAGGCCAAGGCGCGCTGAGCCTCGGCCGCGCGGCGGACCGGGCAGCCTTCCGGGGCGCTTGGGACAAATCCCATCGTGGGTCAGGGCGCCGCAAGCCGCTGCAGCAGCTCGGTGGTCGGGTAGCCATCGGCCACCATCCCCACGCTCTGCTGGTACTGGCGCAGCCCGGCGCGGGTGGCCGGGCCCATCACGCCGTCAGGGGTGCCGGCGTTGAAGCCGCGCTGGTTGAGCTGCTCCTGCATCTGCTGCAGCTGGCTGCGCGACAGGGGCGCCAGGTCGCGCGGCCAGGCGGCCACCACGCCGGTGCCGCCCTCGATCTGGCGCGCCAGCAGGCCCACGGCCAGCGCATAGCTCACCGAGTTGTTGTAGCGCAGGATGGTGCGGAAGTTCTGCCCCACGAGGAAGGCCGGGCCGCGCGCGCCCGCTGGTGTGGCGATGGAGGCTGCGTCCAGCGCGGGCAGGGCCTGGCCGTCCACACCCTGCACGCCCTCTGCAGCCCACTGCGCAGCCGTCTGGCGCACGTTCTGTTCGGCGCGGGCGTAGTCGAAGCCCGGCGGCAGCCGCACCTCCACGCCCCAGGGCTGGCCGGCCTGCCAGCCCATGCGCGCGAGGAAGTTGGCGGTGGAGGCTGCCACGTCGGGAATGCTGCCCCAGATGTCGCGGTGGCCATCGCCATCGGCATCCACCGCATAGGCCAGGAAGACCGAGGGCAGGAACTGGGTGTTGCCCATGGCGCCGGCCCAGGAGCCGACCATGCGCTCGTCGCTGATGTCGCCCTGGTCCAGGATGCGCAGGGCCGCCAGCAGCTCGCTGCGCGCCCAGGCCGCGCGTCGGCCCTCGAAGCCCAGGGTGGCCAATGCATCCACAGCGCGGAAGTTGCCGAAGTTGCTGCCGTAGTTGCTCTCCACGCCCCAGATGGCCGTGATGATGGAGGCCGGCACGCCGTAGCGCGTGGCCGCGGCGTCGATGGCCGCCTGGTGCTCGGCCCGCTTGGCCTGGCCCTGGGCGATGCGCTGGGCCGACACGGCGCTGTCCAGGTAGGCCCAGGGTGTGCGGTTGAATTCGGGCTGGGCACGGTCAAGCTCGATCACGCGCGGCTGCAACTGGGCACGGCCCAGCGCCTGCTGCACGGTCGCCGGCCGGATGCCGGCGGCCAGGGCCTCGCGCGAGAAGGCGTCTATCCATGCGGCAAAGCCGGCCTGCTCGGCATCGGGCTGGGCCGGTGCTGGCGGCGTGGAGACGGGTGCCGGGGCGGCTGCTGCAGGGCGGGGCAGTGGGGCAGGGGTCTGGGGTGCAGGGGTAGGTGAGGTGGCGCAGCCCGCCAGCGCCAGGGCGCTTGCCAGGGCCAGGGCTGTCAGTGCGCCACGGGGTTGGACAGCGGAAAAATGCGAAACCAAGGGAAATGAAAGCGTTCTGAGCATTCCCCATTGTCCCGTGCCCGGCATACTTGCGCCTTCTGGTGTTTCTGACCGTAGCAATTTCCTTTCATGCATACCTTTCTCTGGCACGACTACGAAACCTTCGGGGCCAACACGCGCCGCGACCGTCCTGCACAGTTCGCGGCCATCCGCACCGATGCCGAGCTCAACGAGATCGGCGAGCCGCTGAACATCTTCTGCCAGCCCGCGAACGACTACCTGCCCGACCCGGTGTCGTGCCTCATCACCGGCATCACGCCGCAGCAGTGCCTGGAGCAGGGCATGCCAGAGCATGCCTTTGCCGCCCGCATCGAGGCCGAGCTGGCCCGGCCCGGCACCATCGGCGTGGGCTACAACACCATCCGCTTCGACGACGAGATCACGCGCTTCATGTTCTGGCGCAACCTCATCGACCCGTATGCACGCGAATGGCAGAACCAGTGCGGCCGCTGGGACCTGCTGGACGTGGTGCGCATGACCTATGCGCTGCGCCCTGACGGCATCACCTGGCCCAGGAAGGAAGACGGCTCGCCCAGCTTCAAGCTCGAAGACCTGTCCAAGGCCAATGGCCTGCTGCACGAGGCCGCGCACGATGCCCTGTCGGACGTGCGCGCCACCATCGCGCTGGCGCGCCTGATCCGCCAGCACAATACCAAGCTGTTCGACTTCGCGCTCAGCCTGCACAAGAAGGACCGCGTGGCGGCCGAGCTGCGCCTGCCGGCCACGTCCGTCACGGCCAAGCCGTTCTTGCACGTGTCGGGCATGTTCCCGGTGGAGCGTGGCTGCCTGGCCGTGATGTGGCCGCTGGCCAGCCACCCGACCAACAAGAACGAGCTGATCGCCTGGGACCTGGCGCACGACCCGACGCCGCTGGCCAGCATGGGGGTGGAGGAGATCCGCCTGCGCATGTTCTCGCGCGCGGCCGACCTGCCCGAGGGCGTGACACGCCTGCCCATCAAGACCATCCACCTGAACAAGTCGCCCATGGTGGTGGGCAATGTGAACACCCTCACGCCCGAGCGCGCGCGCCACTGGAAGATGGACCTGGCCCAGGCCGCCCAGCATGCCGAGATCGCGCGCGTGCTGCCGGACATGAGCGGTATCTGGCCTGCGGTGTTCGCACGGCCCGAAGAGGAGCGGCCCGATGTGGACCAGGACCTGTACGGCGGTTTCGTGGGCAATGGAGACCGGCGCCAGCTCACCGACATGCGCGCCATGAGCGGCGAGAAGCTGGCGCGCACGCGCCTGTCTTTCGACGACCCGCGTTTGAAGGAGCTGGTCTGGCGCTACCGCGCGCGCAACTTCCCCGACACGCTCACGCCCGAGGAACACGAGCGCTGGGAGGCGCACCGGGCCGCCTGCCTGTTCGATGGCGCGGGCGGCGCGCGCACGGTGGAGCAGCTGTTCACCGAGATCGACAATCTCTCGGAAACCGCCGATGACGACCGCACCCAGGACATCCTCGGCGCCCTGTACGATTACGCCGAGCAGATAGCGCCCGAGCGCTGAGCAATTTCTTTTCCAAGTCCGCATTTCCCATGAGCAGCAGCAACGACAAGCCGTCCCACCAGTTCACCACCCAGATCGTGCATGCCGACCGCATGGCCGGCGCCGAATACGGCGCGGTGCACCAGCCCATCCACACCTCGGTGCAGTACGGCTACGAGAAGGTGGAGGACCTGATCGGCGTGTTCCAGGGCACGCTCAAGGGCGGCTTCAACTACGCGCGCCAGGGCACGCCCACCACGGCGGCGCTGGAGTCCAAGGTCACGCAGATGGAGCGCGGCCAGGGCACCATCGTGTTTTCCACCGGCATGGCGGCCGTCTGCGCGGTGTTCCTTACCCTGCTCAAGGCGGGCGACCACCTGCTGGCCAGCCAATTCGTCTTCGGCAACACCAACAGCGTGTTCGGCACCCTGGCCGACCTGGGTGTGGAGGTGACCGTGGTGGACGTGACCGATGCCGCCCAGGTGGCGGCTGCCGTGCGCCCCAACACGCGCATGGTGTTCGTGGAGACCATCGCCAACCCCGGCACGCAGATCCCCGACCTCGAAGCCATCGGCATCCTGTGCAAGGAGCGCGGCCTGCTCTACGTGGTGGACAACACCGTGGCCTCGCCCTACCTGTTCCGCCCCATGACCGTGGGCGCGGGCCTGGTCATCAACTCGCTGACCAAGAGCATCGGCGGCCTGGGCGATGCGCTGGGCGGCGCGGTCACCGACACCGGCCTGTTCGACTGGAGCAGCTACCCCAACATCTTCGCCCCCTACCGCAAGGGCGACGCCAAGGGCTGGGGCCTGCAGCAGATCCGCAAGAAGGGCCTGCGCGACATGGGCGGCATGCTGTCGTCCCAGGCCGCGCACCAGTTGGCGCTGGGTGCCGAGACCCTGGCCCTGCGCATGGACCGCACCAGCACCACGGCCCTGGCCCTGGCCCGGTGGCTGGAGCAGCACCCCGCGATTGCACGCGTGCACTACCCCATGCTCGAATCCCATCCGCAGCACGCCATCGCGCGCAAGCACTTCAAGGCCGGTTCATGGCTGCTGGCCTTCGAGCTGCGCGATGCCGGGCAATGCCTGGCTTTTTGCAACCGCTTGCAACTGCCGATCAAGGCCACGGGCCTGGCCGACACGCGCACGCTGATCATCCCCGTGGCGCACACCATCTTCTGGGAGGCGGGCCCGGCAGTGCGCGCCAACATGGGCATTGGCGACGGCATGATCCGCCTGTCGCTGGGGCTCGAAGAGTTCGAGGACCTGCAGGCGGATTTCGCCCAGGCACTGGGTTAAAGCCCCCGGTGCCGGCTTGCCGGTGCAAGCTGGCGTAAGGCCGACATGCTAAGGTTTCCTCAAACGCCGGGCAGCGCTGACTGCTACGGTCGCAAGGAGACAAACCCATGCACCTGGAGCAAGCCGCCCTGGCGGCACCGCAGGACCTGATACCGCGTGCCCACGCGCGCTCGGCCGCGTACGGCCTGCGCGCGCAGGACGTGCTGGATGCCATGCCCCTGGCCCGTGCCGACCTGCAGTGCACGCTGCAGCGCAACCGGTTGCTGGCCGACCATGCGTTGCCCGTGATGGAGACGCTCTACCACCAGATCGCCGGCACCCACAGCATGGTGCTGCTCACCGACCCCGAAGGCGTGATCCTGCACGCCCTGGGCGACGATGATTTCGTCGCCCGTGCCGACCGCGTGGCCCTGCGCCCCGGCGGCGTGTGGACCGAGGAGCGCAAGGGCACCAACGCCATCGGCACCGCGCTGGCCCTGGGCCAGGCCGTGCAGGTGCATGCCGGCCAGCACTACCTGCGCGCCAACCAGTTCCTCACCTGCTCGTGCGTGCCCATCCTCGATCCGCAGGGCCGGGCGCTGGGCGCGCTGGACGTGAGCGGCGACCACCGCAGCCAGAGCAAGCACACCATGGCGCTGGTGCGCATGTCGGCCCAGATGGTGGAAAACCACCTCTGGAACCAGGTGCACGAGGATGCGGTGCGCCTGCACTTCCACGCCCGCCCTGAATTCCTGGGTACGCTGGTCGAGGGGCTGGCTGCCTTCACCCCCGATGGGCGCTTTCTTTCGGCCAACCGCAGCGGCCAGTTCCAGCTGGGGCTGTCGCACAGCGCGCTGCAGGCCCACACCTTCGGTTCGCTGTTCGGGGTGGACCTGGGGCAGGTGCTCGACCAGTACCGCAAGGCGCCGGGCGCGTTGCTCACGCTGCGCCTGCCCGGCGGCGTGACGGTGATGGCCCGGCCCGAGCACCGGCCGCAGGCAGAGCGGCTGTGGATTTCCAGCCCCGCAACCCCCGTTCGGGCGCCGGCCCGGTCGCCCGCCCTGTCGGGCCTGCGCTATCTGAACACCGGCGACCCCGCGCTGGCCCTTGCCATCGACCGCGTCACCAAGCTGCTGGGCCGAGGCATCGCCACCTTGATCCAGGGCGAGACCGGCACCGGCAAGGAGCTGCTGGCCCGTGCCATCCACCACGATGGGCCACGCCGCCAGGCGCCGTTCGTGGCGGTGAACTGCGCGTCCATCCCCGAGTCGCTGATCGAGTCGGAGCTGTTCGGCTACGAGGAGGGCGCCTTCACCGGCGCACGGCGCAAGGGCAGCCCCGGCAAGATCGTGCAGGCCCATGGCGGCACGCTGTTTCTCGACGAGATCGGCGACATGCCGCTGGCGCTGCAGGCGCGCCTGCTGCGTGTGTTGCAGGAGCGCAGCGTGGCCCCGCTGGGCGGCACGCGCCAGGTCGAGGTGGACATCCACGTGGTCTGCGCCACCCACCGCAACCTGCGCGCGATGATGGCCGAGGGCAGCTTCCGAAGGGACCTGTACTACCGCCTGAACGGCCTGGTGGTGCGCCTGCCCGCGCTGCGTGAGCGCAGCGACCTGGCGGCCATCGTGCAGCGCATTTTGCAGTCGGGCACCGAGTCCGCCGCGCCGCCGCTGCCCGTGTGCCCCGAGGTCATGGCCCTGTTCGCGCGCTGCGCCTGGCCCGGCAACCTGCGCCAGTTGACCAATGTGCTGCGCACCGCGGCGCTGATGGCCGAGGGCGACACGGCCATCCGGCGCGAACACCTGCCCGAGGATTTTCTGGAGGAATGCGAAGAGGCTGTTTCACCAGCGGTGGCGGCCGCACCCACCACGCAGCCCCTGCAGGCCATCACCGCGGCGGCCATCGCGCAGGCCCTGGTCGCGCAAGGCGGCAATGTCTCTGCCGTGGCGCGTGCGCTGGGCGTGTCGCGCAATACCGTGTACCGGCACCTGCGCGCCCAGGTCGCGTGACCACCGTCCAGGTCAGCTGAACAGGCCCTGCATCTGCCCATAGGGGATTTGCCCCTGCAGCTTGTCCGATTCGCCCCCTTGCAGGAAATCCGTCGCCAGCTTCGCGGCATGGCCCCACAGCACCTGCGGGATGCCGGAGCCCGCGCTGAGCCGCTTCACGCCCAGGGCCTGCAGTTGCGTGGCGTTGGCCAGGCCACCCCAGGCCATCAGGTTCAGCGGCAGGTCCACACCGGCCACGACGGCCTGGATCTGCGCCGCATCGGTCAGCCCGGGCACGAACAGGCCATCGACGCCGGCGCTGCGGTACAGCGTGCCGCGTGTGATCGCTTCGTCAACCTGGCTGCCTTCATCCACCAGCCGTGCCAGCACGACGTCGGTGCGCGCGTTGACGAACAGGTCCAGCCCATCCTTGGCCAGCCGCTCCCGGATCGCCTCGGCCTTGCGCGCCAGCAGCTCGGGGGGCTTGCGTCCGTCTTCGAGGTTGATGCCGGCAACGCCTAGCTCGGCCAGCCGCGCAGCCAGGTCGGCGACCTGCGCCGGGTCGTCCGAATAACCGTCTTCCATGTCCACCGACAGGGGCACCTTGAGCACCCGCACCAGGTTCTTGACATACGCCAGCACCACCTCGACGGGCATCGCGTAACCATCGGGATAGCCCTGGGACCAGGCCACGCCGGCACTGGTGGTGGCGATGGCCGTGGCACCCAGGCTCTCGAAGAGCCGGGCGCTGGCGGCGTCCCAGGCATTGGGCAGGCGCAGCAGGGTGGCGTTGGCGTGCAGCGCACGGAAGGTGGTGGCGGATGCGGTCATGGGGTCTCCTCCGGAGGGTTTTTGCGTGAGCATACCGCTGGTGGACTTCGAAGGCATGGCCAGGAGCTGAACGACGCCCGCCTGGGTCGCCGGGGATCTCAGGCGGGCGTTCCGTCAGGCCACCGGGTGCAGCCTCAGCAGCTCCGATTCTCCTTCGCTGAACGGCCGCGAGCGGATCAGAAAGCGCAGGCCCGTGGGCCGCTCCAGCGAGAACATGCCGCCCCCGCCGGGCACCACGTCCACGGTGATCTGGGTGTGCTCCCACACCGCAAACTGCGGGCGGCTCATGTAGAAGGGCTCGCCGCCGATGTGGCCGAGCAGCACGTCCGAATCGCCCACCTGGAACTCGCCGCGCGCGAAGCACATGGGGGCGCTGCCATCGCAGCAGCCGCCCGACTGGTGGAACATCAGCGGGCCGTGCTGGGCATGGAGTTGTGCGATCAACGCCAGCGCTGCGGGCGTGGCGTTGACGCGTTCCGGTGCGGCCAGTGCCGTGCCCGTGGTGCTCATGGCCGCGATCAGAAGAAGCCCAGGGGCGCTTGCGTGTAGCTCACCAGCAGGTTCTTGGTCTGCTGGTAGTGGTCCAGCATCATCTTGTGGTTCTCGCGGCCGATGCCCGACTGCTTGTAGCCGCCGAAGGCCGCATGCGCCGGGTACTGGTGGTAGCAGTTGGTCCACACGCGCCCGGCCTGGATGCCCCGGCCCATGCGGAAGGCGCGGTTGCCGTCGCGGCTCCAGACGCCAGCGCCCAGGCCGTACAGCGTGTCGTTGGCGATCTCCAGGGCTTCTTCCTCGGTCTTGAAGGTCGTGACCGACAGCACGGGGCCGAAGATCTCCTCCTGGAAGATGCGCATCTTGTTGTGGCCCTTGAAGACGGTGGGCTTGATGTAGTAGCCGCCGGCCAGATCGCCTGCGAGGTGGTTGCGCTCGCCGCCGATCAGGCACTGGGCGCCTTCCTGCTTGCCCAGGTCCAGGTACGAGAGGATCTTTTCGAGCTGCTCCTGCGAGGCCTGCGCGCCGATCATGGTGGCCTTGTCGAGCGGGTGGCCCTGCTTGATGGCGGCCACGCGCTTCAATGCGCGCTCCATGAAGCGCTCGTAGATCGATTCCTGGACCAGCGCACGGCTCGGGCAGGTGCAGACCTCGCCCTGGTTCAGCGCGAACATGGCAAAGCCTTCGAGCGCCTTGTCGAAGAAGCCGTCGTCGGCGTCCATCACGTCCTCGAAGAACACGTTGGGGCTCTTGCCGCCCAGCTCCAGCGTCACCGGGATGATGTTCTGGCTGGCGTACTGCATGATCAGCCGGCCCGTGGTCGTTTCGCCCGTGAAGGCGATCTTGGCGATGCGCGGGCTGCTGGCCAGGGGCTTGCCGGCCTCCAGGCCGAAGCCGTTGACGACATTGAGCACGCCGGGCGGCAGCAGGTCGGCCACGATCTCCAGCAGCACCAGGATGGAGGCGGGCGTCTGCTCGGCGGGTTTCAAGACCACGCAGTTGCCGGCGGCCAGGGCCGGGGCCAGCTTCCACACCGCCATCAGGATCGGGAAGTTCCAGGGAATGATCTGCCCGACCACGCCCAGGGGCTCGTGGAAGTGGTAGGCCATGGTGTCGTGGTCGATCTCGCTGATGCCACCTTCCTGCGCGCGGATGCAGCCCGCGAAGTAGCGGAAGTGGTCGATGGCCAGCGGGATGTCGGCCGCCATGGTCTCGCGCAGCGGCTTGCCGTTGTCGATGGTCTCGGCCACGGCGATGGTCAAGAGGTTGGCCTCCATGCGGTCGGCGATTTTCAGCAGGATGTTGGCCCGGTCCGTGGTCGAGGTCTTGCCCCAGGCGGTCTTGGCCTGGTGCGCGGCGTCCAGCGCGGCGTTGATGTCCTTGTCGTTGGAGCGCGGGATGGCGGTGAACACCTGGCCGTTGATGGGCGAGCTGTTCTCGAAATACTGTCCGTCGATGGGGGCCACCCACTGGCCGCCGATGTAGTTGCCGTACTGCTTCTTGTAAGGGTTGGCGATGCCGAGGCTCGCGATTTCTGCCATGTTCATGCGTTTGTCTCCTGCGGTGGTTGGGTTGTGCCAGGCAACGTTGGTGGGCCTGCACCCGGTGATGGGCGCAATGCCCGTGCCAGCGGCGTGCAGGGCAGGGCGCCAGGCCGGCAAAGGCGTGCAAACCCAATGCCTACGCGGCCTGGGCGCCCATCGGCTGGTATGAACCGGCAGCAGTTCGCTGGCCGTGCACCTGTGCCATGGCACACCCGTTGTTTCAAAACGGAACAGCGCAGTTGGCACAGCACCGCACACATGGCAGCCGCCAGCGTGCAAAAAGCCCGGTTACGGCGCGCGGGGCGTGGTTGCAGGCCGCGGCTTTTGCCACAATGAGACCATCGCCACCCGGATGCCCATGACCGCCACGCCCACCCTCATCCCCCCGACCATCGGCAAGTACCGCATCGAGCGCGAGCTCGGGCGCGGCGCCAGCGGCATCGTCTACCTGGGGCTCGACGGGTTCCGCGGCAAGCGCGTGGCCATCAAGCAGATGCACGCCCATCTGCTGGCCCAGCCCGACCAGGCCGAGCGCTACCGGCGCCTGCTGCGCAACGAGGCGGCCATGTCCGGCCGGCTCAAGCACCCCCACATCGTGCGCCTGCTCGACGCCGACGAGGACGCCGCCCAGCCCTACCTGGTGCTCGAATACGTGGACGGCCAGCCCCTGGCGGCCCATGCCCGGGCCGACGCGCTGCTGCCCGTGCCCCAGGTGCTGGACATCGCCTTCAAGTGCTGCAATGCGCTCGAATACGCCTACCGCGAAGGCCTGGTGCACCGCGACATCAAGCCCGCCAACCTGATGCTGGCCGCCAATGGCGACGTCAAGCTCACCGACTTCGGCGCCGCGCTGTCGCTGCGCAGCGATGCCACGCAGCTCTCGGGCATTGTGGGATCGCCCTCCTACATGTCACCCGAGCAGGTGCGCGAGGAGGACCTCACGCACCACAGCGACATGTTCTCGCTGGCCATCGTGGTGTACGAGCTGCTCACCGGCCGCCGCCCCTTCGACGGCGAGACCGATTTCGCCACGCTCTACAAGATCAGCCACGAAGAGCCCACACCGCCCAGCCTGCTGCGCGTGTCACTGCCCGGGCATGTGGATGCGGTGCTGCTGCGCGCCCTGTCCAAGAAGCCGGCCGACCGCTTTGCCACCTGGGGCGACTTTGCCCAGGCCCTGCTCGACGCCCACCGCGAGCTGCCGCGCCAGCGCTCGCAGGACACCGAGGCCGAGCGCTTCGGCCGCCTGCGCGAACTGCCCTTCTTTGCCGACTTCCACGACGTGGCGCTGTGGGAGCTGATGCGCCTGGGCAACTGGCGCCGGCTGGAGCAGGGCACGGTGCTCATGCGCGAGGGCCAGCCCGGCGACTCGTTCTGCATCCTCATCGAGGGCCAGGTGACCGTGAGCCGCCAGGGCTGGACGCTGAGCACCCTGGGCCCGGGCGTCACCCTGGGCGAGATGACCTACCTGCGCCCCGACAACCGCCTGCGCACCGCCACCGCCGTGGCCGAGACCGAGGTGCTGGTGCTCAAGGTTCGCAACCCTGCGCTGCGCGAGGCGTCCGAAGACCTGCAGTCGCGTTTCGACAAGGCCTTCATCAAGCTGCTGGTGGGCCGGCTCGTCGCCGCCAACGAGCAGATCGCCGAATGGGACATGGTGGCCGGCCAGGTGTTCACGCCGGACGACGAGCAGGGCTAGCCGTCTCCTGGAAACCCCGCAGCACCCACCTCAGCCTTGCGTGGAAGGCCGCAGCCAGCACTGCGCTGAGCAGGGCCGCCGCCAGCCAGCCACCCCAGGCGCCCCAGCCCAGGGCCGGCACGCCGGCGCCCAACGCATCGAGTGACAACCATGCCGCCAGCGGCACGAACAGCAGCAGCTAGCACACGGTGTTGACGGTACTGGCCCAGCGCACATCGCCCAGGCCGCGCAGCGCAAAGGCACTGCCCAGGTTGATGGCATCGAGCACCTGGCAGGCGGCCACCAGCCCGAGCAGCGAGGTGGCCAGGGCCAGCGCGGCCTGGCCGCGGGCCCCGGCATCGCTGCCCAGCAGCGCCGCCAGCAGGGGCGGGCCGGCGAGCACCATGGCGGCGCCCACCAGGGCCATCCAGCCCGCCATCAGCCATAGGCTGGCGTGCACCAGGGGCGCTATCTGGTGGCGCTGGCCCGCTCCCATGGCATGGCCCACCAGCGTGGCACTGCCCGTGGCCAGGCCCAGCGCGGGCCAGAATGCCAGGCCGGTGAGCGAGAGCAGCAGCAGGGTGGCCGCCCCCTCGGCGGGGCCGATGTGCGACATCATGAGCTGGAACAGCGCCATCGCCAGCACATCGGCCGCAGCGGCCACGCCGATGGGCAGGCCAATGCGCCACAGCTCCACGGTGCGGGCCCGCAGGGAGCCGAGGGAGGATTTCCAGCCCGCGCGGGGAACCATGCCCAGCCCTACCGCCACACCGACCAGATTGGCCAGTGTGGACGCATGGGCCGAGCCTGCGAGGCCCAGGCCCACGTCGAAGATCAGCCATTGGTTGAGCGGTACATTGGCCATGGCCGCCGCGAGGTTGGCTCCCAGGCTGGCCCGCGTGCGGCCCAGGCCGGCCAGGTAGCTCGACACTGCGAACAGCAGCACCACCGATACCCCGCCCGCCATGCGCGGCTGCCAGTACTGCACGGCCTGCGCCGTGGACTCAGCGGGCAACTGCCACAGTGCAAACAGCCAGGGCCCGGCCCATGTCAGCCCCAGGAAGCAGGGCAGGGTGAGCGCGGCGGCCAGCAGGCCCGCGGGCAGGTAGGCCCTTGCCACCTGTGCCTGGCCGGCACCCACGGCCTGGGCCACCGGCACCTGCACGGCAAAGGCCACGCCGCCCAGGCCCACGAAGACCGCCAGGTTCAGGAAGGTCTGCGCGCCCAGTCCGGCCAGGGCATCGGCCGAGATGCGGCCGGCAAACCAGGTATCCGTCACGCCGACCACGGCCTGCAGCGAGTAGGTGGCGATCAGCGGCCAGGAAATGGCCAGCAGGGCGCGCACGGGGCCCCGGGTGGTGCTGCTTGCTTCAGCCATGGTCAGCCAGCCATGTACGGGTCCCAGAAGCCCTCGGCGGGCTCGGCCTGTTCCACGATGTCGAGCACCAGGCCCGACGGGTCGCGCACCTGGAAGCGCACCTGGCCCCAGGGCTCGTGCTGCACGGCGTAGGCGATCTCCACACCGGCTGCGCGCAGGCGGGCTTCCTCGCGGCGGGCATCCTGAACTTGCAGGGTCAGCAGCAGGCCCTGGCCGCTGAAGACCTCGGGCCCTGGCGGGCGCGAGGGATGGTCGGGCGCCATGAAGGCGATGGACGCCGCACCGCCCTCGCTGCTGGTGCGCGACAGCAGAACGAACCACGAGGCTTCGAAGACCACCTCGAAACCCAGGTGCTGCACGAAGAAGTCGCGGGAGGCCTGGGCGTTGGCGGTGGTGACCAAGGGGTAGGCACTGGTCAGTTGCGAGAGGGCGGCGGGTGAGGGTGTGGGCATGGAGGGCTCCTGTTGCATCCGATGTTGCTTGGGTACATACTGTCTGTATGTTCAATAAAATATAGATACGTACAGTCTGTATGTCAACAAGAAAATCCGTTTCCAGCGTCCCTGCGGGCAACCGGCGGCTGGAGCAGGGCGCCCAGTCACGCACCCGCCTGATTGCAGCGGCACGCGCGCTGTTCGAGCAGGATGGCTATGCCGCCACCTCCACCGAGGCGCTGCTGGTGGCCACGGGCCTCACGCGGGGGGCGCTGTACCACCACTTCCGCGACAAGAAGGACTTGTTCGTTGCGGTCTGCGAGGCCGTGCATGCTGAGCTCAGCGCCGCCATCGACGGGGCGACCGATGGCCAAGCCGATCCTGCGGATCAACTGATGGCGGGTGCACTGGCCTGGATCGATGCGGTGTCGCAGCCCGGCCCACGCCAGGTGCTGCTGATCGACGGCCCCTCGGTGCTGGGCGCCCAGGCCTGGGCCGAGCTCGACGGGCGCCATGGCTACCAGCAGCTGCATGCCGTGGTCGCCGAGATCCTGGCGCCCGCGGGCCTGCTGGCCCTGGAGGTGGACGCCTGCGCCTCGGGCGTGAACGGCGCCATCAACGAACTGGCGCGCTGGCTGGCACGGCATCCGGCCGATGTGCATCCTGGCGCACGCGATGCGGCCATTGCCGCGCTGCGGCGGGTGTGCGCCAGCGTGCTGCCGCCCTAGCGGCCGGCCTGGGCCTTGAGCCCCGCCAGCAGTTCGGCCAGCGGCATGGCCTTGGCAAACAGCCAGCCCTGCGCATGGCGCACGCCGCGCTCGCGCAGGAAGTCGGCCTGGAACTGGGTTTCCACGCCCTCGGCGATCAGGTCCAGCCCGAGCTTCTGCGCCATCTCGATGATGTGCGTGGTGACCGGGCTGATGGCGGCCTGCGCGCCGATGCTGGCGATGAAGATGCGGTCGATCTTGAGCGTGTCGATGTCGATGGATTCGAGCATGGACAGGCTCGAATAGCCGGTGCCGAAGTCGTCCATGGCGATGGATGCACCGATCTGCCGGCCCACCTGCAGGGCGGGCCTGGCGGCCTCGACGTCCACCAGGCCACGCTCGGTCACCTCCAGCATCAGCGCGCCCGGCGGCAGGTCCAGGGCCTCGAGGCGCTGCTGCAGGTACTGCACGGGGCCATCGGCCACCAGGTCCTGGGGCGAAAGGTTCAGGCTGACGTGAAAGCCCGGGCTGGCCTTGAGCAGATCGGGCAGGTCTTCGAGCACGCGGTCCATCACGTAGCGGGTGATGTGGGCCACCACGCCCGTGCGTTCCGCCTCGGCAATGAATTCGTCCGGGGGCACCAGTGTGCCCTTGTCCTTGCCACTCCCCAGGCGCCAGCGCAGCAACGCCTCGGCGCCGGTCCACCGGCCTGTCTGCAGGTCCACGATGGGCTGGTAGAGCACGAAGAATTCGCGCCGCCTGAGGCCCGCGCGCAGCCGCGACCGGGGCGACAGCGTCCAGCGCGTAAGCGCCGCCACCCCCAGCGCGAGGGTGGCGCTGGCAAACAGCCCCAGCGGGGCCAGCACCAGCGCCTGGGCGGCCAGGCCCTCGTAGGCCAGCGCCTTGGGGGCCGCAGCCAGGGCGGCGATGTTGTTCTCCTGGGAACTGCGAAACACGATGTGGTGTGTGTCGCTTTCCAGCAGGCTGGGCGCGGAGGCCTGGTAGAGGTCCAGCCAGGTCTCCTGCAGCGGCCCCCGGGAGCGGATCAGCGCCTTGGGCGTGATGATCGCCAGGCCCAGCGACACGTCGGCATGCAGCACCGGCATGTCGATCACAATGCCAGGGTGGATGATCACTGCGTGGCCGTTGCGCGCGTAAATGTTGAAGGGCTGCTCCGGCGCGAAGGGCAGCCGCGCCCCGATCCAGCTGGAGATGCCGGTCGAGGTGACCATCGGCTTGCCCGGGAGCGGCACCGGCCCGCTGCCCAGGGTGAGCGTGCTGCAGACCATTTGGCCGTCCACCACCGAGCCCATGCCCTGCAGGTAGAACGAGGTGCCCACCATCTGCTGCATGCGTGCCAGGCTGGCCTGGCTGCAAGGTGGGCTGGCGTCCTTGTCCAACTCGTTCAACGCCGCCACCAGTTGCTGGCGCGAGGCGATGCCGCGGCGCAGCACCTCTTCCGCCAGCGAGGTCAGGTAGGCGATCTGGTCGTCCTGGGCCTTGCGCTGGGCCAGGTAGAGGGACGCCGCGATGGGAATCAACGCCGCCAGCAGCAGGGGGACCGAGGCAACGACGTAGAAACGTTTCATGGGCGGCGGTGAGGGCAGGGGCCTTGCAATGAGGGTCGATGCTGGCGTGTTTTGGGGTGGTGGGCAATCGGCCGTACCCTGCCATCGGATGAGTCTCAGTGTCCCGAATCGGCCTCTCACCTAGGCTCGAATGTTACTACTTGTTAATGGATGGGCCTGCTCCATGCCAGGTTCGACTTCCACACCATCAGCCTCAAGAATTTGGGGTGGTGCAGGTGACGTTCTTCGCTGCCGCATGGTCTTTCGTGAGAACCCATGTTCGCTGATTTGGTACCGACCTGGCCTGCGGGCTTTCACTGGGCCCTTGCGCGCCGAGGGACCCCATCCAGCGTTGCGAGCACATGTTGGAGGTCAGGCCGGCCAGTTTCGCAACGTCGGATCGCAGCACCATCCGACCTCACCCGGCTGTGAAGGCCTGTCGTCCGGGACTTACCCGCGCGCCGGGGTGGGCACCGCGGTCAGCGCAGCGATCGAGGGTATGCAAAAATCCGCCACATCCGCGCCGCCGCCGCAGGCCGTGACCCAGCAGGTTGCCATCCCCAGCGCCTTGGCTGGAGCAATATCCCGCTCAAGGCTGTCGCCGACGAACAGCACATCCTGGGGCGGCAAGTCGAGCATACCCAGCGCTTGCAGGAGTAGTCGGGGGGAGGGCTTGATGGACCTCGTGTCCGAAGAGAAGACTTGGCATTCCAGGTTGCTTACCAACCCCATCCGGTGGGACCCGGCCAGCGTGAGGAGCACCTGCGCTGCCCATTCCGGGACCACGCCCACCTCGTGCCTTGCAATGACAAGCTCCAGAAGCCGGGCCTCGTGCCTGGACGGTGTGCTGTGTTTGGCAAGCGTCTCTCGCAGGGACGGGAAGTCGTCGACAAGGGCAGGGTTGGTGTAGTCGGCAAGAAAGCCCGCCACGGCTGCGCCAACGCAATGCGCAACGGCCTCTGCAGACAGCGCAGCGCCGCCCACAGCGCGGTAGGTGGCATCGAAGTCTTCGCCGGGTGAAGCGGGGCGCGAAAACATTCGCTGAACCTGTGCGATAAATTTCGAGGCACTCCGTTTCAACAGGCGTAAACAAATTTCACCCAGAGGGGTGCGAGAGCAATCACCCCCCTTCAGACTCCGTCACGACGAAGAGCCGATCCTCTGCGGGGTCCAACTCTCGCTCCACCATGGTCTTAGTTGGGTTTCCATCACTGTCGTGGTGCCACGTCGCACCAGGTTGAGGGCTTGTCCCATCGACCAGGCCCGCAACAGTCTGGTGATCGAGCTGGCCGAGCTGGCGAAGACCGTGAGCGAGCAGCTCACGCGCGCCAAGGCCAAGACCTTCGGCGATGTGGCCGCATTCGTCGACCTCAGTGCCGAGGAGTACAAGGTCAAGCTGGGCGGCAAGAAGGGCAACCTCACGCTGCACAGCTTCGACGGCCGCTACAAGCTGCAGATCGCGACTGCCGAATCCATCACCTTCGACGAGCGCCTGCAGGCGGCGAAGGAGCTGCTGGACCAGTGCGCGGCCGACTGGTCGGATGGCACCGCGAAGAGGTCAAGATCGTGCTGCAGAACACGTTCCAGACCGACCGGGAGGGCAATCTGAGCGTCGGCAAGATCCTGGGCCTGCGCCGGTGGGCCATCACCGATGCACGCTGGCAGGAGGCTATGCGCGCCATCAGCGAGAGCATGCAGGTGATCGGGAGCAAGCAGTACATCCGGTTTTACGAGCGCGTGGGCATGACCGACCGCTACGTGCCGATTCCGCTGGACATGGTTGCTGTATGAGCCGCGACCTCCATCTGCAGGTGAACCGTTCATGCGGCTGGCGTACTGCGCTGACGTTTGACATGGATGGCGTCGACGTTGAAGCGATCCAGGTCGCGGCCGCAAACCTGGTCGTCTTGGCCGACCCTGCCGGCAACACAAAGCTTCGCCTCGCGACGGCAGACGGTATGCAGCGCGCACTTATTCGTTGGGATGCAAAAGGAGGCTGGCAGGACGCTTGATTTTGCGGGGGCATGCGGTGGGTGCCCCGGTGTCATCGCACCACAACTCCCGCAGCCATCGGTACCGCCTCATCGGAGCCCCGCAGCAGGCCTGCCGATGCGGTCTCCTCCCGAATACGGGGAGGTGCTGAGATGGCCGATTTCCTGTGTTCGTCAACACCGGTTTACTTCCTCAACCTTTCACTATGG
This sequence comes from Acidovorax sp. GW458-11-26-14-TSB4, assembly GCF_059423865.1. Lineage (NCBI taxonomy): Bacteria > Pseudomonadati > Pseudomonadota > Betaproteobacteria > Burkholderiales > Comamonadaceae > Acidovorax > Acidovorax sp. GW458-11-26-14-TSB4. The sequence continues at coordinate 48,323 of NZ_JBWKYR010000003.1, forward strand.
ATTTCACAGAGCATGAACAAGACTGACCTGATCACACAGATGGCCGATGCGGCAGGGATCTCCAAGGCCGCAGCCGGCGCAGCTCTCGATGCTGCCACCGATGCAATCAAGGGCACCCTCAAAAAGGGTGGCTCGGTGACGCTGGTGGGCTTTGGCTCGTTCACCGTGACCAAGCGCTCGGCGCGCACCGGACGGAACCCGAAGACGGGCGAGGCCATCAAGATCAAGGCGAGCAAGTCGCCGAAATTTTCGGCTGGCAAAGCCTTCAAGGACGCCTTGAACTGACCGCAACCGACGCCGGCACCAGCCGGCTTTCTGAAGCCCCCGCCCGGGGGACCTAGCCAAGCACTGGGGCGGCCAGATCATCAGCTTCCCCAAGGACCTGCGGCGGGAGCTGGTGCGTTTGGAGCTGGAGATCTGGGGCAAGTTCGCCGGTGACAACTACGACGACTTGGCCCGCCAGTACGGCATGACCGTGAGCGGTGTCCGCAAGCTCATCAGCCGCATCTGCGCCAAGCTGGCGGCGGACACCCAGCACGACCTTTTTGACCCGGCCCGGGTCGCCTGAGCGGCCTCAGCTTCGTTGCGGGCAAGCGGGTGGTTAGTCCATGTTGCCCGTAGGCCGTAGCAGACAGCTGTGGGCAAGACCGAAGGGCGGCTTTGGGCCCCACGCAGCCTTTCATCGAGCTGTCGCACCAGTCCGCTGATATAGAGCCTGTCGTCAATCGTCAAGATCGCGAAGCTCTCCGAAAATAAGTGGCGTTCGTCGTGAGCACCTATCACTGCGCCGCAGGGGCAGCAGTCGCGAGCGCTTTCATCACCTCGTTAGTGATGTCCACCGTTGGCGCAGCCATAACGGCATCCTGCAGTATCAGGTCGTACTTTTCCTGCTTGAAGATCTGGCGGATCGCACGGTGTGTCAGCTCCCATAGCTCGGACTTCTGCTCGTTGCGGCGCTGAGCTACCTCTTCATTGAACTCACGGAGCTTTCGCATGAGGTCGCGTTCCTGATCGATCAGTTCGCGCCGCCTGCGACCGATATCGTGTTCGGACAGCGTGGGTCCTTCCTTATCCAGTTGGTCGGCCACGGCCTTGAGGTGAGCTCCCAACTCATCCAGTTGCCTCTGTCGAGGGAGGATTTCGGCAGCCAGCTTGTCCTCCATAGCCCTGGCGGGGAGCGACAGGAGCATCACACGCTCGAAGTCCACGTAACCGATCTTAAGTTGCTGAGCCAGCGCGGATGAAGGAGCCAGAGAGATCATGCACGCCGCCACCGCGCCGGTGGCAAAGACAACCGCTGTACGGCGGGCCACCGCGGAGGTAGCCACCGAAAAGGTCAAGATAAATCTGTTCATCAGAATGGCGTTCCGACGTGAATGTGAAAGCACTGGATGTTATGCGACGCCCCAATAAACAGCCGTTCCTACACGCAACGCTCAGACGTCATTGGCAGCACTGCAGGTTTCAAAAGCCTCTGTGTCGATTCTCTGTGAAGACGGTACACCGACCGTCCGCTTCTGGCCGGATTTTGCCGCACGGCCGTGGTGTCATCGGGCTCAAAGTTGTAGTAGCTAAACGGCGTTGACCTTGATGGTTCTGGAACCTGCGCCAGGGCCAGCAGCCAAGAACTCTTGCCAATTCTGAAGAAGAAAGAGCAGCGTCCGCGTCGGCAATTGCTCCGTATTTTCGGCATCGTCTAAGTCAAATGCGATCCCTCTCTCGCCTTCGAACTGCAGGCCGAAATGCTCGCGTTCCCAGCGCTGGGGCCCGATGCTCCGGCCAAGGCTGCGTTCGCAAGACGCTTGCCTTCCTCGATCCACGCAATTGCGAGATCCTGGCCAAGGCCGCCATCGTCGTCAAGCGCATGTGCGAGCAAGCTTACGCCGTGTACGTTGAGCCGGTCAGACATACAGCGCGCCACGCTATGACCACTAGGAAGTCTGTGCCATGAAAATGTCAGCTTCATCTATTGTCGGAATGTCTGCTTTTGGCCGAGGCTGTGGGAAAACGTCGATAGACGACTTTTGCAGGGTACTTCAACCCTTGCTCGCATCGAGATCGTGCCGTTGTAGGCCGATCTGAGCGGTCGACTTCTGAGTCGACTGGCAGGTCAAGGGCGCAACGCGCGTTTTCACACAGCCTCGGCCGATAGCGGAAGTCTAGCAATATGCCAAGGCCTTCAACCGGAGGAGTTCACCAAGCGCTTGCCGTTACAGCCCCTGTAACGTCATTTCCTGGACCGGTGTCGGTTGATCCCGTTCAGTCCCGGCAAATCCCGATTTATCGCGACGTGTTGGTTGGTTTATCTCAACTCCCTTCAGCCGGGCCCCAGGCGGTCGCCGCCAAACATGAACGTGTCGTTCATGTCGAACAGCAGGGCCTTGTAGCGATGGAGAGGGGGAACCATTGGAGGCAATGGTGCCTGATCCGTGCCACAGGTGGCTCGCAAAGACGGGCCGCACCGGGCTGTGCGCTTTTCCTGATGTGCCCGCCACAAAACCCCTCGCTGGACAATGCGAATGAGAATGCATATCATTTTATTCGCCTGAGTACGCTACGCCCCGTCCACCGCAAAAGGCTCCCACCAGGAGCATTGCCATGGACCTGCGCCACGCAGCCAGCCTTTCGACCACCCCTGCCGCCCGGGACGCCCTGGCGCCCGAGCCCGCCACGCTGGCGCATTGGGAGCGCACGCTGCAGCGCGCCAATGCCGCCCTGCGCATGGACCAGCCCGTGATGGCGCTGGCCTACCAGCAGCAGGCGCTGGTGCTGGCCTTGCGCATCGTGCAGGCGCCGCCCGCCGGCCGGGAGGACGACTGCATTGCCGCCCTGGTGGTCTCGCACCTGAACCTGGCCGACCTGCAGGCCGAAGCCGGCGCGCTGGACGCGTCTGCGCAGTTGCTGTGCAGCGTGCATGCCACGCTGCTGGGCCTGATGGCCGATGGCAGCCGCGGCGCCGCGCTGCAGCAGGCAGCCTGGCGCCAAAGCCGCGAGACCCACGCCGCATTGCTTCGCCATGTGCAGGCGCATGGTGCGCACCCCGACACCACCGCCGTGCTGGCCGGCGCCCGAGGCGTGCTGCAGGGCACGGCGCACTGAGCCGGCTGTCTACCGATTACCCCACCCCTGAAAGGAACCCATGCCCTATACCTTGCCTGTCTTGCCCTATGCCTATGACGCGCTGGAACCCCACATCGATGCCCGCACGATGGAGATCCACCACACCAAGCACCACCAGACCTATATCAACAACCTGAACGCCGCGCTGGACGGCACGCCCCACGCCGGCCTGCCGGTGGACGAGCTGGTGGCCGGCATTGCGCAATTGCCCGAGAACCTGCAGGGCCCCGTGCGCAACAACGGCGGCGGCCATGCCAACCACACGCTGTTCTGGACCGTGATGTCGCCCACGGGCGGCGCTGAACCGCAGGGAGCGCTGGCCGAGGCCATCCAGGCTGACCTGGGCGGCTTCGATGCCTTCAAGGACGCCTTCACCAAGGCCGCGCTCACGCGCTTTGGCAGCGGCTGGGCCTGGCTCAGCGTGAACAGCGCCGGCAGGCTGGTGGTGGAAAGCTCGGGCAACCAGGACAGCCCGCTCATGGCCGGCCTGCTGTCGGGCAACACCCCCATCCTGGGCCTGGACGTGTGGGAACACGCCTACTACCTGCAGTACCAAAATCGCCGCCCCGAATACATCGCGGCGTTCTATAACGTAGTGGACTGGGCCGAGGTGGCGCGCCGCTACGCCGCCGCGCGCGGCTGAATCCATCCGCCTAGCCCGACCCCTGCCGGAGCCGAACCCATGAACGTTCCCCCGCCGTCCCCTGACAACGCCGCGCTGTCTGCCGGCCTGACGCCTCCTGCCCGCCAGCCCTTGCATTGGCGCCAGTGGCTGGGCCTGGCCATCGTGCTCACCGGGGGCGTGGTCGGCACGCTGCAGGTATGGCAGTGGATCGCGGGCCAGCCGGTGGTGCTGTCGGCGCTGCTGGGCGGCAGCGCGGCCGCCCTGGCCACGGCCCTGGGCACCTTGCCGGTGATGCTCTCGCAGCGCATCTCCGAACGCACGCAGGACACCATGTTCGGCTTTGGCGCGGGCGTGATGCTGGCGGCCTGCTCGTTCTCGCTCATCATCCCGGGCATCAATGCCTCGCGCGCGGCCGGGGCCGGCGCCTGGGAGGCGGGCGGCACCATGGGCGCCGCCATCCTGCTCGGCGCGCTGGTGCTGCTGCTCATGGAGCGCCTGCTGCCGCACGAGCACTTCATCAAGGGCGTGGAGGGCGGGCAGACCTCGCGCACGCTGCGCCGCACCTGGCTCTTCGTGTTCGCGATCGCCCTGCACAACCTGCCCGAGGGCCTGGCCATCGGCGTGGGCTATGCCAGCGGCGATGCCGTGCGTGCGGGTGCCCTGGCCACCGGCATTGCCATCCAGGACGTGCCCGAAGGCCTGGTCGTGGCCGTGGCACTGCTGGCGGCCGGCTACAAGCGCTGGCTGGCCGTGGGCCTGGGCATGGCCTCGGGCCTGGTGGAACCGCTGGGCGCCGTGCTGGGCGCTGCCGTGGTCAGCTACTCGGTGAGCCTGCTGCCCTGGGGACTGGGCTTTGCCGCTGGCGCCATGCTGTTCGTGATCAGCCACGAGATCATCCCCGAGTCGCACCGCAAGGGCCACGAGGCCTGGGCGACCGGCGGGCTGATGCTGGGCTTCGTGATCATGATGGTGCTGGACACCGCCCTGGGCTGATCCCGGGCAGGCGATCCCACCGGCCACGGCGCGCAAGTTGCCGTGGCCTTTTTGCTTTTCAGGGCAGGGCGTCGTAGGCTTGCTTGAGCGCCGGGGCCAGCGACTGGAGCGGGGTTGCGGTGGTGTTGCCCGCGTTGCGGCCCTCCACCGAACGCACACGCCCCTCGTTGAGGGCGCGGGCCATCTTCGCCAACAGTTCGGCCAGGTCGGGCGCAATGCCGAACTGGGCCATGCCCTCGGCAGCAGCCTCATAAGGCAGTTGCTGGTAGGCCAAGCCCGGCTGGCCGATGACTTCGCCCACAAAAGCGGCGAGCTGGTCGTGGCTCAGGTCGCCGGGGCCCAGCAGCTCGCGCACGCTGTGGCCGGTCCAGCCACGCTGGTTCAGCGCGGTGGTGGCCGCATCGGCGATGTCGCGCGTGGCGATCATGGGGATGGGCAGATCGGGCGCAAAGGCATCGGCCAGGCTGCCGCCGTACTTCACACCGGGCAGCAGGTTGAACAGGCCTTCATAGAACATGGCCGGGCGCAGCCTGAGCACATGGCTGTGCTGCAGGGTGGCCAGGCGCTGCTCCTGCTCGTGCAGGCTGACCAGCACACCCGTGCCGGCAGGCTGCTCGGCGCCCAGGCTGCTGAGCGCCACCACATGCGGCACACGCGCGGCCTGCAGCGCCGCCACGATGGCCTGGCCCTGCGTGCGTTGCAGCGCCATGAAACCGGAGGCCGTGGGATCGAAAGGCATCATGGCGTAGACGGCGTCGGTGCCTTCGAAAGCGCGGGTGAGGTAGGCCGGGTCGGCGGCATCACCCACGTGCACCTGCGCACCCTGTTGCCGCAAGGCGTCGAGCCGCTCGGCCGAGCGGCCCATGGCGCGCACGCGGTGGCCCAGGGCGAGTAGGTTGCGGGCGATCACGCTGCCCGTGTGGCCGGTGGCACCCATCACTGCGATGTCTGACATGTGGAACTCCAAGGGGTTGTGGAACAAACAGGCCTTCAGTGTCTCGGCCAGCCCCAGGTATGCCAATGATGAATCAACGGTGTTTTTTGATTATTCGTCCAGATCAGATTAGGATGCGTGCATGGACATCCAGGTTGAAGCCGCCTCTGCCGCCACCGACCCGCTGGGCCGGGCCCTGCACTTGTTGCGCATGACGGGGGTGATCTACTGCTACTCCTACCTGCACCCGCCCATGGGCATTGCGCTGCCGCCGATCCCGGGCTGCCTGATGTTCCACGCCATCACGGCCGGCGAATGCTGGCTGCGCGTGCCGGGCGCCGAACCCGTGCTGCTGCGCGCGGGCGATTTCGCGCTGGTGCCGCGCGGCGAGGGGCACGACCTGCTGTCCACCGCCACCTCGCAGGCCGACGATTTCTTCGAGCTGCCGCGCGTGCAGCTTGGCGGGCGCTTCGAGATCATGCGCCACGGCGAAGGCAGCGCGCCGGTCTCCATGGTCTGCGGCGCAGTGCGTTTTGACGACGTGCTGGCCCGCCGCCTGGTGCATGCGCTGCCGCGCCAGATCGTGCTGGGCGGGCAGTCGCTGGGGCCCTCGAACTGGCTCGCGCCCATCCTGGCGCTGCTGCAGGAAGAGGTACAGCACCTGCGGCCCGGCGGCGAGGCCGTGGCCACGCGCCTGGCCGATGTGCTGGTGCTGCAGGCCATCCGCATCTGGCTGCAGAACGACCCGGGCGCGCGCACCGGCTGGCTGGGGGCCCTGCAGGACGCCCAGCTCGGCCCAGCCCTGGTGCTCATGCACGAGCAGCCCGGCACGCCCTGGACCCTGGCCTCGCTGGCCAGCGCCGTGGCCATGTCGCGCTCGGCCTTTGCCGCGCGCTTCGCGGCATCGGTGGGCATGCCGGTGATGCAGTACCTGACCCTGTGGCGCATGGCGCTGGCCCAGTCGCGCCTGCAGGAGGGGCAGGTGCGCCTGGCCGAACTGGCCGACAGCCTGGGCTACCAGTCGGAGGCGGCGTTCAGCCGCGCGTACAAGCGCTGGTCGGGGCGTTCGCCGGGGAGCGAGCGGCGGGTGGAGACGGCTGTCTTGGTTTAGCCAAAGAACCAGTAGCAGACGGCGATGGCGGCAATCACGCCCGCCAGTTCCGCCAACAGCGCACACGCCACCGCGTGCCGCGCACGCTGTATGCCCACGGCACCGAAATACACCGCCAGCACATAGAAGGTGGTCTCGGTGCTGCCCTGGATGATCGCCGCCGCGCGCGCGGCAAAGCTGTCCACGCCCTGGGTCTGCATGGTCTCGATCAGCATGGCGCGGGCGGCGCTGCCCGAGAAGGGCTTGACCAGGGCGGTGGGCAGTGCGTCCACGAATCGCGTGTCGGCGCCTACCGCCTCCACGCACCAGCGGATCGCGTCGAGCACATAGCCCAGCGCGCCCGAGGCGCGGAACACGCCCACGGCGCAGAGCATGGCCACCAGGTAGGGCAGCAGGCCCCTGGCCACGTCGAAGCCCTCGCGCGCGCCCTCGATGAAGGCCTCGTACACGGCCACCTTGCGCCAGGCGCCCAGCACGACGAACAGCACGATCAGCGAGAACAGCACCAGGTTGCCCAGCAGCGACGACAGGCTGGCCAGCGCCGCGGCGCTCAGTGTGGCCAGCAGTGCCATGAAGCCGCCGAGCACCAGCGCCACGGGCAGCAGGTAGGCCAGCACCACCGGGTGCCACAGCGGCAACCGCTGCACCACGGCCACGGCCAGCAGGCCGACGATGGTGGAGACCGAAGTGGCCAGCAGGATGGGCAAAAAGACCAGGGTCGGGTCCGGCGCGCCCTGCTGCATGCGGTACATGAAGATGGTGACCGGCAGCAGCGTGAGCGAGGATGCATTGAGCACCAGGAACAAAATCTGTGCGTTGGTGGCGGTGTCGGGCCGGGGGTTGAGCTCTTGCAGCGAGCGCATGGCCTTGAGGCCCATGGGCGTGGCCGCGTTGTCCAGCCCCAGGGCGTTGGCTGCGAAGTTCAGCGTGATGAGGCCCAGCGAGGGGTGGCCGCGCGGCACCTCGGGCATGAGCTTGGCGAACAGCGGTGCCAGCCAGCGGGCGAGGGCGTCGACGATGCCGGCCTTTTCGGCAATGCGCAGAAAGCCCAGCCACAGCGTGAGCGTGCCGAACAGCAGCACCATCACCTCGACCGAGAGCTTGGCCATGGCGAACAGCGCCTCGACCATGCTGCCGAAGATCTGCGCATTGCCACCCACCAGCCACTGGGCAAAGGCCGCCACGGCGGCGATGACGAAAAAACCCAGCCACAGGGTGTTGAGCATCCGGTCTCCACAAAAATGCACTGCGGGCCACAGGTTACCCCGGCCGTAGGCTGGAGCAACACGATGGTGGTACTCTATAGGGTTCGGCTGGATGCGGTTTTGCAGCGTTTTTACAACGCTTGCAGGCCCATTTTCTGGCCCGACCAATCAAAACTCACCGAGGAAGAGGTCCAACATGGGCGCGCAGTGGAAAGCAAAAGGCAAGGCACAGGTGGCGGATGCCAAGGGCAAGCTGTTTGGCAAGCTGGTCAAGGAAATCACGGTCGCCGCGCGCGGCGGTGCCGATCCGGCCAGCAATGCGCGCCTGCGCCTGGTGGTGGAGCAGGCCCGCAAGGTCTCCATGCCCAAGGACACGCTGGAGCGCGCCATCAAGAAGGGCTCCGGCACCGGTGCTGACGCCGTCAACTACGAACGCGTGATCTACGAAGGCTTTGCCCCCCACCAGGTGGCGGTGATGGTCGAGTGCCTGACCGATAACGTCAACCGCACCGCGCCCGAGATGCGCGTGCTGTTCCGCAAGGGCCAGTTGGGTACGTCGGGTTCGGTGGCCTGGGACTTCAACCACGTGGGCATCATCGAAGCCGAGCCCGCCAACGGCGATGCCGACCCCGAGCTGGCCGCCATCGAAGCCGGCGCGCAGGACTTCGAACCCGGTGAGGAAGAGGGCAACACCACCTTCTGGACCGAGCCCACCGACCTGGACCTGGTGAGCCGCGCGCTGCCGGCCCATGGCTTCACGGTGCTGTCGGCCAAGCTGGGCTACAAGCCCAAGAACCCGGTGAACCCGGCCAACCTGTCGGCCGAGCAGTTGGAAGAGGTGGAAACCTTTCTGGCCGCCATCGACTCCAACGACGACGTGCAGAACGTGTACGTGAGCCTGGCCGGCTGAACAACCCCCAAGGCCGAGGAGGCCAGGCGACGCCTGGCCGCTGCAGCCTGTCCACTCCATGACCGCAGACCACTACGCCGCCCTCGGGCTGGCGGCCAACGCAACGCTCGCCGACATCAAGAAGGCCTACCGCCAGAAGGCGGCCTTCTACCACCCGGACCGCAATGCTGCGCCCGACGCGGCGCAGCGCTTTCAGGCCGTGCAGAAGGCCTACGACGTGCTGTCCGACGACACGGCCCGCCAGGCCTACGACGACAACCGCCGCCGCAACCTGCTGGACGACCCGCTGCAGACGGCCCAGGAAATCTGGCGCACCTATGCCCAAGGCATTCTTCCCTCGTGACCCAAGGCATTCTTTCTTCGTGAAACTCTCTCCCTATTTCCATGACCTGCGCTCGGCCTACCAGGCCGAACTCGACGACCTGACCCAGGACTCCGAAGGCAAGGACGTGCTGCGCAAGCGGCTGGCCGAAAAGCGCAATGAAATCGCCTTCCTCGTGCAGATGATGGAGCTGGCACCCGAAATGGTGGCCGTGGTCTTCCACCAGGGCTTCCGGTTTGCGCGCCCGGCCGCATTGGAGCAGTTGCTCGGCCGCGGCCAGGACGACCTGCCCGGCTGGAGCAGCCTGTCTGCCGACGGCGCCGTGGCGCTGGAGCCCTGGGCTGCGAGCCTGGCCAAGGCCGTGCTGGCTGAGCCCGGCGGCGAGCGCTTTTTGGCCGTGGCGGCGGGGCTCGAATTCATGCAGGCGCACTCGCGCCTGGCACCTGCGGCATCGCATGCTGACGCCGGCGACGAGGAGGGCGACGAAGACGCCGCCGAGCACGACGACGACTACGATGCCTTGAGCGCCGACGATGCGGCCGACCCGCACAACGCCCGTTCGCGCGAGGAAGCCAGCGACAACTGGCTCTCGGACGTCGGCTTTGACCGCAAGGACTGACCATGAACAGCAGCAACACCCACCTGGCCCTCATCACCAAGACCACAGCCCTCATTGCCGCCGGCGACATCGTGGGCGCCGAATCGGCCCTGTCCGAGCTGGCCGACACCGAGGGCGACAACGCCCTGATGGTGGTGCTCGACCAGCTTGCGCCCAAGGACGTGCTGGCCGTGATGCGCGAGTACGACGATTCCAAGGCCTCGGTGGTCAACATGCTGGTCACGCCCGAGCAGTTCGCGCGCGCCATGGTGCTGGAAAAGCAGTACAAGGACCTCACCCACACGCACCTGCGCAACATGGTCAATGCTGTGGTGTTCCGCGACGATGCGGACCCGGTGGAGTTCCTCACCGCCATCGGCGACCTGGAAGGCGGCAGCGAGGCCATGGCCAACTACTTCGCCGAGAAGTGGAGCCGTGTGGAGGCCTTCGCCCGCACCGGCAGCTTCGACGCGGTGGAGGATTACGGCCCCACGCTGACCGACGACGAGCTGCTCGCCTCGGGCTATGTGCAGCCGCGCGTCGACCTCGACGAGGTGGCCGACCGCGACTGGATGCAGATGGCCTGGCTGCTGCGCTACGAGTGCCGCGACCTGTTCATCGAAACCCTGCTGGTGCTGCGCGCCAAGGCCCGTGCCTTCGACCTGGGCCTGGACGAGGGTGACGAGGTGCCGGGCGAGGAAGACGATGGCAAGTTCGAGACCAGCGAGACGGATCGAGGCAAGGCGACCCCCGTCGCGCGCGACTCCGACGAAGAATCCGCGATTTGACCCCCATCATGTCCGAGCACGACATGCCTTCTGCGCCAGCGGCCAACGCACTGCAGCTGCACGATGCGCGCCCATTCTTCGAGAAGGCGCTGGCCTACGGCGTGGCGCACGGCATCATCGATGCGGCCAAGCTGGCCGCGATGAACGCCGATGCCCCCAAGGGCATGGTGCAGATCGCGCGTTACTTCGGCAGCGAGTTCCTGCGGCCCGAGCTGGAGAAGGCGCGCGACCGCATGGTCAACCTGATCAGCCTGTACCTGCTGGACACCACGGATGGCGATCTGCAGAAGGCGGCGGTGTCCCTGCGCGACAACTCCTTCCTGTCGCGCTCCAAGGGCGGCTCGGACATGCTCAAGCGCCTGATCGCCATGCCCGAGAGCAGCAACTTCGGCATGGGCGGTTATGCCGATGCCGAGACGCCGCTTTTGGCCGTGTGGTCCCTGCGCAGCCATGCCGAGTACCAAGTGGAGTTGGCGCGGCGCAGCCAGATTCAGGCGGCCATCCGCGCCGCCCAGTGGCTGGCCGATGAATACGGCCTGGACGAAGACGCGCTCGAAGAGGCGGGCGCCGATGCCGAGGCCGTGGTCCGCACCGGCCTGCTGCTGCAGGCCCTGGCGCCCAAGGCGGGCGACTGGCCGAATGCCGTGGTGTTCGAGAAGATTGCCACCGCCCATCGCAAGAAGCAGACCGCGGCGGGCACGCTCAAGCTCTCGCTTCCCCCTGGCCTGCCCGCGGACCTGAAAGAGGTGTTCGAAGCCCAGCGCGCCACTGTGCTGGCCGACCTGCCCAGGCTGCTCGATGCCGCCACACCACTGCGCGGCCTGCTGCGACCCACCAGCGGTTTCCGTGCGCGCTACTTCCTGCTGGACGACCCGCTGGCCGAGGTGGACGACTACCACCGCAGCCTGGCCGACCTGGACGAGGGGGGGGCCGACGACCCGCAGCCCGCCAGCAAGACCTGGGCGAAGGCGGTGCAGGGCAACGAGGACGAGCCCAGCCTGCTGACCCTGTTCCTGTGCCTGGCCACGGGCACGCCCAAGAAGACGGTGCTGACCGAAAAGACCGCCGCCAGCCTGGTACGCAAGCTGCGCAAGAGCGGCTGGCAGCCCCAACTGGCCACGGACTTCATCCGCGCCCACGCAGCCGGCGTGCGCCAGGCCGACTATGGGGACCTGTGGAACAGCTTCGTGCAGGAGTCGCAGGCCACGCTGCAAAGCGACATGGACTACCAGATGCATGACGCCCTGGCGCTGCTGCGCCGGGAGTGCCATGTGGTGGCGGGCTGAGGTCAATACAGATCGTCCGGGCCTCAGCCTTTGGGCTGAAAATCGTCCAGGACCAGCGTTTCGCCGCTGGTGGACTTCTGGTCGGGCTGGATCACCGGGCTCATTCCCGAGAGCTTGCCACCGGTGATCTGGGTGTAGGCCACGCGGTAGCGGCCTTCGGTGATACGTTCCAGCAGATAGGCCGAGCGCGGTGCCAGGTAGACATCTCTCAGCGGCGTGCAGCGCGCGTCTTCGGCGGCGCACATCCGCGCCCAGAGTGCTTCGTCGCCGGTGTTGCGCAGCATCACGTACCCGCCACCACCGTAGACCCCAATGGATTGGCCGGGCAAGGGGCCGGTGGTGGCGGGCCATTGGCCCTGCGGGTTGGCCGCCGATTTGCCATATGGATAGGGCAGGGAGGCCGCGGCTGCGGTCTGGGCGGTGCCCTTTGCGCCGGCGCGGTGCTGGCCCGGCTTTCCCTGGCTCAGGGGTCCTGACAGCGCGTAGCCCAGCACGACGTACAGCGATACTGCGATGGCCAGCGCGGTCGTGCCGATGGGGGATGTGGCGTCGGACCGGGAGTTGCGCGACCCGCTGAGCCGCACCATCACATCGCCCACCACATCGCGGCCCGTCACGAAGTAGACCACCCAGCTCAGGGCCGTGATTCCCCAGAGGGTGCCCAGCACCCAGGGCCGCGACAGTTCCTCATAGAGGCCCACGAGGATCAACTGGGGCATCATGAAGATCAAATCCGCCAGAGCCGCTTCGGCCCTGGCCGAGGCACAGAAGACCAGGGCGGAAATGAAGGCAAGGGTGGGCTTGTGCATGGCAATGGGAAGGCGGTTCGCGGCTGTGTCGAGCTATGGCTGAATTGTCGGTGCGCCATGCTTGCACGGGAACAGCCCAAATGGGGGCCGTGGTTGCTATGTGGTGGCGGCCGGGATAGTCCTCGTTGAGCCTGCCGGACTAACGATCACGATGTTGTGGCGCTGCTGCGCCGGGAGTGCAACGTGGTGGCGGGCTGACGGCTGGCGGGCCGCCCGGCCTGTCGCCTATTGCTTAAAGTCCGACAGGACCACCGTTTCGGCGCCCGTCGGGTTCTTGCCCAACTGGAAGGCGGCGCTGGTTCCCGACAGGTTCTTTCCGCTGGTCTGGGTGTAGATGACCCGGTAGCGGCCTGGGTCCAGCCGTTCGGTGCTGTAGGCGTGCCGTGGTTCCAGGTAGACCTGCCTCAGCGGAACGCATGGATCGGCGTCGGCCGCGCACAGGCGTGCCCAGAGGCCTTCATCCCCGGGGTTGCGCAGCAGCAGGATGGCACTGCCGCCATAGGCCAGGTAGGGCTGGTCGGGCAGGGTGTCGCTGGAGCTCGGCCATTCGCCCCGGGCATTTCGAGGCGACTTGCCGTAGGGGTACGCCAAGGTGTGCTTGACGCGAGGCTTGGCCTGTTGCCTGGTAGCGTTGTGCTGGTAGGCCGGGCTTTCTCGGCGCTCTGGAGGCGTCCCCCATACCGCGTAGCCGATGAGAACGTAGACCAGCGACGCGACGGCCACGAAGGCCATGGCGCCGTGGGTGGTTGGGTTGAACAGGGATTTGCCCGGGCGGCTGAATCGGTCCATCAGGTCGCCCACCGCATCGCGGCCGGTCACGAAATACGCCACCCAGCACAGCGCAGCGATCCCCCAGATGGTGCCCAGCACCCAGGGCCGTGCCAGCTCCTGGTAGATGCCCATGAGGATGATCTTGGGCATCAGGAGAATCAGGTCCGCCAGGGCGGCTTCGGCCCTGGCGGCGCCGCTGAAAGTCAACGCGGCAATGAGGGCGGTCGCGTGTCTGCGCATGGTGGCGGTCTCCTTGTGGCAGGCCGTCAGCCCACGCGGCTTTTTTGCCTGAGCAGCACGCTCATCCACGGCTCCCAGTTCGCGCTGCCCTCGGCCTGCAGCGACCAAGTGCCCGACATCTCGCTGCCATCGCCGCTGAAAGCGCCGCGAAAGCGCACTCCGTCGCTGTGCAGTGCAGGCGGGATGCTGTCGTCGATGGCCATTGCGGGGTTCTCCCGGTGGGTTGGAGCGCTACTGCGCGAACAATTGGTCCAGCATGCGTTGCGGGTCCATGAGGAAATCACGGGTCACCCGGTAGTGCTCCGTGTCCTGGTAGGCAATGGGTGCGATGCCTTCCTGGCCGCAGTGGAAGATGGTCGCGTCCGGGTAGGCCATCAGAATCGGCGAGTGCGTGGCGATGATGAACTGCGATTTCTCTTCCACCAGGTCGCGCATGCGTGCCAGCGTCGCCAGTTGGCGCTGGGGCGACAGCGCGGCTTCGGGCTCGTCCAGGATGTACAGGCCCTGGCCACCGAAGCGCTCCATCATCAGGGCCATGAAGGATTCCCCGTGCGACTGCTCGTGCAGCGAGCGGCTGCCGTATGCGCCGATGATCGGCGGGCCACCCATGGGGTCTTCGTCCAGCTTCTCGATCTCGGTGGCCACGTTGAAGAAGCTCTCGGCGCGCAGGAAGTAGCCGTCCCTGGGCCGGCGCAGGCCCTTGGCAATGCGCAGGTACCGGTGCAGGTCGGAATGCGATGCGCGCGTTCCGAAGCTGAAGTTCTTGGATCCGCCCTCGGCATTGAAGCCCAGCGAGACGGCGATGGCTTCGAGCAGCGTCGATTTGCCCGAGCCGTTCTCGCCCACGAAGAAGTTCACGTGCGGGTGCAGGTCGATCTGCTCCAGGGCGCGCACCACGGGCAGTGAGAACGGGTACTGGTCGAAGGATTCGACCTTGTCACGCAGCAGCGTGATCCGGCTGACGAACTGGGAGGAGATCATGTCGGCAGGCAGACAGACAGGTGGGGAGGGCTGGTTGTGCGGCGCGCGCCACACTTCGGGGCTGGTAGCGGGTTTCCTCGGGGCTGTGTCAGCCCTGGGTCATGGGGTAAGAGTAACATTGCCTGCAATCCAGCCTGCCGGGCCTTCACCGCCTCCAGAAGCGCGCCTACCACCTGCCAGCCAGCCAGCTTTCAGTGCACACCCCGACCCTCGTCATCCTCGCGGCCATTCTTGCGCTGCTGCTCACTCTGGTGGTATTCACCATGTGGCATTTCAACCGGAACATTCCGGGCCTGGGGTGGTGGGTGCTGTCCTTCCTGTCGGCCTTCGTGTTCGGTGTGAGCCTGCTGGCGCGCGATCAACTGCCCGAGCTGGTGTCGGTGGTCATCTCGCAGTGCAGTATCTCGCTGGCGGCCTACATGTGCCTGCTGGGCAGCCGTGCCTACATGGGGCGGCCACCGCCTTCGCATGTGGTTGCGGCAATGGCCATCGGGGCACTGGTGCTGGCTTCTGCCTACTTCACCGTGGTGCAGCCCCACCTGGGCATGCGCTTCGTGTTTGCCGGGCTGGGCGCCGGTGTGTTCTTCCTGCTGACGGCGCGCACCCTGGCGCAGGGGGAGGCACGGCTGGTGCCGGCGCGCTATCTCTTCGCGCTGGCGGCGGCGGCCCACGGCCTGTTTTTGCTGCTGCGCCCCTTGCTGTTCAGCTTGGGCTCCGGCACGGCGGAGGCAGGGATTGACGCGAGCCTGGTGGCCCGGCTCTCGCAGTTCGTGGTGCTCGAGTCGCTGATCGCGCTGGTGCTGTTCGCCTTTGGCGCGCTGATGCTGGCCAACGAATTCATCGCCAATGAGCTGCGCCACCTGGCCGAGGTGGACCCGCTGACCAATATATTCAACCGCCGCGCCTTCCTGACGCTGCTGGACAAGGCCATGAGCAATGCCCAGCGCACCAGCGGCGCAGGCCTGCCGGTGCTGGTGATGGACCTGGACCATTTCAAGAAGGTCAATGACACCTGGGGCCACCAGTGCGGTGACGAGGTGCTGCGGCACTTTGTGCTGCTGGCCAACCGCTGCCTGCGCCGGGAAGACGTGCTGGGGCGCCTGGGGGGCGAGGAATTCGCGATTGCGCTGCCCAACGCGGACCACGAGGGGGCCCGCACGGTGGCCGAGCGCCTGTGCGCCCTGGTGGCGGCGCAACCGGCGCCCACCGAACGCAGCGCCATACCCATCACCGTGAGTATCGGGGTCACGCTGAGCGTACCCGGCGAAAAACCCGAAACCGTGCTGCAGCGCGCCGACGAGGCCATGTACCTGGCCAAGAAGCGCGGGCGCAACCGGGTGGAGGTGCTGCCGGCGCCGCAACGGGTGGTGGCGGCCGCCGCTGCCGTGCCGGCCCTTTGATCCACTGGGGCCGTGCGGGGTATTGGCCGGCCGCGGCCCTGTCACCGGCGCATTCGTGAAGCGGTGTAGAGTACCGCCATCGCTTTTTCCGTTCCTTGCAGGTACCGCTTTCCTGTCGTCTGTCTATCTGTTCGCTCCGCTCGGTACAAGCGGCTGGCGGGCACATGGAGCAGCGCATGGCGTTCACGTATCTGTTGGAAGCGAAATCACTTGCCTGGCTGTGGCTTGCGGCCAGCGTCATCTCTGAGGTTGCCGGTACCGTGGCGCTCAGGCAGTCGGATGGCTTTTCCCGCTTGGTCCCCGCAGTGATCGCAGGGGCCTGCTATGTGCTGGCGGTCTGGTGGATGTCACTGGCCATGAAGCACATCGGCATGGGGGTCACCTACGCAGTATGGGCCGGCAGCGGGCTGGGGCTGACGGCGCTGCTGGGGGCGGCGCTGTTCGATGAGCCACTCTCGGGCATGCGGCTTGCCGGGCTGGCGCTGGTGGTGGCAGGGGTGGTCACGCTCAGCCTGGCGGCATCGGCACCACCACCGGCGCGCTGATCACTCGGCCAGGAACCCCACGCTGCCCGGCCTGCCGGGCAGGTCCAGGGTCGCCACGGGGGCCGGGCGGCTCGCGACGCGCTTGCCGCGCCGGTACACCGCCAGCCGCGCGGCCCGCAGGCGGGTCGCCTCCACCGGGTTGCGGGCATGCAGCAGCACGAAGTCGGCATGGCAGCCGGCCGCCAGGCCATAGCCCTCCAGGCCCAGCAATCGGGCGGGGTTGGTCGTGACCGCCTCGAAGCACTGGCGCATGGCGGCCTGGCTGGTCATCTGCGCCACATGCAGGCCCATATGGGCGGCCTCCAGCATGTCGGCGCTGCCGCCGCCGTACCAGGGGTCCATCACGCAGTCGTGGCCAAAGGCCACGGTGAGGCCGGCCGCCATGAGCTCGGGCACGCGCGTCATGCCGCGGCGCTTGGGGTAGGTGTCGTGGCGGCCCTGCAGCGTGATGTTGATCAGCGGGTTGGCCACCACGCCCAGTTGCGCTTCGGCCATCAGGGGGATGAGCTTGCTCACGTAGTAGTTGTCCATGCTGTGCATCGACGTGAGGTGCGAGCCCGCCACGCGGCCGTGCAGGCCCAGGCGGTGCGTCTCGTGCGCCAGCGTCTCCACATGGCGCGAGAGCGGGTCGTCCGACTCGTCGCAGTGCATGTCCACGCGCTTGCCGCGCTCCGCCGCCAGTTCGCAAAGGATCTTCACGCTCTCGGCCCCCTGGGCCATGGTGCGCTCGAAGTGCGGGATGCCACCCACCACGTCCACACCCAGGTCGAGCGCGCGTGTCAGGTTGTCGAGCCCGCCCGGCGAGCGCAGCACGCCATCCTGCGGAAAGGCCACGAGCTGCAGGTCGAGGTAGGGCGCGACGCGCTGCTTCACGTCGAGCAGGGCGCGCACGGGCAGCAGGCTGGCGTCGCTGGTGTCCACGTGCGAGCGGATGGCCAGCAGGCCCTGGGCCACGGCCCAGTCGCAGTACTGGAGGGCGCGCTGCACGATGGCCTCGTGCGTGAGCTGGGGTTTCAGTTCGCCCCACAGCGCGATGCCTTCGAGCAGGGTGCCGCTCTGGTTCACACGGGGCTGGCCGTAGCTGAGCGTCGAATCCATGTGGAAATGGGCGTCCACGAAGGGCGGGCTCAGCAGCAGGCCGCCGGCGTCCACGGTTTCATGCGCGGGGGCCTGCAGGCCTTGGGTCACTTCGGTGATGCGCCCGTCCTGAACGGCCACGGACATCTGGGTGCGGCCGTCGGGCAGGGTGGCGTTGTGGATCAGCAGGTCGAGCATGGCGGTGTGGAAATGGCTGTGTTCACGGGGGTGCGTGGCTTGGCTGCTATTGTGTCGCGTATCGGCTGGCCATGGTGGGTGCAGCCCTTCGTTTCCATGTGTCCCCTTGCGGAGGTCTTCAGTGCAATTCGGCTACACCATCCTCTACGTCGAAGACGTGTCCCGCACCATTGCGTTCTACGAGGCAGCCTTTGGTTTCAAGCGCCGTTTTCTCCATGAGGCGGGCGACTTCGGCGAGCTGGAGACCGGCGCCACCGCACTGGCCTTCTCATCGCTCAGGCTCATGACCGAGCTGGGCAAGAACCCGCAGCGCGCCTCGGCCAGTGCACCCAGTTTCGAAATCGCCTTCACCACGGCCGACGTGCCTGCTGCGGTGGACCGCGCCGTGGCCGCTGGCGCGCGGCTCGTGCAGGCGCCCGAGCAGATGCCCTGGGGCCAGACGGTGGCCTATGTGGCAGACATCGATGGTGCGCTGGTGGAGCTGTGCACGCCCGTGGGGCCGCCGCCGGCAGGCTGAGTTCAGCGCCGGGGGCTTGCCGCATAGCGGTACACCCCGGGGCGGTGGCCGGCCTCGATGGTGATGCTGCGCAGCGCACCGTCATGGCCCGAGCTGGCCTGCGCCGTGATGCGGATGCCGGTGCGCGTGGCGCGGCAGGCGATGCGGGTCAGGCTGATCTCCGCGTGGTCATTGTTGAGTTCGCGGATGCTCTGGGTATGCACCGCCTGCAAGCTGCCATCGTCGCCGCGCTGCATCCACTGCAGGTACAGGAACGACTGCGCGTACTGCGAACCATGCACGATGCGGTAGACCCCTTCGTTCTTGCGTACCGGCCATTGGCCGCAGACCTGCACCCAGTCCACCGCGTCGGCGGTGGCAAAGCGTTCGTAAGGCACATCCATGCCCAGGGCGTTGGCCAAAGGAGCGCACACCAGCGTCAGCGCAGCCAGCGCGATCGCTGTTTTCACCGCTCACCCTTGCGGTAGGGCTTCATCAGCGCCTGCGGATACGCCGCCTTGCGCGCCACCAGGACCAGGGCCAGGATGGACAGCAGGTAGGGCAGCATCAGGTAGACCTGGTAGGGCAGCCAGGCATCGCCGGCCTGCTGCAGGCGCAGCTGCAGCGCATCGAAGAAGGCGAACAGCAGGGCACCCAGCAGTGCCTTGCCAGGCCGCCACGAGGCGAACACCACCAACGCCACGCAGATCCAGCCGCGCCCGTTGACCATGTTGAAGAAAAAGGCGTTGAAGGCCGACAGCGTGAGGAAGGACCCCGCCACCCCCATGAGTGCCGAGCCCGCCACGATGGCGCCGGTGCGCGTGGCCGCGACCGACAGGCCCTGGCCTTCGGCGGCCTGTGGGTTCTCGCCCACCATGCGCACGGCCAGGCCGAGCGGTGTGCGCATCAGCACCCAGGCCAGGATCGGCACCAGCACCAGCGCCAGCAGGGTAAGCGGGGTCTGCGCCGAAAGAATGGGCACGCCCAGCCATTCCATGGGCGCGAACGGCTCGATGGTGGGTGGCGTGTTCACCTTGGGAAAGCCCACGCGGTAGCCGTAGTAGCTCAGCGCCGTGGCCAGCAGCGTGATGCCCAGGCCCGAGACATGCTGCGACAGCGCCAGCCCCACCGTGAGCCAGGCATGCAGCAGGCCGAACACGGCGCCCGTGAGCGCCGCCACCAGCACCCCGGTCCACAGGCCGCAGCCGGCATACACCGTGAGCCAGCCGGTAAAGGCGCCTGCGACCATGATGCCCTCGATGCCCAGGTTGAGCACGCCGGCGCGCTCGCACAGCAGCACGCCGAGCGTGCCCAGGATCAGGGGCGTGGCCACGCGCAGCGTGGCGATCCAGAAGGCCGGGTTGGCCAGGATGTCGAGCAGTTCACTCATTTCAGTTGTTCAATCCGTATGGGCGCTTCCCGCGGGCCACTGCATTGGCGCAGCTGAGGCCAGTGCTCCCGCGCAAGGGCCGCCCCGCCGCGCTGGGAGCGTCCCCCTCCCGCATTGCGCAGCAAAGCGAGAGAGGGGGAAGGCGCGAAGCGACTCAGGGGGTGCTTCATTTCATGCGGACCCGGTATTGCGTGAGCAGCGTGGCCACCAGCACGGCAATGAGCGAGGTGGCCACGATCACGTCGGCGATGTAGGTGGGCACGCCCACGGCGCGGCTCATGCTGTCGGCCCCCACCAGCACGCCGGCCACGAAGGTGCCCGCCGCGATCACGCCCAAAGGGTGCAGCCCGGCCAGCATGGCGATGACGATGCCGCTGTAGCCATAGCCCGGCGACATGTCCAGCGTGACATAGCCGGTGCGGCCCGCCACCTCGATGGCACCGGCCAAGCCTGCCAGCCCGCCCGAGAGCAGGGCCACCAGCACGACGGTGCGCGTGATGGGCACGCCGGCAAAGGCGGCTGCGCGCGCATTGGCGCCCGCTGCCCGGATGTCGAAGCCCGGTACCGTGCGCCGCAGGACGGCCCACAGCGCAATGGCCAGTGCAATGGCCCACAGCAGGCCGGTGTGCAGGCGCGTCTGCGGCACCAGCTTGGAGAGTTCCAGGTCGCCCTGCAGTGCCACGCTCTGCGGCCAGCCCATGGACAGCGGGTCCTTCATGGGCCCGTCCAGCAGGGCAGAGACCAGCAGCAGGGTGATGAAGTTGAGCAGCAGCGTGGTCACCACTTCGTCCACCCCAAGGCGGGATTTCATCAGCGCCGGGCCCAGCAGCAGCAGGGCGCCGGCCAGGGCCGCCGCCAGCATCATGAGCGGGAACAGCACGTACGGCGACCATTCCAGCCCCGTGCCCCCGTGCATGCCGCCCACGGCCACGGCGGCCAGCGCGCCGGCGTACAGCTGCCCCTCGGCTCCGATGTTGAACAGCCGCGCACGGAAGGCCACGGCCGCGGCCAGCCCGGTCAGGATCAGCGGCGTGGCGCGGGTGAGCGTCTCGGTCAGTGCAAAGACCGAGCCGAAGGCGCCTTGCAGCAGCAGGCCATAGGTGCGGCCCACGGGCGCGCCGGCCCACAGCACCAGCAGGCCGCTGATGAGCAGGGTGAAGACCACGGCGCCCACCGGTGCCGCCACGTAGGCAGCCGGGGAGATGTGGTTGCGTTTTTCGAGTCTCATGGATGTCCGGGTTTTTCAGGCTGCAGAGGCGCCAGCCATCGCCAGCCCGATGGCCTCGCGCGTCCAGGCTTCGGCGGGCCGGGCATCGCTCAGATGCCCCTCGTGCATCACGGCCACGCGGTCGCCCAGGGCCAACACCTCGTCGAGGTCGTCCGAGATCAGCAGCACGGCCGCGCCGCCGTCGCGCGCGGCGATCAACTGCTGCTGCACGAAGGTGACGGCGCCGATATCCAGGCCCCAGGTGGGCTGGTGCGCCACGATGAGCCGAGGGGGCGGGGCATCGCCTGGTGGCAGCAGGGCGCGCCCGAGGATCAGCTTTTGCATGTTGCCGCCCGAGAGTGAACGCGCCGGCGTGTCGGGCCCGCCGCCGCGCACGTCGAAAGTGGTGGCCACGCGCTGGGCATGCTGGCGCGCGGCGGCGCGCTTGACCCAGAAGCCTCGGAACCAGGGGTGGGCGAACCAGTGGCTGCGCAGGCGCTCGGACACGGCGTTCTCCCACACCGGCAGGTCGCCCACCACGCCCACGGCGTGGCGGTCCTCGGGGATGCGGGCCACGCCCTGGTTCACCACCCAGGCCGGCCGGGCCTGCAGCGGCGCGCCGAGCAGCGTGACCTGGCCGGCGGTGGCGGCGCGCACGCCGCACAGCACGTCGGCCAGCGCCACCTGGCCATTGCCCGAGACGCCGGCAATGGCGACGATCTCACCCGCGTTCAGCGTGAGCGACACGTCCCGCAGCCGGTCGCGGCCTGTGGGCGCGGTGGAGACGTTGGCCAGTGTGCACACAGGTGCGCCCAGGTTCTTCGCGGGGCGGCGCTCGCTGGCCTCGATGGCATGGCCCACCATCCACTGGGCCAACTGGCCCTGGGTGGTACCCTGGGCCGGCGCCTCCGCCACGAGCTTGCCCTGGCGCAGCACGGCCACGCGGTGCGAGACGCGCAGCACCTCGGCGAGCTTGTGGCTGATGAAGATGATGGACAGGCCCTCGGCCACCATCTGCGACAGGGTGTGGAACAGTGCCTCGCTCTCCTGCGGGGTGAGCACGGCGGTGGGCTCGTCCAGGATCAGAATGCGCGCGCCGCGGTACAGCGCCTTGAGGATCTCGACCCGCTGGCGTTCGCCCACCGAGAGGCTGCCCACCCGCGCATCGGGCTGCACCGGCAGGCCGAAGCGGGCGGACACGGCCAGCAGCTTTTCGCGTGCGGCGCTGCGGCGCGAAAAGGGCTGCCACAACGGCTCGCTGCCCAGCAGCACGTTGTCCAACACGGTGAGGTTGTCGGCCAGCGTGAAGTGCTGGTGCACCATGCCGATGCCGGCAACCAGTGCCGCGCGCGGCTGGCCCGGGGGCAGGGGCTGGCCGAAGACCTCGATGTGGCCCTCGTCGGCCACATAATGGCCGAACAGGATGGACATCAGCGTGGACTTGCCCGCGCCGTTCTCGCCCAGCAGGGCCAGCACCTCGCCGCGCGCCAGCGTGAGGCCGATGCCGTCGTTGGCCACCAGCTTGCCGAAGCGCTTGGTGATGCCGGTGAGGCGCAAGACGGTTTCTGCAGGCTCCATGGATCGGGCTACCGCCAGGCTGCGAGAAATGCCTGCAGCACCTTGGCCGAGTTGGCGGCCGCCAGGTGCATGAAGGTGTCCATCTCGTTGGCGCCGTCGCCGCCACCGGCCAGGTCGCTGAGCGAGCGGAAGGCGATGTAGGGCACGCCGTTGCTGTGCGCCACCATGGCGGTGGCGGCGGTCTCCATGTCGAGCACATTGGCCTCGAAGGTCTTGAACGCATACTCGCGGAAGGCCTTGTTGTCCACGAAGGCCTGGCCCGAGACACCGTTGCCGCCCAGCACCATGCGCGGTCGCTCCTTCAGGCAGTGGCTGGCGTGGCAGTGTTCCAGGGGTACCGTGGCCAGGCCGTTGGCCACGGCCAGCATGCGCGGGTCGGCCTCGAACCAGAACTTCTTGGTGATCGCGGGGTTGGCGGCCGAGCGCACCTCCACCGGGCGCGGGTGCATCATGCCGTAGGCGGGCAGGGTGAGTTCGGCCTGCATCCAGCCGGGCGCCGTGTACTTGCCGGGCTGGTCTTCGCGCGCCATCAGCCATTCCATGTACTGGCCCCAGCGCGCCGGCACGGTCACGTCGCCGATGTGCAGGCCGGGGTTCACGCCGCCGGCAATGCCGGAGAAGACGATGTGGCTGACGTTGAAACGGTCCAGCACCAGCTGCGTGTTCATGGCCGCGTTGGTCATGCTGATGCCCGAGAGGAACACCACCACGGGCTTGCCCTGCAGCGTGCCGGTGGTGAACTCCACGCCGTTGATGCTGTGCCTGGCGGGCTGCTGCACCTGGGGCAGCAACACGGTGAGCTCGGGCGCAAAGGCCGAGATCACGGCGATGCGCGGCGTGCTGTCAAGGCGAGTTCCCTGGACTGCGGGGCTGGACGCGCAGCCCACCAAGGCACCGGCCAGGGCCAGCGTGCCGAGCAGTTGGGCGATGCGACGGGAGAGCAATGCGGTGAAGATCATGGGCAACAGGGTAAGCGATGGACAGTACCAATGAAAAGGGCCACCGCAGTCAAGTAGGTGGCCCCGAATGGCGCACGCAAGCGCCGCCTGCAGCTTATTTGGCCGTGGACTTGGGCTGGCTGTCGTCCACCTTCACGGTGAACTTGCCGGCCAGGATCTCGGCCTCCCTGGCCTTGACCTTGGCCACGATGTCGGCCGGTACCTTCTTCTCGAAGGTGCCCAGGGGCGCGAGTTCCGAGCCCTTGTGCTTCATCATCGAATACGGGCCATAGTCCTCGGCCGTGAACTTGCCGTCCTTGACCAGCTTGAGCGCGCGGTCGATGCTGGGCTCCATGTGCCACAGGGCGGACGCGACCACCGTGTCGGGGTATTTGTCCTGGGTGTTGATCACGTTGCCGATGGCCAGCTTGCCCTTTTCCTTGGCGGCATCGCTCACGCCGAAGCGCTCGGCGTAGAGCACGTCGGCGCCCTTGTCGATCATGGCGAAGGTGGCTTCCTTGGCCTTTGGCGGGTCAAACCAGCTGTTGATGAAGCTCACGGTGAACTCCACCTTGGGGTTCACTTCCTTGGCGCCGGCCATGAAGGCGTGCATCAGGCGGTTCACCTCGGGGATGGGGAAGCCGCCGACCATGCCGATCTTGTTGGTCTTGGTCATGCCGCCCGCCACCATGCCCGACAGGTAGGCCGGCTCCTGGATGTAGTTGTCGAACACGCTGAAGTTGGGCGCCTGCGGCTTGCCCGAGGAGCCGAGCAGGAACGAGGTCTTGGGGAAGTCCTTGGCCACCTTGCGGGCGGCGGCTTCCACGGCGAAGGCTTCGCCCACGATGAGCTGGTTGCCGCCGGTGGCGTACTCGCGCATCACGCGCTCGTAGTCGGCGTTGGTCACGTTCTCGCTGGACTTGTACTCGATCTCGCCGCGCGCCTCGGCCGCCTTGAGCGCCTTGTGGATGCGGCTGACCCACTGCTGCTCGTAGGGCACCGTGTAGATCGCTGCCACCTTGGTCTTGGCCTGGGCCATCGCGGCGCCGGGCGCCAGCCCGATCATGGCCGACAGTGCCAGCGAGGTGGAGAACAGGTGGCCGGTGAAGATGCGGCGTGAGGTCATGGAGTGGGTCCTTCTTCGGATGGAGGATGGGCGATCGGATCTGGCGTTGTCTCAAGCAATTAGTGCGCCAATGGATGGCAGGCGCTGGCATGCAGTCTGCCAGAAGAAAGCCACCAGTTGGTAAAAATTCGCACCGGCTTGGGGCGTAAAAAAAGCCGCCCAAGGACTGCGTCTCTGCGGCGGCTGTTCGATCTGGCCCGCTCTTACTTGGTGCCAAAGATCCGGTCGCCGGCATCACCCAGGCCCGGCAGGATGTAGCCATGGTCGTTGAGCTCGCGGTCGATGGCGGCGGTGAAGATCGGCACGTCCGGGTGCGCCTTCTGCAGCGTGGCCACACCCTCGGGCGCGGCCAGCAGGCAGACGAATTTGATGGAACGCGGGTTGAGCTTCTTGAGCCGGTCCACGCAGGCGGCGGCCGAGTTGCCGGTGGCCAGCATGGGGTCGACCACGATGATGTCGCGCTCGTCCATCTCGGACGGCATCTTGAAGTAGTACTCCACCGGCTGCAGCGTGGCCGGGTCGCGGTACAGGCCGATGTGTCCCACGCGCGCGCCGGGCACCACGTTGAGCATGCCGTCGAGAAAACCGTTGCCCGCGCGCAGGATGGAGACCAGCACCAGCTTCTTGCCGTCGATCACCTGGCTGGTCATGGTCTCCAGCGGGGTCTCGATCTCGATGTCCTGCAGCGGCATGTCGCGCGTGACCTCGTAGGCCATGAGCGTGCTCAGCTCGCCCAGCAGGCGGCGAAAGCTGTTGGTGCTGGCGTCCTTCCTGCGCATCAGCGTGAGCTTGTGCTGGACGAGGGGGTGCTTGATGACGGTGACGTTGTTGGTAGCGGTGCTCATGGCGCGGCCTTTGTTATGCAGAGGTGAATGAATAGCGGTGGCCGTATTTTGACGTCCCTTTGGCTCTTAGGCGTGGAAACTGGCGTGACCCAACACCAGTGGCCCCGCGGAACCGGCTTTGCCGGGCCGCCGGGGCCGCCCCCTGAGGGGGAGGCGACGCAGTCGCTTCGGGGGGAGTCAATCCCCCAGAAAGCGCGCATAGCGCGCCAAGTCCACATTCCCCCCGCTGATGAGGATACCCACCTTCGCGCCACGCACGTCCACGCCGCCATGCCGTGCGCCGGCAAAGGCCAGTGCGCCTGTGGGCTCCACCACCAGCTTCATGCGCTCGGCAAAGAAGCGCAGGGCCTCGACGAGCTGCTCGTCGGTGGCGGTCACGATGTCCTCGGCCAGGCGCTGGATGATGGGAAAGGTGATCTGCCCGAGCGAGCGGGCCTGCGCGCCATCGGCAATGGTGTGCGGCGTGGGGATCTGCACCAGCTGCCCCGTGCGAAACGACTGCTGGCCGTCGTTGCCGGCCTCGGGCTCCACGCCCACCACGCGGCAGCCCGGCGCCAGGGCCTCGGCCGCCAGCAGGCTGCCGGCCAGCAGGCCGCCGCCGCCCACGCACACGAAGAGGTAGTCGAGGCCGGGCACTTCCTCCAGAAACTCCTTGGCGGCCGTGCCTTCGCCGGCAATTACATGCGGGTGGTCGAAGGGTGGCACCAGGGTCATGCCGCGCTCTTCTGCCAGCTTTTGGCTGATGGCCTCGCGGTCCTCGGTGTAGCGGTCGTAGGTGACGACCTGGGCGCCGTACTCGCGTGTGGCTGCCATCTTGGTGGCGGGGGCATCCTCGGGCATCACGATCAGGGCGGGCATGTCCAGCAGCCGGGCCGACAGGGCGATGGCCTGCGCATGGTTGCCGGCCGAGAAGGCCAGCACGCCGCGCTCGCGCTGTTCGTCGCTGAACTGCGCCAGGGTGTTGTAGGCACCGCGGAACTTGAACGAGCCCGTGCGCTGCTGGTTCTCGCACTTGAAGAACACCTGCGTGCCCAGCAGCGCGTCGGCCATGTTGGAGCGCAGCACATGCGTGCGATGGGCCACGCCAGCGAGCCGCTGTGCGGCAGAAACAACATCCGCGTAGGTGGGCGGAGGGAGGCTGGCATTGCTCATAGTGGAATCTTTCAGGGCCGAAGGGGCTCAACTATTCCATCCATCATAAGACTGCCTGACTTTTGACCACAGGGGGAGCGCAAGGTGCAGAAACAGGGCGTTTGCCGCTATGAATATTGATGCCAGTCCCCCTGGGGCATGGATATACTGCCCCCTTTTCCCGACTTTCCCCAAGGGCCCACCATGTCCATCTCCCGCCGCATTGCCACCCTGGGCCTCGGCCTGGCCGCTTCGTTCGGTGTTTCGCTGGTTGCCCAGGCGCAGGCCCGTGAACTCACCGTGGCCTCCAGCGCGACCTATGCACCCTTCGCGTTCGAGAACAAGGACAAGCAGATCGTCGGCTTCGACATCGACATCATCAACGCCGTCGCCAAGCACCAGAATCTCAAGATCAAGGTCGTGAACACGCCCTGGAGCGGTATCTTCGCGGCGCTGAACAATGGCGACGTGGACCTGGTGATCTCCGGCGTGACCATCAACGACAAGCGCCGCCAGAGCTACGACTTCTCGGCCCCGTACTTTGCGGCCCACCAGCTCATCGCCGTGCCCAAGGGCAGCACCGTGGCCTCGCTCAAGGACCTGGCGGGCAAGAAGATCGCCGTGGTGAACGCTTCCACGGCCGACGACGTGGCCTCGCGCGAATTCGGCAAGACCAGCGCCAACATCCGCCGCTTCGAGAGCACGCCGCTCATCATCTCCGAGCTGGCCGGCGGCGGCGTGGACGCCGCCATCGGCGACAACGGCGTGATCGCCTACCGCGTGAGCCAGAATGCAGCGCTCAAGACGGTGGAAGACCCGTCCTTCCCTGAAGAAGGCTTCGGCATCGTCGTGAAGAAGGGCGACAAGGCCCTGCAGGACAAGCTCAACGCCGGCCTGGCCGCCGTGCGCGCCGATGGCAGCTACGGCGAGATCTACAAGAAGTGGTTCGCAAAAGAATACAAAGGCCGCTGAGCCGGGTTCCGATCAAGTCACTTGCAGCGGCCGCCATGCGGCCGCTTTTTTGTTTTCTGACGAAGGGTTGTCGCGCTGCGCGCCCTGGGTAGAGGGAGAGAAGCATGGAGCAACCCGAATTGTGGTTTGGCTGGTTCCGGCCGGACATCCTGGTGGAGTATCGCGAGCTGTTCTTCAAAGGCGCCTGGATGACCCTGTGCATGACGGTCATCTGCGTCACGCTGGGCGGATCGTGGGGCCTGGTGCTGGCCCTGGCGCGGCTGGCGCAGGCGCGCCATGCGCCGTGGAACTGGGTGTGCCGCTTTCTGCTGCGCTGGCCGTCCACCGTGTATGTGAGTTTCTTCCGCGGCACGCCGCTGTTCGTGCAGATTTTGCTCATGCACTTCGCGGTGATGCCGCTGTTCATCCACCCGGTGTCGGGCCTGGTGGTCGATGGCGACCTGGCGCGCACGCTCAAGCAGGAGCATGGCGCGCTGATCTCGGGCATCGCGGCGCTCACGCTGAACTCGGCGGCCTACATCTCCGAGGTGTTCCGTGCCGGCATCCAGTCGATTGCGCGCGGGCAGTCGGATGCCGGACGTTCGCTGGGCTTCACGCCGCTGCAGGTGCTGCGCTACGTGGTGCTGCCCCAGGCCTTCCGGCGCATGCTGCCGCCGCTGGGCAACAACATGATCGCGCTGCTCAAGGACACCTCCCTGGTCTCGGCCATCGGCCTGGCCGAGATGGCCTATGCGGCGCGCACGGTGGCAGGCGCCTATGCGCGCTACTGGGAGCCGTACCTGGCGATCTCGCTGGCCTACTGGTGCATGACGCTTGCGCTGACCACGGTGCTGCGCCGCCTGGAATACCGCTTGGCGCGCAGCGACCGGAGTTAGCCGAGTTCAGAAAAGCGCTGCAGGGGTGTCAGCGCAGGGAAGTCCCCCGCGCGCTTTTGCTTCATCGCCGTGACCGATTCCTGCACGTGCCGGTTGCTCCAGATGGTGCCCTGCAGCCATCCCATCTGGCGCAGGCTGTCCTCCACCGAGTGGTCGCGCGCATAGTTCACGGCCTGCTTGGTGCCCCAGATGGCCACGGGCGGCTTGCTGGCGATCTCCGCTGCGCACTGCAGCGCGGCGGCGACCATGGCCTCCTGCGTATCGAAGACTTCGTTGACCAGGTCATGGGAGAGGGCCTTCTGTGCGGGCATGCGCCGGCCGGTGTAGGCCAGCTCCTTGACCACGCCCATGGGAATGAGCTTGGGCAGGCGCTGCAGCGTGCCCACGTCGGCCACCATGCCGATGTTGATCTCCTGGATGCAGAAGAAGGCGTCGGCCGTGGCATAGCGGATGCAGCCGGCCGTCACCATGTCCACCGCACCGCCGATGCAGCCGCCGTGGATAGCCATGATCACCGGGATGCGCAGCTCCTCCAGCCGCGTGAAGGTGTGCTGCATGTCGGTCAGCAGGTCGAAGATGGCGGCACGGCCCTCGGGGCTCTGGTCGTCCATGGTGATGGCGCCGCCAAAGGTCTCCAGTGCCATGCCGGCGCTGAAATGCTTGCCGGTGCTGCTGATGACCAGGGCGCGCGCCTCGCCGCTGCGGTGCAGGTGCACCAGCACCGCATCCAGCTCGCGCCAGAAGGTGGGGTGCATGGTGTTCATGGCCTCGGGCCGGTTCAGCACCAGGTGGGCCACATGGCCGGTGGTGGTCAGGGAGAAGCAGGTGAGTGTGGGAGCAGCAGTGTTCATGGGCGAACACTGTAGGCCCCGTGCCCGCGCCGTCAAGGTCGCGTGTGCGACTGAAGAGGGGCGGCCTCGGGTTTGCCCGCATCCGCCGCGTGGCGGATGGGGCAGGGCGGGGGTCAGCCGTCGGTGGTTTCCGTGGCGTCTGCCAGCTCGGGCACGGGCATCCGGCTGGCCAGGATCTTGTCGATGGTCTTGCCGTCCATGTCCACCACTTCGAGCTTCCAGCCCTCCCACTCCACGGTGTCGGTCACCTTGGGCAGGCGGCCGGTCAGCAGCATGATCATGCCGCTCAGGGTGTGGTAGCGGCCGCGCTCTTCCTCGGGCACGGAATCCAGGTTCAGCCGGTCCTTGAGTTCGGGCACGGGGATGTGGCCGTCCAGCAGCCAGCTGCCATCCTCGCGCTGCAGCGCCCACGAGGTCTCGGGGTCGCGCGGCTGGAACTCGCCGGTGATGGCCTCGATCAGGTCCTGCAGCGTGACGATGCCCTGCACCTCGCCGTACTCGTCGATCACGAAGGCCATGTGCACGTCCGACAGGCGGAAGTTGTCGAGCAACTCCATGCCGGTGATGGTCTCGGGCACGTACAGCGCCGTCTGCAGCGGCTGCTCGGCCAGGCTGTGGGCCTTGTCGCGGATGGTGCGCGACAGCCACTGGCGCGCATTGAGCACGCCACGGATGTTGTCCATGCCGCCGCGCACCACCGGGAAGCGGGCGTGGTCCGACTCCTCGATGATCTTCAGGTTCTCCTCGAAGGAGAGGTCCAGGTCCAGGCAGACCACGTCGCCGCGCGGCACCATGAGCGAGCCGATCTGGCGGTCGTCCAGGCGGAACACGTTGCGCACCATGGTGTGTTCGTGCGATTCGATCACACCGGCCGTCGTGCCTTCGACCAGCATGGCGTGGATCTCTTCCTCGGTCACCGGGCTGCCGCTGGTCTCCTTCACGCCCAACAGGCGCAGCAGCGTGCGCGTGGAGGTGGACAGCAGGATGACGAAGGGCTTGGTGGCCACCGCCAGGAAGTTGATGGGGCGCGAGACCAGGCGTGCAAAGGTCTCGGGGTGCGACTGGCCGATGCGCTTGGGCACGAGTTCGCCCACGACGATGGAGAAGTAGGTGATCAGCACCACCACCAGGCCCGTGGCGGCATAGCCACCATAGGGGGCGGGCACGCCCAGCGAGGCCAGCCAGGCGGCCAGGGGGGCTGCCAGGGCGGCTTCGCCGACGATACCGTTGAGCACGCCGATCGACGTGATGCCGATCTGGATGGTGGATAGGAAACGCGTGGGGTCTTCGCCCAGCTTCACGGCAGCGGCAGCGCCGCTATCGCCCTCATCAATCAGCTTTTGCAGCCGGGCCTTCCGTGCCGTGACCAGTGCGATCTCCGACATGGCGAACACGCCGTTCAAGAGGATGAGGGCGAAAAGTATTGCGATTTCCATAGACAGGGAACAGACAGTTCCCTTGAAGTTGAGAAGCTGTCCATTGTACGGGTGTGGTTATTGCCGGGGGGCTGAACGGATATTGGGGTCCCGATCAGGGCACTCGCAAGGACCGTGCTCAGTCCCCGCCACCACCGCCGCATCCTCCGCCGCCACAGCCATCGCCCCCGCTGCCGCCATCGCTGCTGTCGCTGCTGTCGCTGGAGCTGCTCGACGACGAGGAGTTGTCCGCGCCGCCGAAGTCATTCGAGCTGCCGCTGTGGCTGCCGTCCGAAAAGCTGGTGCCGCAGTAGGTGCCGCTGCCATCGCCGCCGGCGGCGCTCCGGGCCAAAATGTTGCTGCAGTCTGGCACGTAGACGAAGCCGCCGGCAATCGCCATCTTGGCGTCCAGCGCAAACAACAGGGGCAGCCGGCTCGGGGCCTTGGGGTTGATGGCCTCGTCCTTGCAGGCCCAGAACCAGGCGCGGCGCAGGCCATCGTTGTTCTTTGCCTTGGCGCCCAGGGCTTCGGCCGGCGTGTGGTGCAGAAAAAAGCCCAGCGCGTTGTGGCACCAGGTCTTGTAGGCCTGCGTGTGCAGGATGAAATCATGCCACAGCGCATCCACCGCCTTGGACGGCATGGCCACGAACTGCTTGCGGCTGCGCATGCAGGCCATGAAGAACTGGCGCAGCCCGCGCTCCACCAATTCGCAGTCCTTCTGGCTGAGGTGCGGGTAGGTCTCGCGCAGCTTGCGCTTCAGGTAGGCGGGCAGTTTCGCTTCGCGGATGTAGCGCTCGCGCACCGTGCGTGTCCATTGCACCACGATGGCGGTGACCACCACCGTGCACACCAGGTAGATGGCCCAGCGCCAGTTGGGCCGCAGCAGCCCCGCAAAGGCCGCCACCGCGGCCAGGGCCCACACTGCAATCGCCAGTTGCACCACGTTGCCGCCGTAGCGCACCAGCAGGTTGTCGATCTTGCCCATCGGCTTGCCCCTTTGACCTTGTTGTGTGTCTGTTTTCCGGGGTTGTACCTCTTTTTCAGGGGGCGGATGTGACTATTTTTTTGACGGGCTCACCGCCGCTTGCCACCACCGCCAAACACGCTGCCGAGCACGCCGCGCAGAATCTCCTTGCCCAGCGTGGTGCCCATGGTGCGCACGGCCGACTTGGCCATGGTCTGTGCCAGGCCGTCGCGCTTGCCGCCGCGCGGGCCGGTGGAGCCGAACAGCACGTCGTTCAGGCCGCCCAGCAGGCCGCCGCCTTCCTCGGCGGGGGCCGCCACGGCACCGCCCTTGCCGGCCGGGGCCTGGGCGCTGCCTGCGTCGGCGGTGCGGCCCTTGAGCTTTTCGTAGGCCGACTCGCGGTCCACCACCTTCTCGTACACCCCCGCCACCAGCGAGCTGGCCATCAGCGCCTGGCGCTGCTGAGGGGTGATGGGGCCGAGCTGGCTGCCCGGCGGCAAAACAAAGACGCGCTCGGTTACGCTGGGGCGGCCCTTGGCGTCGAGAAAGCTCACCAGCGCCTCGCCCACGGCCAGTTCGGTGATGGCGGTCTCGATATCCAGGCCCGGCTTTTGCCGCATGGTGGTGGCCGTGGCCTTCACCGCCTTCTGGTCGCGCGGGGTGAAGGCGCGCAGCGCATGCTGCACGCGGTTGCCCAACTGGGCCAGCACGCTGTCAGGAATGTCGAGGGGGTTCTGCGTCACGAAATACACGCCCACGCCCTTGGAGCGCACCAGGCGCACCACCAGCTCGATGCGCTCGACCAGCACCTTGGGCGCCTCGTTGAACAAGAGGTGGGCCTCGTCGAAGAAGAACACCAGCTTGGGCTGCTCGGGGTCGCCGATCTCGGGCAACTGCTCGAACAGCTCCGACAGCATCCACAACAGGAAGGTGGCGTACAGGCGCGGCGCGTTCATGAGCTTGTCCGCCGCCAGGATGTTCACCACGCCATGCCCATCGACGGTCTGCATGAAGTCCTGGATGTTGAGCATGGGCTCGCCGAAGAACTGCGTGCCGCCCTGCTGCTCGATCTGCAGCAGCCCGCGCTGGATGGCGCCCACGCTGGCCGCGCTCACGTTGCCGTACTCGGTCGTGAATTCCTTGCTGTTGTCGCCCACATACTGCAGCATGGCGCGCAGGTCCTTGAGGTCCAGCAGCAACAGGCCGTTGTCGTCGGCGATCTTGAACACCAGGTTGAGCACCCCGAGTTGCGTCTCATTGAGGTTGAGCATGCGCCCGAGCAGCAGCGGCCCCATGTCCGACACCGTGGCACGCACCGGGTGGCCCTGTTCGCCGAACACGTCCCAGAGCGTGGTGGGGCAGGCCAGGGGGGCGGGCAGGTCCAGCCCCCGCTCCTTGAGCGTGGCGGCCAGCTTCTCGCCGATCTTGCCGGGCTGGCTGGCACCCGTGAGGTCGCCCTTGACGTCGGCCATGAACACCGGCACGCCAATGCGCGAGAAGTTTTCGGCCAGGGTCTGCAGCGTCACCGTCTTGCCGGTGCCCGTCGCCCCGGTGATGAGCCCGTGCCGGTTGGCCAGCCCCGGAAGCAGGTGGCATTCGGTGGTGTCGTGCTTGGCTATCAGGAGTGGTTCGGCCATGGTCGGATTCCGCATCGTTGTGGGTACTGATTCGATAGCATAGGGGACAAAAGGAGAGGGTTGGGATGAATGCAAAGAAGCTTTTTTTGGAAGGGGCTCGCTCCTGGATGCTTTTCCGGGCGGGAATCTGCAGTTTTGTCCTGATCGCAGTATTGGCTGCGTCAAATGCGGTAGCGAGCTTTCCCGTCAGCGTCGGTGTGAGCTTGACGGGCCTTGCCTATGTCGACTCGAGTCCGGACACCGTGTTCGGCATTAATCTCAGCAACGGCATATTTATCTCGACTGACCGTGGTTCTTCCTGGCGTGCGTTGAATGCAGGCCGTGGGTTCAGCAAGATCCTTATGGATCCCCACGATCCGAACCGAATATTGGCCCTGCGCGAGTTTGGGTCAAGCCAAAACACCCAGTACCTCGAATCTGTGGACGGTGGCCGCACCTGGAATGAGAGGCGCGTGAAGTATGGCCTCCAGCCGGGGCGCTTCGAGGGTTTTGCGGTGCACCCTTCCCGACCGGGCCTTTGGATCGCTTTGCTCGGTGGCGAGACATGGGCAAGCCGGAACAATGGTGCGTCCTGGGAGGTGGCACCAAATCCGGCGGGGTCGATAATGCAGAGTGCTCTGTCTGCCAACGGGGAGGCGTTCTACATAGCTACAGACAAGAACGAGGTCTGGAGATCTGAAGACGGTTTTGAGTGGCATCCCACCAACTTTCCAGCGGGTCACAGACCATTGCGGATTGCCTCCCTTGCAGGCGACCGTGTGCTGGTGAAGTCTGAAAGATACTGGTGGCTTCGCAAGAAATCAGGCCCCTGGGAGCAGGTTTCCATGTTGTCTCCTTACGAGACGCGTGGAAAATTTCTGGACCATTGCCATCCACCCCTTCAATCGCCCGCCGATCCGGCATACCTGTTTGCCACCTGCACAAATAGGAACAAGTATCCCGGTGGAGTATCGACTTCGCAAGACTTCAGCACGCAGCTTCACAGCATGGATGGAGGTTTGACGTGGTCGGCTGCGGGAGGGAGCGGAATGGCCGATTCCTGGCATCCTTCTGCCATTGCCTTGCATCCGCGGGATTCATCGGTCGCATTGGTGGCTTGGGTTGAAGGGCAGGTTTACCGCACGATGGATCGGGGTGCGAGTTGGCAGTATTCCGACAGGGGGTTGCGTTTGCTTCAGCCGGGCAATGATCTTCCTGCAGAGTACCGCCTTTTTGACTTCCCGAGGGAGCGGCGCTTGAACCAAGCGGTCATGGCGCACGACATAGAGATCGTCAAGCAGATAGCTGTTGAGGGAGCCCGCATGGATGAGCGCGGAGAGGATAAGGGTTTGACCGCGATAGATTGGGCTCTTCAATTGGGTGGCAAGGTGGAGGCTCGCGGCGAGCGTATGTACTGGGAGTTGCGGGCGCTGGGAGCTCCTGTGCCGCCGCAAACGCACCCTGCCTCAGTGTCGACGATGGAATCGATGGCCCGGGGCAACTTTGGCAGTGTATTGGAGGACATGGTGCGGTCCGGTTGGCGCCTGACAATGGGTGTTGGCGAGGCGGCATCGCCTTCGGTGCTCAAGCGCTGGTCCTCGCGCCATTGCACTTCTGGCAAGGTAAGGGAGGCCACTTTGCCGTGTCCCCCATCTCTTCTGGGGCGACCCTTGGCTTTTTGGGTGGATTTGCATCTTTCCATCGTTTCACCGGGGGAGAGCGCTCAGATGATTGTCGATCTGGCGCAGTTGGGCGAACTATCGCTGGCTTCGCGTGTCGCACTCTTCGATTCTGGCAGTTACGGCGATCCCAAGGTGATTCGGCACTTGTTGCTTTCGCTGCCTGCCGATGCATCTGCGCTGCGGCGCAAGATTGC
Source organism: Acidovorax sp. GW458-11-26-14-TSB4 (assembly GCF_059423865.1). Lineage (NCBI taxonomy): Bacteria > Pseudomonadati > Pseudomonadota > Betaproteobacteria > Burkholderiales > Comamonadaceae > Acidovorax > Acidovorax sp. GW458-11-26-14-TSB4. Next base: position 83,516 of record NZ_JBWKYR010000003.1, read on the forward strand.
GGCAGATTACAAAGGACGCTTTGGTGACATAAGCGCCAGGGGAGATATTTATGGCGCATTGATCGGTGATCCGGGGCCCGGAAATTGGGTCTTGGACGTTCTGCCTGTTGATCGCAGTGCCTTGGAGCCAGGTAATGCGGCAATATTGGTCAAGGCTCTTTTGGGCTCTGTCGGTAGGCCCGATTGGGTCAGGGCGCTTGTGCTCGGGCATGCGGGTCCCAGAATTGATGCCAAAGGCTGGCAAGAAGTATCTGACTTCCTTGTTCTCAGTTGTGATCCGCAGTTGGTGGCATCGGCTTTGAAGGCGGGCGTACGTTTTGCTGCATCAGTGGCCAGTGTGGATCAAAGTTCCGTGAGAGTTGCGCTCAGGAAATGTGCGGATGACAGGCCCGCACGGTTTGATGCCTACCTGGGACAATTGCACCATGCAGGCCTGAGGCTGGGCTCATACGAGTGGTGGGATCTCGGCGCGGCGGAGGTGGCGGCGCTTCTCAGGTTTCCTGGTCACTCGGCCTATCGGGGCGTCACCTCGCCTGCGGCCGACGTGGGCATGATGATCGTTCAGGAGCAACAGGGCGAGGGATTTCCCAGGGTGGAATATGTGATCGAAGGCTCTCCTGCTCAGATGGCCGCTATCCGCCCTGGTGCCAGGCTCGTGTCTATTGATGGAGTGCTAACGCGTGGAATGGCGTTGAACCAAGCTCTCCTGCGTCTGCGGGGGGCGGTGGGCTCGCCGGTTGCTCTGACGGTCATAGGGGAAGACGGCCGACGGTCGACCCACCGCCTGTTTCGGCAAACCCTTCCCAACAAGCCGTCGATGGCCGTCTCCGAAAAGTAAAATCACCCCAACAGACTCTATCAATACAGAAGGACTTCCCGTGGCAGGACACAGTAAATGGGCGAATATCCAGCACCGCAAGGGGCGGCAGGATGAGAAACGCGGCAAGATCTGGACCCGCATCATTCGCGAAATCACCGTGGCGGCGCGTGCCGGTGGCGGGGACCTGTCTGCCAACCCCCGCCTGCGCCTGGCGGTGGACAAGGCCAAGGCGGCCAACATGCCGGCTGACCGCATCAAGTACAACATCGACAAGGCCACCGGCAATGCCGAGGGCCTGACCTACGAGGAAATCCGCTACGAAGGCTATGGCATCGGTGGCGTGGCCATCATGATCGACACCATGACCGACAACCGCGTGCGCACGGTGGCCGAGGTGCGCCATGCCTTCAGCAAGCACGGCGGCAGCATGGGTACAGAAGGATCGGTGGTGTTCCAGTTCAAGCACTGCGGCCAGTTGATCTTCGCGCCGGGCACCGACGAGGACAAGGTCATGGAAGTGGCGCTGGAGGCCGGCGCCGAGGACGTGCTGACCGGGGACGATGGTGCCATCGAGGTGCTGACCGCGCCCACCGACTTCGAGGCCGTGAAGAACGCCCTGGAAGCTGCCGGCCTCAAGCCCGAGGTGTCCGAGGTCACCATGCGTGCTGAAAACACCATCGAACTGGAGGGTGAAGACGCTGTGCGGATGCAAAAATTGCTCGATGTCCTGGAAGACCTGGACGATGCCCAGGAGATCTACCACAACGCTGCCCTCTGAGGCACTCTGGGGCGCTCTGGTAGCGCTGCCCCGATTGAATTCACAACACTGCTTCTGTAACGGTGCCCGGCATCCCCTGCAGACAGGTTCTAATAGGCTGGTATGAAGGTTCTTGTAATTGGTGGCGGCGGCCGTGAACACGCAATGGCCTGGAAGCTCAGCCAGTCGCCCAAGGTCACGAAGGTGTACGTGGCGCCGGGCAATGGTGGCACGGCCCTGAACTCCAAGCTGGAGAATGTGGCCATCACCGACGTGCGCGAGCTGCGCAAGTGGGCGCTGGCCGAGAAGATCGCTCTCTCGGTGGTGGGCCCCGAGGCCCCGCTGGCCGCTGGCGTGGTCGATGAATTCCGCACGCACGGCCTGCGCGTGTTCGGCCCCACGCAGGCCGCGGCCCAGCTCGAAAGCTCCAAGGCCTTCTCCAAGGCCTTCATGCGCCGCCACGGCATTCCCACGGCGGACTACGACACCTTCACCGACCCGGTGGCGGCGCACGCCTTCGTGGACCGCCTGGGTGCGCCCATCGTCATCAAGGCCGACGGCCTGGCGGCGGGCAAGGGCGTGGTCGTAGCCATGACGCTCAAGGAAGCCCATGATGCCGTGGACTTCATGCTGGTGGACAACAAATACGGCGTGGCGCACAACGAGGGTGGCGCGCGTGTGGTGATCGAGGCCTTCCTCGAGGGCGAGGAAGCCTCCTTCATCGTGCTGTGCGACGGCAAGAACGTGCTGGCCCTGGCCACCAGCCAGGACCACAAGCGCCTGAAGGACGGCGACGAAGGCCCCAACACCGGCGGCATGGGCGCGTATTCGCCCGCGCCCGTGGTCACGGCCGACGTGCACGCCCGCGCCATGCGCGAAATCATCCTGCCCACCATCCGCGGCATGGAAAAGGATGGCATCCCCTACACCGGTTTCCTGTACGCCGGCCTGATGATCGACGCCAAGGGCCATCCCAAGACGCTCGAATTCAACTGCCGCATGGGCGACCCCGAGACCCAGCCCATCCTGATGCGCCTGAAAAGCGACCTGGCAGACGTGCTGGGCGCCGGTGTGGACGGCAAGCTCGACCAGGTCGAACTGCAGTGGGACCGCCGCACCGCGCTGGGCGTGGTGATGGCCGCCCATGGCTACCCGGAGAACCCCCGCAAGGGCGACACCATCACCGGCCTGCCGGCCGATGCGGACGATGCCGTGGTCTTCCATGCGGGCACGGCCCTAAAGGACGGCGTGGTCAGCGTCACGGGTGGCCGCGTGCTGTGTGTGACCGTGCTGGCCGACAGCGTCAAGCAGGCGCAGCAGCGCGCCTACGATGTGGCACGCAACATCCATTTCGACGGCGCGCAGTACCGCCGCGATATCGGCTTCAGGGCTGTGAAGGCCTGATGACCCCATCGACGCTGAACGCTGCCGACACGGTGGCGCGCGTGCGCGGCTACCTGCAAGGGCTGCAGCTGCGAATCACCGATGCGCTGGAGGCCGTGGAAGGCGAGGGCGGTGCGCGCTTTCTGGCCGATGCCTGGCGCAAGGAGCCCGGCGAGCCGCTGCAGGGCGATGGCGTCACGCGCATCCTCGAAGGCGGGCGCGTGTTCGAGCGCGCGGGCTGTGGCTTCTCGCATGTGCGCGGGCCGCTGTTGCCGCCATCGGCCACGCAGCACCGGCCCGAGCTGGCGGGAGCGCCGTTCGAGGCCATGGGCGTGTCGCTGGTGTTCCACCCGCGCAATCCCTATGTGCCCACGGTGCACATGAACGTGCGCATGATCGCTGCCGGCCACCCGGGCCAGACGCCGACCTGCTGGTTCGGCGGCGGCATGGACCTCACGCCGTACTACGGCTTCGAGGAGGATGCGGTGCACTTCCACCGCAGTTGCCGCGATGCACTGGCGCCGTTTGGCGAGGACAAGTACCCGCGCTTCAAGCAGTGGTGCGACGAATACTTCTTCCTCAAGCACCGCCATGAGCAGCGTGGCGTGGGCGGGGTGTTCTTCGACGACTTCTCGGAGCTGGGCTTCGAGCAGAGCCTGGCCATGACGCAATCCGTGGGCGATGCCTTCCTGTCGGCCTACCTGCCCATCGTGGAAAGGCGCCAGGGCATGCCCCATGGCGAGCGCGAGCGCGAGTTCCAGCTCTACCGCCGCGGGCGCTATGTGGAGTTCAACCTGGTCTGGGACCGGGGCACGCATTTCGGTCTGCAGTCGGGGGGGCGCACCGAGTCCATTCTGCTGTCCATGCCGCCCCTGGTGTCCTGGGCCTACCGGCGCCAGGAAGAGGCCGCCTCGGCCGAGGCGGCGCTCACCGAGCACTTCCTGGTGCCGCGCGACTGGCTCTCCGAGGCTGGCTGAAACCGCCTCTTTTTCCAAAAAAGCTATAATTTCAATAGCTGCCCGCGCTTTTGGCGCCAGCAGCACCGGGTTCAAACACCCGCCATTGCCTGAGCGCCACCGCGCAACACCTGAGGCCCAGCCCACTGGCTGCACACTCCGTTGCGCGCTATATTGATTCCATTCCTTATAAATCACCGCCTGATGACCACATCCACCAAATCGGAAACCGCCTCCAAGAAAGACGTCACCAAACTCCAGCGCGCCATCGTCGATGGCCTGGAAGACGTCAAGGCGCAAGACATCCAGGTCTTCAACACCGAGCATCTCTCGCCGCTGTTTGAACGGGTCATCGTGGCATCGGGCACCTCCAACCGCCAGACCAAGGCGCTGGCCGCCAGCGTGCGCGACGCGGTGAAGGAAGCGGGCTTCTCCAAGCCGCGCATCGAGGGCGAGGACAACGGCGAGTGGATCATCGTGGACTGCGGCGCTGCCGTGGCGCACATCATGCAGCCCGCCATCCGCCAGTACTACCGCCTGGAAGAGCTGTGGGGCGAGGTGCCCGTGCGAATGAAGCTGGGTGCGGCCAAGCCGGCATCGTCTGCAGCCACCGAGTTGGCCGAGAAGAAGTCGGCGCAGAAGGCCGCCAAGTCCGATGCCAAATCGGCCGCCAAGAGCGGTACCTCGGCCCGCCCCGCGGCCAAGAAGGCGGCAGCACCTGCCAAGTCGGCTGCCCGCCCCGCCGCCAAGTCTGCGGCCAAGCCGGCAGCCAAGGCCCCCGCAAAGGCACCGAGCCGCGCCCCGGCAAAGACCGGCACGGCCTCCAAGGCCGCACCGGCCAAGTCCGCCGTGAAGACCAGCCCTGCAGCCAAGAAGCCCGTCGCCACCAAGGCCCCGATCAAGACCATCGTGGTCAAGCCATCGACGCCTCGCAGCAAGGCCAATGCCGAGGCCGCCAAGCCCGCTTCGCGCGGTGGTGCACGGCCAGCCGCCAAGGCCCCCGCCAAAAGGGCACCGGGCCGCAAGTGAGGCGATGCAGGCGGGTTCCGTCCCGTTCCCCGCAATCTCCTGGCGCCTGAACTGCCATGAAACTGTTGATTGTGGCCGTGGGCCAGCGTGTGCCTGACTGGGCGCAGACCGCTTACGACGACTATGCCAAGCGCTTCCCGCCCGAGCTCAAGGTCGAGCTCAAGGCGGTGAAGACCGAGCCGCGCGGCTCCAAGACCCTGGAGACGCTGTACGCCGCCGAGCGTGAGCGCATCGAGGCCGCCATTCCACGGGGTACCCGCGTGGTGGCGCTCGACGAGCGCGGCACCAACCTCACCACCAAGGCTTTGGCCGAGCGGCTCAAGGGCTGGCAATTGGGCGGTGATGACGTGGCGCTCGTCATCGGCGGACCGGACGGGCTGGACCCGGCCTTTCGCCAGGCGGCGCACGAGCGCATCCGCCTGTCCGACCTGACCTTGCCTCACGCCATGGTGCGGGTGCTGCTGATCGAGCAGCTGTACCGCGCCTGGTCGGTGAACGCCGGCCATCCCTACCATCGCGAATAGCGCGGGGGGCGTGATTTGCTACCGATTGCGTAGCAAGTGGTAAGAAGTGCACGGGATCGTAAGCTGGTTCTTGGTTATGCTCCAGCACCATGCCGGACTTCATCTACCTCGCCTCCCAAAGCCCCCGCCGCCGCCAACTGCTCGACCAATTGGGCGTGCGCCATGAACTGCTCGTGCCCAATGTGGACGGCGACATGGGCGAGGATGCCGAGGCCATCGAAGAGGTACGCCCCGGCGAGGTGCCCACCGCCTATGTGCAGCGCGTCACCGGCCTCAAGCTCGACGCCGCCATGGCCCGCCGCGCGCGCCGCGGCCTGCCCGAGGCACCCATCCTGTGTTCCGACACCACGGTCGCCCTGGGCCGCGCCATCTACGGCAAGCCCGACGATGCCGCGCATGCCGCGCGCATGCTGACCGAGCTGGCGGGGCGCACGCACCGCGTGCTCACGGCCGTGGCGCTGCAGATGGGCACGCGCCGCGTGGCGGCGCTGTCGGTGTCGCGCGTCACCTTTGCCGCGCTCACGCCGCAGCAGGTCGAAGACTACGTGAACACCGGCGAGCCACTGGGCAAGGCCGGCGCCTATGGCGTGCAGGGCAGGGCGGCGGCCTTCATTCCGCAACTGAGCGGCAGTTATTCGGGCATCATGGGCTTGCCGATGTACGAGACCGCTCAGCTGCTGCGCGCAGCTGGCTTCCCCGTCTGAAGAAACAACACAAAAACTGCTGACGACCATGCAACAAGACATCCTCATCAACTGGTCGCCCCAGGAGACACGCGTCGCCATCGTTGAACATGGCGCGGTTCAGGAGCTGCATATCGAGCGCACGCTGGAGCGCGGCCTGGTGGGCAATGTCTACCTGGGCAAGGTCTCGCGCGTGCTGCCGGGCATGCAGTCGGCCTTCATCGACATCGGGCTGGAGCGTGCCGCCTTTTTGCACGTGGCTGATGTCTGGCAGCGCCAGCCCGATGGCGAGCCGCCTGCGTTCGCGCGCAAGGGCGAGCCGCAGGTGCCCATCGAAAAGCAGGTGTTCGAAGGCCAGTCGCTCATGGTTCAGGTCATCAAGGACCCCATCGGCACCAAGGGCGCGCGCCTGTCCACGCAGATCAGCATAGCGGGGCGGCTGCTGGTGTTCCTGCCGCAGGACGACCATGTGGGCGTGTCGCAGAAGATCCCGTCGGCCGAACGCGATGCGCTGCGCACGCGCCTGCAGGCCCTGGTGGGCGACAAGGCCTCGGGCGGTGGCGGCGGCTTCATCCTGCGCACCAATGGCGAGGACTCGACCGACGCCGAGCTGGCTGAGGACATCGCCTACCTGCGCAAGACCTGGACGCGCATCAAGGAGGCCTCGCTCAAGCTGCCGCCCATGTCGCTGCTGCACCAGGACCTCGATCTGCTGCAGCGCGTGCTGCGCGACCTGGTGGGCGACCATACCCAGACCATCCGCCTCGATTCGCTGGAACAGTTCCAGCGCCTGCGCGCCTTCGGGCAGGAGTTCATGCCAGCTGCGGCGCCCAAGCTGCAGCACTACAAGGGCGAGCGGCCGATCTTCGACCTGTACTCCATCGACGAAGAGGTGGCCAAGGCCCTGGGCCGCAGGGTGGACCTCAAATCCGGCGGCTACCTCATCGTGGACCAGACCGAAGCGCTCACCACCATCGACGTGAACACCGGCGGCTACGTGGGGGCGCGCAATTTCGACGACACCATCTTCAAGACCAACCTGGAGGCGGCCCAGGCCATCGCGCGACAGCTGCGCCTGCGCAACCTGGGCGGCATCATCATCGTCGACTTCATCGACATGGTGCAGGGCGGGCACCAGGACGCCGTGCTCAGCGAGTTCAGGAAGCAGCTCGCGCGCGACCGCGTGAAGACCATGGCCGGCGGCTTCTCGCAGCTGGGCCTGGTGGAGATGACGCGCAAGCGCACGCGCGAATCCCTGGCCCACATGCTGTGCGAGCCCTGCGAGGCCTGCCAGGGCAAGGGCAGCGTGAAGACCGCGCGCAGCGTGTGCTACGACATCCTGCGCGAGATCCTGCGCGAGGCGCGCCAGTTCAACCCGCGCGAGTTCCGCGTGGTCGCCTCGGCGCGCGTGGTGGAGCTGTTCCTCGACGAGGAAAGCCAGCACCTGGCCGGGCTGTCGGACTTCATCCGCAAGCCCATCTCGCTGCAGGCCGAGAGTGCCATGGGGCAGGAGCAGTACGACATCGTGCTGCTGTAGCTGCGCCTGTCCGATGGCCCTGGACCCACAGGTGGCGCGCTGGAATGGGCAGTCCCTTTCCAGCGGGCAACTGGCGCGTGTCTATGGCTTCACGGACCTGGACGGCGGCCAGCCCGATGCCTGGGGCCATATGCTGGCCGAAGAGCGGGCTGGCAAGCCGGTGGATGTGGCGGGCTACCGCTGACGGCGCGTCACAGCTTGCGCAGGCGCTCCAGCGCCGCGCGCAAGGTGTCATCCTTCTTGGCGAAGCAAAAGCGCACCACGCGTTGGTCGAAGCCGTCGCCGTAAAAGGCCGACAGCGGGATCGCGGCCACGCCGATCTCGCGCGTGAGCCATTGGCAGAAGTCCGATTCGCTCTGGTCGCTCACGGCCGAGATGTCCACGCACTGGAAGTAGCTGCCCGTGCTGGGCAGGAGCTTCAGGCGCGAGCCGGCCAGGCCTTCGCGGAACAGGTCGCGCTTGGCCTGGTAGAAGGCGGGCAGCTGCAGGTAGGGCGCAGGGTCCTTGAGGTACGAAGCCAGGCCGTACTGCACGGGGGTGTTCACCGTGAACACATTGAACTGGTGCACCTTGCGGAACTCGGCCGTGAGCGCCGCGGGCGCGGCCACGGTGCCCACCTTCCAGCCCGTGACGTGGAAGGTCTTGCCGAAGCTCGAGACGATGAAGGCGCGCGCCGCCAGGCCGGCGAAGCGCGCAGCGCTCTGGTGCTGGCCGCCGTCGAACACCATGTGCTCGTAGACCTCGTCGCTGATGAGCAGGATGTCGGTGGGGGCGAGCAGGTCCTGCACGGCCTGCATGTCCTCGGCGCTCCAGACGGTGGCGCTGGGGTTGTGCGGGGTGTTGATCAGGATGGCGCGCGTGCGCGGCGTGATGGCGGCGCTGATCTTGGCGAAGTCGGGGCGGAAGGTGCCGGGCGTGAGCGGCACGCGCACTGCCACACCGCCGGCCAGCTCGATGTTGGGCACGTAGCTGTCGTAGCAGGGGTCGAGCACGATGACCTCGTCGCCCGGGTGCACCACGGCCAGGATGGCGGTGATGATGGCCTGGGTGGCGCCAGCGGTGATGGTGATCTCGCTCGCCGGGTCGTAGCGGCGGCCGTGCAGGGCCTCGATCTTGGCGGAGACGGCCTCGCGCAGCGCGGGCACGCCGGTCATGGGCGGGTACTGGTTGTGGCCGGCCTGCATGGCGGCGGTGACGGCATCGACCAGGGCCGGGTCGCAGGCGAAGTCCGGAAAACCCTGGCCCAGGTTGACGGCGTTGTGCTCGGCCGCCAGGGCCGACATCACGGTGAAGATGGTGGTGCCCACCTGGGGAAGCTTGCTGGCGATGGCGGGAGTGCGTGCGGTATCGGTCGCGAGGGTCATGGGACAGGGGGAGGAAAGGAGGGGGAGGAGGTCAATGTGCGAGGCTGGCACCCTAGCCGCCATTGCGGCGGAAAATCACCACGTCGATGTCGCTCGGGGCACCCCAGCGCACCAGCGGGTAAGCGGCCACGATGGCCAGCCAGATCAGCGGGGCCAGCCAGCGCAGGCCCGACTTCACATAGGCGATTCGTGCATACAGGCCATCGAGGTGGACGCTTGCCAGGTGGGCCGAGTCGATCAGGGTGAGGCCGTGCCGCGCACTCAGATGGGTCAGGTTGCGCGCGTTGAAGTAATGCAGGTGGGGCGAGGGCATGCCCTTTTGCCACAGCCGGTCGAAGAAGGCGCCGGCCCCTAAGCGGTGCAGCAGCTTGCTGGTGCGGTAGAAGACGCCGCGGCTGGAGGGCAGGTTCAGCACCAGCAGCCCGCCGGGGGCCAGCCGGGCAATGCACTGCGCCAGCAGCGCATCGGAATGCGGGATGTGCTCGAACACGTCGTTGAAGACGATGGCGTCGAACTGCTCGCTCTCGGCCAGCACATCGGGAAAGAAGCCCTCGCGCACCGGCACACCGCTGCGCTGCGCCTGCTCGCAGACCGCGTGGTCCGGCTCCAGGCCCAGGACGGTGAAGCCGCGGTCGGCTGCGGCTTTCACGAACCAGCCATGGGCAGCGCCCACGTCCAGCAAGCGCGTGCCGGCCGGCGTGATGTGGCGGCCCATGCGGTCCAGCAACTGGTGGAAATTGGCCTCGCGCAGGGCCTTGAGGCCGGTATCGCGCTGGCCTTCATCGACCTTTTCGTGGGATCGGGCTTCGTTGATCGCGGGCGCCAGCTGCGCCGCTTCATAGCCGCACAGGGGGCACACCCAATGCCATTCCTCCAGGCCGGCGCGCAGCGCCTGGCCACAGCAAACGCAAGGAACTGCCGCGGAGGAAAGAGTACTCATCGGGCATCACACCTTCTCAAAGTTCGTAGTCGTTGACGTGGCCGCTCATGGCGCGGGCGATGAGCTCGCGGCTCAGGCGGTCGCTGAGCAATTCTGCGAATTTGTACACGAAATTGCGCAGGTAGGCCCCGCGTTTGAAGGCTACGCGGGCCACACTCTGGCCGAACAGGTGGCCTACCGGGCGCACCACCAGGTCGCCCACGGGGTCGTCGCGCATGGCCATCTCGGCCACGATGCCGATCCCCAGGCCCAGGCGCACATAGGTCTTGATCACGTCCGAGTCGATGGCTTCGAGCGCGATGCGCGGCTGCAGGCGGCGTGCGGCAAAGGCATGGTCGATCTTGCCGCGGCCGGTGAACGAGGGGTGGTAGGTGATGAGCGCCTCGTGCGCGATGTCGTCGAGGCCGATGCGTTCCTTCTGCGCCAGCGCATGGCCGGGCGGCAGCACCAGCACGTGCTCCCATTCGTAGCAAGGCAGGGTGACGAGCTCGGGGTAGTCGGCCAGGGACTCGGTGGCCATGCCGATCTCGGCCACCTCGTCGATGACCATGCGCGCCACCTGGTCGGGCGTGGCCTGGTGCAGGCTGATGTTGACCTTGGGGTAGGCCTCGCGCAGGCGCGCCACGGGCACCGGCAGCACGTAGCGGGCCTGGGTGTGGGTGGTGGCAATGCTCAGCGTGCCGTTGTCCTGGGCGCTGAACTGCTCGCCGATGCGCTTGAGGTTCCCCACCTCGCGCATGATGACCTCGATGCTCTTGAGCACGTGCTGGCCGGGCTCGGTGATGCGCTTGAGCCGCTTGCCGTGGCGCGCGAAGATGTCCACGCCGAGTTCTTCCTCCAGCTCGATGATGGCCTTGGAGACGCCGGGTTGGGAGGTGTGCAGCGCCTTGGCGGCTTCGGTCAGGTTCAGGTTGCGCCGGGCAGCCTCTTGGACGAAGCGGAATTGGTGCAGATTCATATCTGATATCGCCTAAAGAGTTGCATCATTATGCTGCAAGCATCTAAGAGATGTCAGGCGGTGATGCAAAAACTCAGCCCGAAGGCGATTCACAAGCGATTTCTGCCATCAATGCGGTCATGCGTGGGTCTTCGCCGATGGCCGCCTGCACGCCAAAGCGCACGCCGGGGTGGCTGGCACGCAATTGTTCCACCAGCACGGGCAGGTCTTCGCGCGCATGCTTGCCGGTGCCCAGGAACATGGGCACCACGGTGACATGGCGGGCTCCCTGGGCGACCAGCTGGGCCACGGCGTCGGGCAGGGTGGGCTGGCACAGCTCCAGGTAGGCGCAGGCCACGGGCCTGCCTGGGTGTGCCTGCCCTATGCGGGCGGCGACGGCCTCCATGGGGGTGCGCCACAGCGGGTCGCGCGAGCCATGGGCGAACAGGACGATGGCGTGGTCATGCATGGTTGGGCGGCTACCTTCGAAGGACGAGCCACCCGAAGGCGCCCAGGGACAGCAGCGAATAGATGATCCCTGGCGCAGCCGCCGTGAGCCAGGGCGACCAGTTCTGCAGGTTGCCGGCGTAGCCGAACACGTTGTTGAGCAGGAAGAAGCTGATGCCGGCCATCACGCCGCCGAACACATAGCCTGCGATGCCACCGGAGCGGAAGTGCAGGTAGGCAAAGGGCAGGGCCAGCACCACCATCACCAGGCAGGAGAGGGGGTAGAACACCTTGCGCCAGAACTCGATCTCGTAGCGCTGGGCCGACTGGCCGTTGCTGTCCAGGTGGCGGATGTACTGGAACAGGTCCACCGTGGCCATGCGGTCGGGCTTGAGCAGCGAGGCGGCCACCATGTCGGCGCTGATGCGCGTGGGCCACTGCAGCGTGGGCGCGTTCTGGCGGTCCACCCGGGCTTCGTCGCCGCCGCGCTGCTGGAAGCTGCTGCGCTGCACGTCGGTGAGCTCCCAGGCGCTGCCGTCGCCGAACCTGCCGGAGGCCGCACGCGTCTGCGAGGCCAGCAGGCCCTTGGCATCGAACTCGAAGATGCGGATGTCGAGCATGCCGCCGTCGGGCGTGAGGGCGCGCACGTTCACCGCGTAGGAGTGGTCGTCCTGGCGCTCCTTGAGCCAGGCGCCGGTGGCACCCGAGGTGAGGCGGCCCAGGTGGCGTACCTTGATCAATTGCGCGGCCTTGTCGCTCAGCGGTGCGATGTAGTCGCCCACGGCGAAGGTCAGCACCACGAAGAACCCGCCCAGCGTGAGCAGGGTGCGCATGGCGCGCCAGGGGCCCATGCCGCTGGTGCGCATGATGGTGAATTCGGAGCTCTGCGCCAGGCGCGCCATCACGAAGATGGTGCCGATCAGCACCGTGATGGGCAGCAGCTCGTACAGGTGGCTGGGGATGCTGAGCACCACGAACAGCATGGCATGCGACAACTGGTAGCCCTGTGGCCCCGTGCGGCCCACCCAGCGCAGTTCATCGACCAGGTCGAAGAAGAAGAACAGGGCCAGAAAGCCGATGGTGACGTAGGCCACCGCGAAGAAGGCCTCGCGGTGGATCAGGCGGCGTATGGTTTTCATGCGGGGCTCCGGCGCTGCCACAGGCGGCGCAGGCTCCAGTTGTTGTGGCGTGCGGTGAGCAGCAGCAGCGCGAGGGCGAAGGTGCCGCCGTGCAGCATGAGCATGAAGCCGCCCAGGCCCAGGCGCCCGGCGCCGACCCAACTGGTGCCCAGGGTCATGAGGTTGTAGTAGACGATGAAGGCGAAGAGGGCGAACACCAGGCTGGTGCTGCGCCCCGCGCGCGGGTTGACGGTGGCCACGGCCAGGCCCAGCACCACGAAGTTCAGGGCCGCCAGGGCCAGGCCGATGCGCCAGCCCAGCTCGGCCCGGTAGGCAGGCAGGGGCTGCATCAGCAGCTCATGCGTGGCGCGGGTCTTGACCGAGAGCTCTTCGGCGGAGCCGGCGGGCGCGGAGCCGATGCGGGTGGTGTACTCTTCGAATTCGCTGATCTTCAGGCCAGGCTTGTCGTGCTCGGTCTCCAGCCGCTGCCCCTGCACCAGCGTGGCGATGCGCTCGCCATCCTTGGTTTCCAGCCGGGCGCTGCGCGCGGAGGTGACGGTTTCCTTCTTGGCGATGTTGGTGGCAATGAAGATGTTGTTGCCGGCCAGGTTGTCGGGGCTGTCCTTGTCGATGAAGAACACCCGGCTGCCGTTGGCTGACTCCTGGAACTCACCGGGGGCGATGCGGTCGATGTCGCTGCGCTGCTCGTAGCGGGTCTTGAGCTCCTGGATCTGGGTATTGGCCCAGGGCGCGACCAGCAGCGACAGCACGGCGATCACCAGCATCGATGGCCAGGCGAAGCGCAGCAGCGGGCGCAGCAGGCTGATCAGGCCGCGGCCGCTGGCGAACCAGATCACCATCTCGCTGTCGCGGTACATGCGCGACAGCGTGCCGACCACGGCGACGAACAGGCTCAGCGCCAAAATGATGGACAACTGCCCCAGCACCGTGAAGCCCATGACCAGCATCACGTCGGACGGACTCACGCTGCCGCGCGAGGCCTGGCCCAGCGTGCGGATGAGCATCATGGTCATCACCACGGTGACCAGCACCACCAGTGTGGCCCCGAAGCTGCGCGCCAGCTCCTTGCGGATGGATGAATCGAATAACATTGGCTCTAAGGAAAACACCGATTATGAACTTTGATCTGAAGACCCTTGAGTTGCCGGCTGCTGCCTCCGAGAAATGCGACCTGCTGGTCGTGTTGATCCCAGAGGGCTTCAAGCCCGGGCGCGATGCCCTGTCCACGCTGGCGGCCCTGGCGCTCAAGCAAGGCGATTTTTCCGCCAAGCCGGGCAAGAGCCTGCCGCTGTACCAGGTGCCTGCCGTGGCCGCGCGCCGCGTGCTGCTGCTGGGCGTGGGCGACGGCACGGCCCGGTCCGTGCGCCAGGCGCTGGGCGCGGCCGCCTCGGCCCTCAAGGCGCCCCAGACCAAGCGCGTGGTGCTGTGCTTTGCCGCCAGCGCCCAGGCCGACGCGGTGTGCGCGGCGGTGCAGGCCGTGGCCGATGCGAGCTATGTCTACACCACCACCAAGCCCAAGGCCGAGGCGCGCAGCCTCTCGCGCGTGGTCGTGGGCGTGCCCGACCCCTCCGAGGTGCGCGTGGCCTTCTACCAGGGCGTGGCCCTGGTCGAGGGGGTGGAATTCGCGCGCGAATGGGGCAACCGGCCCGCCAACCATGCCACGCCCACCTTGCTGGCCAATGCCGCCAAGACCCTGGCCAAGCAGCCGCGCATCCAGTGCAAGGTGATGGGGCCGGCCGAGGTCGAACGCCTGGGCATGGGCTCCTTCATGGCCGTGGCCAAGGGCTCGGAGGAGCCGCTGCGCTTCATCGAGCTGCGCTACAGCGGCGGCACCAAGGACCAGGCCCCGGTGGTGCTGGTGGGCAAGGGCATCACCTTCGATACCGGCGGCATCTCCATCAAGCCGGCGGCCGAGATGGACGAGATGAAGTTCGACATGTGCGGTGCCGCCAGCGTGCTGGGCGTGTTCCGTGCCCTGGGCGAACTGCAGCCCGCGATCAACGTGGTCGGCCTGATTCCCGCCTGCGAGAACATGCCCGATGGCCGGGCCGTGAAGCCCGGCGACGTGGTGACCAGCATGAGCGGCCAGACCATCGAGGTGCTCAACACCGACGCCGAAGGCCGCCTGGTGCTGTGCGACGCGCTGACCTACGCCACGCGCTTCAAGCCGGCGGCGGTGGTGGACATCGCCACCCTCACCGGCGCCTGCGTGATCGCGCTGGGCGGTGTGCGCAGCGGCCTGTTCAGCAACAACGAAGACCTGGCCCAGGCCCTGCAAGTGGCCGGCGATGCCGCGCAGGACCCTTGCTGGCGCATGCCGCTGGACGACGACTACGCCGATGGCCTCAAGAGCAACTTTGCCGACATGGGCAACGTGGCCGGCCGCGCGGGCGGCGCCATCACAGCGGCCAAGTTTTTGCAGAAGTTCGTGGGCGACATGCCCTGGGCGCACCTGGACATCGCCGGCACGGCCTGGAAGGGCGGTGCGGCCAAGGGCTCCACGGGCCGCCCGGTCGGCCTGCTGGTGCAGTACCTGCTGGACCGCGAGGCGGACGCTGCCGCGGCGCCCAAGCCCGCCGCCAAGCGCGTACGCGCCAAGGCCACCTGAGCCGCGATGACCGAGGTTGCCTTCCATTTCAATGCGCCGGACAAGGTGGCCTATGCCTGCCGGTTCGCGCGCAAGGTGCTGCGTGCCGACGCGCGCCTGGTGATCGCCGGACCGGCCCATGTGCTGGCGGCGCTGGACCGGCAGATGTGGAGCATGGCGCCGCAGGATTTCGTCGCGCACTGCACCGATGCGGCCGATGAAGACCTGCGCCTGGCCTCCCCGGTGCTGCTGACCTCCGACGTGCAGGGCGCGCCGCACCACGAGGTGCTGCTGAACCTGGGCGCCGAGGTGCCCGAGGGCTTTGGCCGCTTCGAGAAGCTGATCGAAGTGGTCAGCGCCCATGACGAGGAAGACCGCGGGCAGGCGCGCAACCGCTGGCGCCACTATGCCTCGCGCGGCTATGCCATCGTGCGCCACGACCTGGTGCTGAAAGGCGGCTGATGGCCACCACGCCACCCCGTACGCCGCCCCGTTTCGTACCCACGCTCACTGAAGTGGTGCAAGTGCCGGGCGCGGTACCGGTGCCTGTGGCCGCCAGGCCGCCGGTGGCAACGCCTGTGCCTGCTGCCGCTCGCCCGGCCCCGGCGGTGTCCGCTCCCGTGGCTCCCGCGACGACTCCATCCGCTGGCCGCAGTGCTGTGCCGCAGCCCGCCCCGGTGCGGCAACCTGCTGCTGTCACGCCCGCAGCCTCTTCGCCGGTGACGCAGGCGGCCGGCCGCGCCCTGGAGGCCCTGGCGCTGCGCCGCGCGCAGATCACTGCAGCAACCGCTCCTTCCGTGTCTGTTGCCTCCACAGCAGCGCGGCCGGAGCAGGCTGCACCGGCCATGCCTGTGGCTGCAGCGGCGGCGGGCCCCAATGCAGGGCAGCCCGCCGCGGCGCGCGCACTGCCGGAGGGCATGGAGGAGTACATGGTGCACCGGGTCATGCAGCGCGTGGACGTGGTGCTGGACCAGCGCCTGCGCGACGCCATCGCCATCGTGGTGCAGGAACAGACGCGTTCAGTGCTTCCGCGGCTGCGCGAGGAGATCGAATCCGTGGTCCGCCACGCCGTGTACGAGGCCGTCGCCGATGAGCTCGCAGGCAGCCACACCGCGCCGACAAAGGGATGACAGGGTATTCCCCTGTGGTTTCTCCCACATTTAATCGTGTTCCCTAATGATCTGGCCCGTAAATTGCGATATGTTCGCCTGCGTTGAGACACAAGAACATTTCTCAGCGTTTATCTTTACTGGAGATTGATATGCAATTGAAGTTGAAACTGACCGTGGTTGCTGCTATCGCGGCTGCTGCTGGTGTGGCCTCTGCACAAGAGCAGGTGGTCAAGATCGGCCACGTGGCTCCGGTTTCCGGCGCCCAAGCCCACTACGGCAAGGACAACGAAAATGGCGCCCGCATGGCCATTGAAGAGCTGAACGCACAAGGCGTGACGATCGGCGGCAAGAAGATCAAGTTCGAGCTGCAGGCAGAAGACGACGCTGCGGACCCGAAGCAAGGTACTGCCGCTGCACAGAAGCTGTGCGACGCCAAGGTCGCTGGCGTGGTCGGTCACCTCAACTCCGGTACCACCATCCCCGCATCCAAGGTCTACAACGACTGCGGCATCCCCCACGTGACCGGCGCGGCCACGAACCCCAACCTGACCAAGCCAGGCTACAAGACCACGTTCCGTATCATCGCCAACGACAACGCCCTGGGCGCTGGCCTGGCTGCCTACGCCGTGGACACGCTGAAGCTCAAGTCGGTCGCCATCATCGATGACCGCACCGCTTACGGCCAGGGCGTTGCCGACGTGTTCAAGAAGACCGCTGCCGCCAAAGGCATGAAGGTGGTGGACGAGCAGTTCACGACCGACAAGGCCACGGACTTCATGGCCATCCTGACCGCCATCAAGGCCAAGAACCCCGATGCCATCTTCTACGGCGGCATGGACCCCCAAGGCGGCCCGATGCTGCGCCAGATGGAGCAGCTGGGCATGGGCAATGTGAAGTACTTCGGCGGCGACGGCATCTGCACGGCCGAAATCGCCAAGCTGGCTGCTGGCGCCAAGACCCTGGCCAACGTGATCTGCGCCGAAGGCGGCGCATCGCTGGCCAAGATGCCTGGCGGCACGGCCTGGAAGGCCAAGTACGACGCCAAGTACCCCAACCAGTTCCAGGTGTACAGCCCCTACACCTATGACGCCACGTTCCTGATCGTGGATGCCATGAAGCGCGCCAACTCGGTCGACCCCAAGGTCTACACCCCCGAGCTGCTCAAGTCCAGCTTCAAGGGCGTGACCTCGACGATCGCCTTCGAACCCAACGGCGAAATGAAGAACCCTGCCATCACCCTGTACAACTACAAGGATGGCAAGAAGACCCCTCTGAACTAAGGCACGGACTTGCCTTCAACCGGCTAACGTCGCTCCGGAGCCTTGCCGTGCTACAGCACTGTCTGCGGCTCCCCGCCTAGTTATCCGGTCGAATGCAATCCGTGTGGGAGCGTTGCCTTCGGGCGGCGCACCACAGAGCAAAAAAGGCTTCCCTCGGGAAGCCTTTTTCGTTGGTGCCGGATCGGTCGATCCGGTGCATGCAAGCGGTTGGTTGGGCTAGCGGCGCACTTGCAGCGAGCCCGGGTTCACGATATTGGTCGGCGTGCCCTTGATGAAGTTGACCACGTTGTCGAAGGCCGCACCAAAGTAGAGCTCGTAGCTGTCCTGCTCCACGTAGCCGATGTGCGGGGTGCAGATGCAGTTCTCCAGCCGCAAGAGGGCATGGCCCTGCAGGATGGGCTCGCTCTCGAACACGTCCACGGCGGCCATGCCGGGGCGGCCGCGGTTGAGCGCTGCGATCAGGGCGTCGGACTCCACCAGTTCGGCGCGCGAGGTGTTCACGAACAGCGAGGTGGGCTTCATGCACGACAGGTCTTCGAGCGAGATGATGCCGCGCGTCTCGTCGTTCAGTCGCAGGTGCACCGAGATCACGTCGCACTGCGAGAAGAACTCCTCGCGCGTGGTGGCGGCCTGGTAGCCATCGGTCAGGGCCTGGGCACGCGATGCTTCGCGGCCCCAGACCCGCACGTTCATGCCGAAGGCCTTGCCGTAGCCGGCCACGAGCTGGCCGATGCGGCCATAGCCCCAGATGCCCAGCGTCTTGCCGCGCAGTACTGAGCCCAGGCCGAAGTTCGCGGGCATGGAGGCCGCCTTGAGCCCGGACTGCTGCCAGGCCCCGTGCTTGAGGTTGGAGATGTACTGCGGCAACCGGCGCGTGGCCGCCATCACCAGGGCCCAGGTGAGTTCGGCCGGTGCCACCGGCGAGCCGACGCCCTCGGCCACGGCAATGCCGCGCTCGGTGCAGGCAGCCACGTCGACGTGGTTGCCGACCTTGCCGGTCTGGGCGATGAGCTTGAGGCGGGGGAGCTTCTCGACGAGCTGGCGCGTGATCTGCGTGCGCTCGCGCACCAGCACGATGATGTCGGCATCCTTGAGCCGCACCGACAGCTGGCCCAGGCCCTTGACGGTGTTGGTATAGACCTTGGCGGTGTAGGCGTCGAGCCGGCTGGCGCAATGGAGCTTGCGCACTGCGTCCTGGTAGTCGTCGAGAATCACGATGTTCATCCCGACATTGTGCCTTGGCGCGCCGCCGTCTTTGCGCCCCAAGCCCCGTCTGGCACACAGCATTTGCAACGCTGCGTGAACGCCCTCGCGCTCCGCCGGCCCCGTGCAGCCAATGGCCGGGGCCTGTTGCCCTGGTGGGGCAGGGCGGGTCTGGCCGCCCGGTCAGTGCTGCAGCAGCAGTGCTTCGCGTGCGGCCATGCGGTCGAGCTCTGCGCACACATCGGCCATGCGGCCCGAGATCACGAGGCGGCCGGCATCGCTGCCTGGGTTGGCCGTGCGCAGCACCCGCACCACGCGGCGTGCCTGGGTGTGGCTGCACAGGGGGTCTGCGGCCAGGGGAGGGTTTGGCAAGCGGTTGCCCGTTGCCGCCAGCGCGGCCTCGTCGCGCGGAATGCGGGCTGCTGCCGGGGCAGCGGGCAGCGGGGCCTTGCAGGTGCGTGGCCGTGCCGCAGCCGCCATGTCGTGCCCGCCATGCATGGCGACGGGCTGCAGCCAGCGTGTCAGCGCATGCAGCGGGTGGGAGAAGGCCGAAAGGGTCAAAGAAGCAATTCCCATGTGAAGACTCCGAAGGTCGGTGGTGAACACAGGCAGGATTGCAAGGAAATACGCGGCCCAGGGCTGGCCAGCGGCGGTATGGAACACCCACACCCCGCCCGCCAAACGCCCGCCACCTGGGCAGCGCGGCGGCGACTACATGAGCATGGTGTTGCGGATCAGGCCGACGGCCAGGCCTTCGATCTCGAAGGCCTCGCCGGGCTGCACGGTGATCACCGGGTAGTCGGGGTTCTCGGGCAGCAGCTCGATGCCGGTGGCCGTGCGGCGCAGGCGCTTGACGGTGACGTCGTCGCCCAGGCGGGCCACGATGATCTGGCCGTTGCGCGCTTCGCGCGTGGACTGCACGGCCAGCAGGTCGCCGTCCATGATGCCGGCGTCGCGCATGGACATGCCGCGCACCTTGAGCAGGTAGTCGGGCTTGTGCTGGAACAGGCTGTTTTCCACGCTGTAGGTCTGATCGACATGCTCCTGCGCGAGAATGGGCGAGCCCGCCGCGACCCGGCCGATCAGGGGCAGCACCAGCTGCGACAGGCCGGGAATGGGCAGGCTGAACTGGGTACCGCGCGCTGCATTGATGGAGCGCACCGTGTCGCCGCGCAGGCGGATGCCGCGCGAGGTGCCGCTGACCAGCTCGATCACGCCCTTGCGGGCCAGGGCCTGCAGATGCTCCTCGGCCGCGTTGGCGGACTTGAAGCCCAGTTCAGTGGCGATCTCGGCACGGGTGGGCGGGGCGCCGGTGCGTGCAATGGCGGTCTGGATCAGGTCCAGAATCTGTTGCTGGCGGGCCGTGAGCTTGGGGTTGTCGAGCATGGTGGTTTCCAGTGTGTGCCGGTACAGTGGCAAATAACTGTTTTTTAATCCAGTAGCTGTATTTTTCACCAGTTTTTCGGAGTATGCAAGTGAGTGCGCAAAAAATTGTGGTTCTGGGTACGGGCGGCACCATTGCCGGCACCGCTGCGCAGGCGGGGGACAACATCGGCTACACGGCCGCACAGGTAGGGGTGGGCGAACTGCTGGCGGCCGTGCCGGGGCTTCAAGCGCTGGCTGGCGGCCCGCTCGTGGTCGAGCAGGTGGCCCAGGTCGACAGCAAGGACATGGAGTTCGGCATCTGGCACGCATTGGCGCAGCGCTGCGCGGCCTGCCTGGACGACCCCGCTGTCGGCGGCATCGTCATCACCCACGGTACCGACACCATCGAAGAGACGGCCTGGTTCCTGCACTCCGTGCTGGCGGCCGACAAGCCCGTGGTGCTGACCTGCGCCATGCGCCCTGCCACTGCACTCGTGCCCGACGGCCCGCAGAACCTGATGGATGCCGTGGCCGTGGCCGCCACCGAGGGCGCGCGCGGCGTGCTCGTGGTTGCCGCGGGCACCATCCATGGTGCGCAGCGCGTGCAGAAGGTGCACCCCTACCGGGTGGATCCGTTCAACTCCGCAGATGCCGGCCCCTTGGGCTGGGTGGAGGAGGGGGTGGTGCGCCTGGCGCATGCCTGGCCGCAGCCGGCCCGGCAGGTGCACCTGGCCGCTGTGCTGCACCGGCCGGCCGATGCGGCATGGCCCTGGGTGGAACTGGTGGTGAGCCATGCCGGCGCCAGCGGCCGTGCGGTGGATGCGCTGGTGCGCGATGGCGTGCAGGGCCTGGTCGTGGCCTGCACGGGCAACGGCACCATCCACCAGGCGCTGGAGGCCGCGCTGGCGCGCGCCCAGGCCGTGGGGGTGCGCGTGCTGCGCTCCACGCGCTGCAGCGAGGGCCAGTTGCTGCCCAAGCCGGGTGATGCGCTCGCTGCGGCGCCCGGTTTGTCGCCCGTGAAGGCGCGCATCGGCCTGGTGCTGGAACTGCTGGCCTGAGCCGCACGAAAGCACTGACGCCATGTTTGCCGCACTCCGATCCCATGTATGGGCCTACCCGGCACTGGAGGTGGTGCACATCGTGGGCATCGCACTGCTGCTGGGCAACCTGGTGCTGCTGGAGCTCAGGGTGTTCGGCTGGGGCGCGGCCATCCCGCCGCGAGACCTGGGGCGCCTGAGCCTCTCGCTGGCGCTGTGCGGCTTTGGCCTGGCGGCCCTGTCGGGCCTGGTGATGTTCGCCACCCAGCCGCAGGAACTGCTTGCCAACCGGGCATTCACCCTCAAGATGCTATTGTTGATGCTTGCTGCCTGCAACGCGGCGTGGTTTCATGGGCGCGGTTCGCTTACGCGGCTCGATGGCCTGGCGCGGGCGCAGATGCTGCTGTCCACGTTGATCTGGCTGGCTGTCGTGGCTTGCGGTCGCTGGATCGCTTACTTGTAGCCCCCTGAGTCGCTTCGCGCCACGGTGCCGCCGCCAGAGGCGGCAGCCCTTCGGCGCCGTCCAAGCCCGCGCAGGCGGGCTTGGAGCCGCGGCCCTCAGCCCCTCAGGGGGACGCCACCGATGGCCTGGCAAAGCCAGTTCCACGGTGGCGCTGGCTTGGGCCATGCCAGTGCGACGGGCCCTGTTCTGTGCGTAGCGCTGTTAAAGCGCAGATAACCATCCCAAAGGAGAAGTCCCATGCCACTACGACGTCGCCAACTTCTGTTCACCGGCTTGGCAATGCCCCTGGTACCCCTGGCGGCCCATGCCCACCACGGCTGGAGCAGCTTCGATGCGGACCGCCCGATCTACCTCGAAGGCACGGTGCGCAAGGTGCGCTGGCAGAACCCGCATGCCGAACTGGAACTTGAGCTGCCCGCCAACCTGGCCTTGCCACCCAATCTGGCGCAGCGGGCCGTGCCGGCCCAGACGGCGCCGGTCGATGGCAAGGCCCTGCTGGCCCGTGCCGTTCTGCCCACGCGCAAGGACCGGATGTGGGAGATCGAGCTGGCGCCGCTGACCCGCATGCAGGCCTGGCAGGTGGCCGAGCTCAAGCCGGGCGCCGCGGTGTCGGTGCTGGGCTTCACGCTGCGCGAGGAAAAGGGCGACCCGGTGCTGCGCGCCGAATACCTGTTCGTCGATGGCAAGGCCTACGGGCTGAGATCCAGCCCGGCCTGAAGGGCGAGGCGAAAGAGGCGGCCCAGGCCCTGGTGCACGTTTGGTTGCACAGCTTTTGGCGCCGCCAGCGCTTGTGCGCGGCACCGCGGCTATCATCCGGCGCATTGTCTGGCCTTAGCAGGAGTTGTCCCATGCGCTTCGTTTCCCTTTCTCTCGTGGCTGCGGCCGTGGCACTGGCTGCCCTTCCCGCGCAATCCCTGGAACTGCCCAAGCGCAAGGCGGGCTTGTGGGAGCTCAAGACGACATCGGCCGATGGGGCCCCCGCCGCGGTCATGCAGCAGTGCACGGACGAAGCCTTCGAAGCCCAGATGCAAAAGACCGCGCTGGAAACCGCCAAGACCATGTGCTCCAAGAACGACATGAAACGGGATGGCAACACCATCACCGGCAATGCGGAGTGCAAGATGGGCACCGTCACCGTGACCTCGCGAAGCGTCACCACGGGCGATTTCACCAGCTCCTACAAGACCGTGATCAACAACGCCTACAACCCCCCGATGATGGGCAAGGCCAGCGATACCCTGACCATGGAGGCCCGCTATGTCGGCCCCTGCGCTGCGGGCCAGAAGCCCGGCTCCATGACCATGCCCAACATGCCTGTCCCTCCTGTTCCGAAGTCCAAGTAAGCAGCGTTGTGCTGCGGCAAAAACAACAAAGCCGGGCATGCCCGGCTTTGTTGTTGGCGGCATCGCTGAAAATCAGCTGGCCAGCGCCGCGAAGGCGCGCTGCGTGATGTCGTCCACGCTGCCCATGCCGCTGATGGCGTGGTACTTGGGGGCGGCGGCCGGATCGGCCTTGGCCCACTGGCTGTAGTAGTCCACCAGGGGGCGGGTCTGGTCGCTATAGACCTGCAGGCGCTTCTTGACGGTCTCTTCCTTGTCGTCGTCGCGCTGGATCAGGTCTTCACCGGTCACGTCGTCCTTGCCTTCCACCTTGGGCGGGTTGAACTTGACATGGTAGGTGCGGCCGCTGGCGGGGTGCGAGCGGCGGCCGCTCATGCGTTCGATGATGGCCTCGAAGGGCACGTCGATCTCCAGCACATGGTCGAGCTTCACGCCCGCGGCCTTCATCGCGTCGGCCTGGGGAATGGTGCGTGGGAAGCCGTCGAACAGGAAGCCCTTGGCGCAGTCGGGCTGGGCAATGCGTTCCTTGACGAGGTTGATGATCAGCTCGTCGCTGACCAGGGCGCCGGCCTTCATGACGGCGTCGGCCTGCAGGCCCAGCGGCGTGCCGGCCTTCACGGCGGCGCGCAGCATGTCCCCGGTGGAGATCTGCGGAATGCCGTACTTCTGGCAGATGAAGGTGGCTTGCGTGCCCTTTCCGGCGCCGGGCGCGCCCAACAGAATCAGTCTCATGAAGGTCCTCGAAGGTTAGAAATCGGCTGGCACTGCTGGCAGGGGCGTACGGCGCGCTGGCGCAAGGGCCACCGAAGCGGCAGCAAAAAAAGACCGCAGTGCTCCACGGATGGGCAGGGGCTGCGGGGTGGTGTGCTGCTACGTCAGTGCTCGCGCAGGCGCTTGTGGGGCCCGGGATGCAATGCTCTCGTTACTTCGAGGATAGCATGTGACCGCCTTGCACTGGCTTACACGAGCGATATGACGTGCGTATAAATGCGTAGGATGGGGCATGGATGCACCAGGCCAGTGCATTTTGCTGCCCTAGGCCAGCAGCGCCCGCACACGCTCCAGGTCCTGTGGCGTGTCCACGCCGGGGCCGGGTGCCGTGTCGGTGATGTGCACGGCAATGCGGTGGCCGTGCCACAGCGCGCGCAACTGCTCCAGTGCCTCCATCACCTCGGTAGGGGCCTGGGGCAGTGCAGGAAACGCGCGCAGGAAGCCTGCGCGGTAGCTGTAGATGCCGATGTGGCGCAGCGGGGCAAAGCCGGCGGGCAAGGTGGCCGCTGCCTGCTCCCACCAGGCGGTGCCGGCATGGTCGCGGGCCCAGGGGATGGGGGCGCGGCTGAAGTAGTGCGCCAGGCTGCGGGCATCGAGCACGACCTTCACCACATTGGGGTTCTCGTAGTCCGCCAGGCTGTGGATGGTGTGGGCCGCCGTGCCCATGCTGGCCTCGGGCCGAGCCGGCAACAAGGCGGCCACGGCATCGATGAGCCCCGGGTCCATCAGCGGCTCGTCGCCCTGCACGTTGACCACGATGTCGTCGCCCGCCAGGCCCAGTTGCTCGCAGGCCTCGGCCAGCCGGTCGCTGCCGCTGGCGTGGTCGGTGCGCGTCAGGATGGCGTGCACGCCATGCGCCTGGCAGGCCTGCAGCACGCGCGCGTCGTCGGCGGCCACCACCACGCGGGCGGCGGTGCTCAGTGCGGCGCGCCGGGCCACGCGCACCACCATGGGCAGGCCGGCGATGTCGGCCAGGGGCTTGTCCGGCAGGCGGCTGGAGGCCATGCGCGCCGGGATCACGACGGTGAAGGCTTCGGGGGCGGCCACCGGGGTCAGGCCTCGATTTCTTCGTCGGTCAGCGTGCGTGCCTCGTTCTCCAGCAGCACGGGGATGCCGTCGCGCACCGGGTAGGCCAGGCGCGCGCTGCGCGAGACCAGTTCCTGGTGCTCGCGGTCAAAGGTCAGTGGACCTTTGGTGACGGGGCAGACCAGCAGTTCAAGCAGTTTGGGGTCCATGGCGGCAGCTTTCCGGCAAAGGTTCGTTCAATCGGTCATCAATCGCCCGAGGGGCGGGCAGGGGGCGATGATAGCGAGGCAGCGCCCCGCAATACAGCCAGCCGGGCATCGACGGCTGCAAAAAAAGCCGGGTCCACATGCACCTGTAGCGGCACGGCCAGGGCATCGGGGCGCAGCGGCCAGAGCTTCACGGCGTCCTTGGCGGTGCACAGCAGCGGCAGCTGTGCGCCCGGTGCTGCCGCGTCACTCCAGCCGGTGAAATCGTGGTGGTCGGGCAGGGCCGTGGTGCGTGCCAGCGTCAGCCCCTGGGCCCGCAGCATGCCGAAGAAGTCTTCGGGCCGGGCAATCGCCGCCAGGGCCTGCACGGGCTGGCCCTGCAGCGATTGCAGGGGCAGGCTTCGGCCGTCGGCACGCACGGCGTGGCCGGCCAGGCCGCGCTGCAAGGCAAACGCGGGTGCAGTGCCGGCCGGGGCGGGGGCGGTATCGGGGTGCAGCACCCAGTCCACAGCGCGCGGCCAGGGCTCGCGCAGCGGCCCTGCCGGCAGCAGAAAGCCGTTGCCAAGCCCCTGGTCGTTGAAGACGCAGACCTCCAGGTCGCGCCGCAGCGCCAGGTGCTGCAGCCCGTCGTCGCAGACGATGACATCGGTGCCGGGATGGCGGGCCAGCAGCGCGCGTGCGGCCGTGCTGCGCTGGCGGTCCACGAAGACCGGCACGCCGCAGCTGCGTGCGATCAGGGCCGGCTCGTCGCCGACCTCGCTGGCCGGGCTGTCGGCCAGCACCTCACGGCAGTCGGTGGTGCTGCGGCCATAGCCGCGCGAGATGACCCCGGGCTTCATGCCCCGGGCCTTGAGATGCTCCACCAGGGCCATCACCACAGGGGTCTTGCCGGCGCCGCCGGCAATCATATTGCCCACCACGATGGTTGGGCGTCCGGGGTGTTCCGAGCGCAGCACACCGGCGCGGTAGAGGGCCCGGCGCAAGCGCACCAGGCCGGAGTACAGCAGGGAGATGGGCCACAGCGCCCAGGCGGCAGGGCCCCGGAACTGCCAGGCCCGTACCAGGCCGGCGGACGAGGGCGGCTGCGGCCCGGCGGCAGCCATGCGCGCTAGCGGCCGTTGGCTGGGCGCGAGCCGGCCGATGACTGGGTGGCGAAGGTGATCTGCGTGAGGCCCACGCGGCGCGCGGCTTCCATCACCGTCACCACGGCCTGGTGGGGCGACATCGCGTCGGCGCTGATGATGACCACACTGTCCTTGCCGATGGCGGTGGAGGCCTCGCGCAGGGCGCGCGCCACGGCATCGACGCTCTTGCCGTCCACGCTGGTCTTGTTGACCGCATAGCGGCCATCCGCCGCCACAGCGACCACGACCTCCTTGGGGTGGTCGCGCTGCTGCTCGGTGTCGGCCACGGGCAGGGTCAGCTGCAGCTCGGTGAACTTGCTGTAGGTGGTGGTCAACATCAGGAAGATGAGGATCACCAGCAGCACGTCGATGAACGGGATCAGGTTGATCTCGGGTTCTTCCTTGGTGCGGGGGCGGAAGTTCATCCCAGGGGCCTTTCAAACAATCGAGGGGCGGCTTCGAGGGCACCCGGTTTTGCAGCCGGGCCGCCCCAAGGCAAAACGCGGCCCCATGCACCAGCGAAGCGCAGGGCACGCCTGCGGATGGGGGCAGGGAGCCACACGCAGTGGGCGACCGTGGGGGCCATCACTTCTTGTGGCGCAGGATGTGGCGCACGAACTGCTCGGAGGCCAATTCCAGGGTCAGCAGGTAAGCGTCGACGCGGCTGCGGAAATAACGCCAGAAGATCAGCGCCGGGATCGCCACGATCAGGCCGAAGGCCGTGTTGTACAGGGCGATCGAAATGCCATGCGCCAGCCGCGCCGGGTTGCCGCCGCCCATGGCCTGGCCCACGCCGCCGCTGCCGACCTGCGAGCCGAAGATCTCGATCATGCCGATGACGGTGCCCAAGAGGCCAAGCAGGGGGGCTGCCGAAGCGATGGTGGCCAGGGCGCTAAGGTACTTTTCAAGCCGGTGGGCGACGGAGCGGCCCGTGCCCTCCATGGCGGCGCGCAGGTCGGCTTCGCTGCACTGGGGGTTGCTGTTGAGCGTGCGCAGGCCGCTGGCCAGCACCTCGCCCAGGGCGGAGTTCTGTGCCAGCTGGTTCACCACGTCGGGCGTGGGCAGGCTTTTGGACGAGACGGTGATGGCTTCATCGAGCAGCTTGGGCGGTGCCACACGGGCCGTCTTGAGGGCCACGAAACGCTCGATGACCAGGGCCATTCCGAGGATGGAACACAGGATCAGAGGCCAGATGGGCCAGCCTGCGGCTTGTATGATGGACAGCAAATCTCTCTCCGCGCAGATGAGGGGCAATCGGTGATTATGGCCCAGCTTCTTGACGGCTTTTGGTCACAAACCGTTACCTTGGCGCGCGCTTTCGGTGACCGTGGCGTCACCCACAAAAACTGTGGATAACTTTGTGGGCAACCGGGTCGCCCACGCCTGCAAAGTGGCTTGCCGCCGTGCTTGCAACAGATTGATGAAAAATTACGCAGTGAAAAATCCTTATAAATCAACGACTTGCATGTGGCTGCTTGGTGCGTGGCACGAGAATGCTTATCAAGCACAGTGGAGCGCTGCATCGCCGCTTCTGTGGAAGACTCGGCTTGTCAATAGGGCCGCAATGGCCGTCGCTGCGCATGTTTGAACGTACAAACCCCGTGGCGGCGCCCCGCGTGTGGGAAGTTGGCGCGCTGTGCCGCGCCATTGCTGATGCGCTGGAGGCGCGCTTCAATCCTGTCGCGGTGCGCGGCGAGATCACGGGCTTCTCGCGCGCATCCAGCGGGCATTGCTACTTTTCGATCAAGGACCCCCAGGGCCAGCTGCGCTGCGCCATGTTCCGCCGCGCCGCCAGCCTGCTTGACTTTTCGCCGCGCGATGGTGAATTGGTGGAAGTGCGCGGCAAGCTCGGCGTGTACGAAGCCCGGGGCGACCTGCAGTTCATCGTGGAAAGCATGCAGCGCGCAGGCCAGGGCGCGCTGTTCGAGCAGTTCCTGCGCCTGAAGGCCCAACTGGAGTCCGAGGGCCTGTTCGACTCCGCGCGCAAGCGGCCCTTGCCCGTGCAGCCGCGGGGCATCGGCCTGGTGACCTCGCTCGGGGCCGCGGCGCTGCACGACGTGGTCACGGCCCTGCGCCGCCGCGCGCCGCACATTCCTGTGGTGCTGGCCCCGGCCCAGGTGCAGGGTGGGGCGGCGCCGCAGTCCATCGTGGCCGCGCTGAACCGGCTCTACCGCCTGGCGGAGCAGGGGCCTTCGGCTGGGCAGCCCGCCATCGACACCATCCTGCTGGTGCGTGGCGGGGGATCCATCGAGGACCTGTGGGCCTTCAACGACGAGCACCTGGCTCGCACCATCGTGCAAAGCCCGGTGCCGCTGGTCAGCGGCGTGGGGCACGAGACCGATTTCACGATTGCCGACTTCTGCGCCGACCTGCGCGCACCCACGCCCACGGCTGCGGCCGAACTCGTGGCGCAGCCGCGCGAAGTCTGGCTGGGCGCCTTGGAGCTGATCGAAAACCGCATCGGCGACGGCATCCAGCGCCTGCTCGATGCCCGCCACCAGCGCCTGGACCAGGCCGCGGCGCGGCTGGGCCGGCCCTCGGGCCTGGTGGCGCGCGAGCAGTTGCAGCTGGCGCGCACGGCCCAGCGCATGCGCCATGCCGTGCTGCTGCGCCTGCAGCGCATGGAGCAGGCCCAGCAGGCGGCGGCCGCCGCTTTGCCGGTGCAGGTACAGCGCCGCATCGACGGCCTGCGCGAGCGGGTGGACCGCGCCGCGCTGCGCCTGGAACTGCTGGACCCGCGGCTGGTGCTGCAGCGCGGATATGCGCTGCTGGCCGATGCGGATGGCCACGCCGTGACCAGCGTGCGCCAGGCCAGGCCCGGCGATGCCCTGCGTGCCACGCTGGCCGACGGGGCCGTGGACCTCACCGTGGCAGCCCAACCCAGGCTGCTTTGACCGTCGGCGCTGTAGGATCGGTGCGCATATCGCAGCGGCAGTGCACGTTTGCTTGCCAACTTCGCTGCAGAGGTCACACGATCTTCCTACAATGCCCGTTCACCCGCAGGTGAGCCATGCCTGCTCGCAGGCTGGCAAGCCACCACAATTCAAACCACCACGAGGAAACACCATGGAACACACCCTTCCCCCGCTGCCCTACGCCATCGATGCACTGGCTCCCCACTACAGCCAGGAAACGCTGGAGTACCACCACGGCAAGCACCACAATGCCTACGTGGTGAACCTCAACAACCTGCAAAAGGGCACCGAATTCGAATCGATGACCCTGGAAGAGATCGTCAAGAAGGCGAGCGGCGGCATCTACAACAACGCCGCCCAGATCTGGAACCACACCTTTTTCTGGAACTGCATGGCCCCCGCCGGCGGCGGCGAGCCATCGGGCGCGCTGGCCACGGCCATCAACGCCAAGTGGGGCAGCTACGCCGCCTTCAAGGAAGCCTTCGTGAAGAGCGCCGTGGGCAACTTCGGTTCGGGCTGGACCTGGCTGGTCAAGAAGGCCGACGGCAGCGTCGACATCGTGAACACCGGCGCCGCCGGCACGCCCCTGACCACCGCCGACAAGGCCCTGCTGACCGTGGACGTGTGGGAACACGCCTACTACATCGACTACCGCAACCTGCGCCCCAAGTTCGTCGAGACCTTCCTGGACAAGCTGGTCAACTGGAAGTTCGCCGAAGCCAACTTCGCCTGATAGCCCCCGCAGGCAATCCATCCGCCCTTTGCTGGGCGGAAAAGAAAAACGGCCCTCGGGCCGTTTTTTCATGGGCGCGTCCGGCTCACTTGCGTGAAAAAGGGGCCCCGCCGAGCTTGAAGCCGGCCTTGATGCCCTTCTTGGCGAACCAGCCCTGGTTCATCTCCAGCACGAAGCGCACCGGCTTCTTCGAGCAGTGCGAGTCGAGCGTCTGCGGCTTCATGTCTTCGAGGTTGACGATGGTGCCGTCGTCCGCGACGAAAGCGGCGGTCAGCGGCAGCAGGGTGTTCTTCATCCAGAAGCATTGCTGGCTGGGTTGTTCGAAAACGAACAGCATGCCCTCGTGCTGCGGCATCTCGGGCCGGTTCATCAGGCCGATCTGGCGTTCCAACGGGGCCACGGCCACCTGGGCGTCGATGCGGTGCATGCCGGCAGACAGCTCCACGCGCTGCAGGTTCAGCTGCGGGCCTTCCTGGGACCGGCTCGCGGGAGCCAGGGCTGCGAGCGCTGTGGCGAGCAAGGTGGCCACCAGGGCGTGGCGACGGGTGGGGAGCAGGGGAGTGGCAAGGCTCGTCATCATCATCAGGCTGGGCATGGGCAGGATTCTTCCGGTGGGATGTGCGGGGGCGCCAGAAACAAAAAAATCGCCCGCGGATGCGGGCGATTTTGAAGCAAACCGAAATGGGTGGGGGTCAGAGATCCGCACAAACCCCCAGCCGCATCAGGCATGCGCCTTCTTGGCGTGCTTCTTGGGCTTCTTCTGGGCCACTTTCTTGGACTGCTTGTGGGCCGGTGCCGCCTTGGCCATGGGAGCCGGTGCAGCTGCGGGTGCAGCAGCGGGGGCGGGAGCGGCAGCAGGGGCGGCTGGAGCCTGTGCGAAAGATGCACCGGCAGAGAACAGACCAGCCATCAGGACAGCGAGGAGTTTTTTCATATATGCCATTTCCTAGACGAACTATCGGGTTGAGGGCCCTGCGAAAAACTCGCAAGGCTCCACTTGCAACGATAGCAGTCCGCGCACGGTTGACAGGGGTTTTCAGCAATTTTTTGTCTATAGAATCTTCGCGGTCAGGTGCGCGTCGCCCGGCACGCTGCATTGTGTTTCAGATATCCAACGGAGACCCCCGTCCATGACCAGCTACCAGCACATCCAGGTGCCTGCCCAAGGCCAGAAAATCACTGTCAACGCCGACATGTCGCTGAACGTGCCGGACGAACCCATCATTCCCTTCATCGAAGGCGACGGCACAGGTCTCGACATCACGCCGGTCATGATCAAGGTGGTCGATGCCGCGGTGGCCAAGGCCTATGGCGGCAAGAAGAAGATCCAGTGGATGGAGGTCTACGCCGGCGAAAAATCCACCAAGGTCTATGGCCCCGACGTGTGGCTGCCCGAAGAGACGCTCGCCGTGCTGCGCGAGTACGTGGTGTCCATCAAGGGCCCGCTGACCACGCCGGTGGGCGGCGGCATCCGCTCGCTCAACGTGGCCCTGCGCCAGGAGCTCGACCTGTACGTCTGCCTGCGCCCGGTGCAGTACTTCAAGGGCGTGCCCTCGCCCCTGAAGGAACCCGAGAAGACCAACATGGTGATCTTCCGCGAAAATTCGGAAGACATCTACGCCGGCATCGAGTTCGAGGCCGAATCCGACAAGGCCAAGAAGCTCATCAAGTTCCTGCAGGACGAGATGGGCGTCAAGAAGATCCGTTTCCCCAACACCTCGGGCCTCGGGGTCAAGCCCGTCTCGCGCGAGGGCACCGAGCGCCTGGTGCGCAAGGCCATCCAGTACGCCATTGACAATGACAAGCCCAGCGTGACCATCGTGCACAAGGGCAACATCATGAAGTTCACCGAAGGCGGCTTCCGCGACTGGGCCTATGCGCTGGCGCAGAAGGAATTCGGCGCCCAACTGATCGATGGCGGCCCCTGGTGCAAGTTCAAGAACCCCAAGACGGGCAAGGACATCACCATCAAGGACAGCATTGCCGATGCCTTCCTGCAGCAAATTTTGCTGCGCCCGGCCGAGTACTCGGTGGTGGCCACGCTCAACCTCAACGGCGACTACATCTCCGACGCGCTGGCCGCGCAGGTCGGCGGCATCGGCATCGCGCCCGGCGCCAACATGTCCGACTCGGTGGCCTGCTTCGAGGCCACCCACGGCACGGCCCCCAAGTACGCCGGCAAGGACTATGTGAACCCCGGCTCCGAGATCCTCTCGGCCGAGATGATGCTGCGCCACATGGGCTGGATCGAGGCGGCGAACCTGATCATCAGCTCGCTGGAGAAGTCGATTGCCTCGAAAAAGGTCACGTACGATTTCGCGCGGCTGATGGACGGGGCCACGCAGGTGAGCTGCTCGGGCTTTGGCCAGGTGATGATCGACAACATGTGATTGCGTTTGCCCGGGTTCTCTGGGTACCCGCAACACAGGCCCGCTCCTATGGAAGTGGGCTTTTTTTCTGCCCGTTGAATTCCTGAACCTTGCATCCGCAGGGACGAATGGGCGATGCATATCGGGCTGGGCACGAGCACGCCGGCGGCGTGCAGGCGGTCAGGCGGCGTGGCTTCCACCCGCAAGCTCGAGGTGGCGATCAGCGCCGTGCAGCGGGGGACTGACCGCACGGCTGCGGAGTTGGCCATGCCCCGATTGGCGCGTGAGCTGGAGGCTTTGCGGGAGCGGCGGGCGCAGGTGATTCAGCAACTCGAAAGCCGGTTGGGGAAATCCAAGACCGATCGGCGCACCATTGCCATCATTGCGGTGGTGTGTGTCGCCATCCTCTGGGCAATCTTCTTGGGCCCGACCCTGGATACTGCCTGGCAGATCCTGTGTTTCTTTGGGGTTGTGATTGGTACCTTGGTGCTGGTCTACAAAAAGTACAGGCTGCCGCAGTTCGACCTGGCGCAGGAAACGAAAACCCTGGATGAGCAGATCGACAGGATCGAAGCGCACATCCAGGCGAACCGGCGCATTCTGGAAACGCTGCCGGTCTGAGCGTTTTTGCTGGCAACGCCGAAGTCGCCACTGGGGCGGTGGTTCACGCGTTGGGTGAACCGGTGGCTCTGGGTGCCAAACAGGGCCGTGTACCGTCCCGTGCGGCGAGGGAGCCAGCCTGTGCCGCTCACTGCGCGCTGGCAGCGTCCAGCGTGGCCAGGGCCTCTGCATCCAGCGTGAGCTGGGTGGCCTTCACCAGGTCCTGCAACTGCGCCAGCGAGGTGGCGCTGGCGATCGGCGCCGTGATGCCCGGCTGCACGATCTGCCAGGCCACCGCGACCTGGCCGGGCGTGGCGCCCAGACGCGCGGCCACGGTGTCCAGTGCGGCCAGGATGCGCAGGCCGCGTTCATTGAGGTACTTGGCCGTGGTGTTCTTGCCGCGTGCGCTCTTGCCGGCATCGGCCTCGGTGCGGTACTTGCCGGTCAGAAAGCCGGCGGCCAGCGCATAGAAGTTGATCACGCCCACGCCCTTGTCCACGCACAGCGGCTGCAGTTCCTTCTCGAACACGGCACGGTCGTACAGGTTGAACAGGGGCTGCAGGCTCTCGTAGCGGGTGATGCCCAGCTGTTCGCTGGTCGCCAGGGCCTCGGCCAGGCGCGCGGCGGTGAAGTTGGAGGCGCCGATGGCGCGCACCTTGCCGGCCTTGACCAGGTCGTCGTAGGCGCCCAGCGTGTCGGCCAGCGGCACGCTGGCATCGTCGTCGTGCGACTGGTAGAGGTCGATGTGGTCGGTCTGCAGGCGCTTGAGCGATGCCTCTACCGCCTGGCGGATGTACTCGGGGCGCAGGCCCACCTTGCCATCGCCCATGTCCTTGCCGACCTTGGTGGCCAGCACGATGCGGTCGCGCTTGCCGCTTTGGGCCAGCCAGCGGCCGATCAAGGTTTCGGACTCTCCGCCCGTGTGGCCCGGCACCCAGCGCGAGTACACGTCGGCCGTGTCGATGAAGTTGAAGCCCGCGTCCAGCCAGGCGTCGAGCAGTGAAAACGAGGTGGCCTCATCGGCCGTCCAGCCGAAGACGTTGCCGCCAAAGCACAGGGGAGAGACTTGCAGGCCCGAGCGGCCCAGGGGACGGAGGTTCATGGTGCGGTATTCCTTGGCACGGAGTGTGGAGGGGCATTGTTGCTGCATTTGGCGAATGCTGCAGGCGGGCCCGTGCGTGACGTTGTTCACGGCGGTGGCGTTTGCTGTCCTGGCGGCCTATGGACTTCAGCACCCTGCGCAGGTGACACTTCGCCCAGCCTGCAAGGAACCCGTGCTCAGCAGGCGCTGGTTGGCACACACGGGGATACCTGGCAAGCCCTGGCATTCAAAACCCTGGCCCCTGCCTGAACCGGAGAAACCATGATGCGATCAACTACCAGGTGCGCGGCGGCTTTGGCCCTTGGCGCCATGCTTGCGGCCACGGCGCAGGCCGAACTCACTGTACGCCCCGCAAGCCGCGACGCTGCCCGCCAGTGGCTTGAAAGCAGCTTGCCGTCCTTTTTCCCGCCCGGCGCGGGGCAGGACGGAATGGCCGGGCCTTACGCCTACCGCTTCTACCCCTCCGTGGGCAATGCCTTCGCGTTCAGCGAGGGGCGATTCATGGTGGCCAGCCAAAGCCACACCGCCGGTCAGATCGTGGACCTGACGGCCGCCTTGTGCCAGGCCAATGCCGCGCTGTGCGAGAACACCACCGTGCTGCCCCCCGGCACGGGCACCGGCGCTGCCTCGGACTGCTTCAACCCCGTGCTGCTGCAGCAGGGCACGACCTACCGCTGGGACTGGCAGTCCGCCGACGCCGCCGTGCAGTTCAGCACCGAGGGCCGCATCAACGGCCCCGCCAGCTTTGCCGGGCAGACGGGGCTGATCGAGACCGAGCGCACGGTGCTGGTGACCAAATCAGGCACCATCTCGTTCAATGCGCGTGTGCTGGAGTACGACAAGCTGGAAACCACGCCGCAGGGACCGGTGCTGCTGCGCTATGGCAGCACGGCGCGCATGGACGCACCGCTTGCGGGCATGCGGACCACCATGGTGCTCAACCCGGCCAACCGCGTGCGCGACTTCGCGCTGGCGCTCAACGAGAGCTATACGCTCAACGAGGTGCGCCAGACCACCATCGAGTTCCCCGGCCTGCCGGCCCAGACCAGCACCACCCGCGAAACACAGACCATCACCTACCGCGGCCAGGAAAGCGTGACCGTGCCTGCCGGCACCTACATGGCCTGCAAGTTCGAATGGACCAACGGCACGCGCGTGTCGGCAGGGTGGACGGCGAAGGGGACGGGCCTGCCCCTGGTGATCACCGGCGACGATGGCGCCGGCAACCCCGTCACGCTGTACATCAAGTCCAGCTCGCACATCAACGGTCACCCCATATAGCCCAGGGCGCCCAGCAGGGCGCCGGCACCCAGCATCCACAGCAGGTGCAGGCGCGTCTTCCACACCAGCAGCATGGTCACCACGGTCGCCAGCCACAGCGGCCAGGCGGTGGCCAGGCCGCCATGGGCCTGGGCCAGCACCCAGGTGGTGGCCAGCAGCAGGCCGATGACCACCGGCACCATGCCCTGCTTGAAGGCGCGCACGCCACGGCGTTCGCGGTTGCGGTGCCCCCAGCGCGTGGCCAGCCAGGTGAGCAGGCTGCTGGGCAGCATCACGCCGACCATGCAGACGGCCATGCCCAGGGCGCCAAGGGCCCAGCCCAGCATGCCTGCGCCGCCCGCATTCAGGCCCACGTTCCAGCCCAGCAGCGCGATGAAGAGCACGTTGGGGCCCGGCGCGGCCTGGGCGATGGCGATGGATGCGTTGAACTGCGGGTCGGCCAGCCAGGCCTGCTTTTCCACCAGAAATCGGTGCATGTCGGGTGCGGTGGCGATGGCGCCACCCACGGCCAGCAGCGACAGCGACATGTAGTACAGAAACAGCTGCAGCCAGTCGGCCCAGCCCATGTGGATGGTGGCGCCCGTCATGGCGCCAGCTTTCGCCAGGTGAGCAGGCAGGCCGTGCCGCCCAGCAGCGGCAAGGTCCAGGCCAGCGGCCAGCGCAGCACGGCCATGGCCACCACCGTGAGCACTGTGATCACCGTGCACAAGGCCGGGCCGAGCGGGTGGGTGCGCAGCGTGGCCGAGAGCTTGAGGCCCGTGCCGGCGATCAGCCCGGCAGCCACCGCGCCCATGCCGCGCAGCGCGCCGGCCACGGCCGGGTGGCTGGCGAACTGGGCATAGACCACGGCCAGCGTCAGCACCAGCATCAGCGGAAACAGCAGCATGCCGGCCAGTGCCGCCAGCGCGCCGCGCCAGCCGAAATAGCGGTCGCCGATGGTGATCGACAGGTTCACCACATTGGGGCCCGGCATGATCTGGGCCACGGCCCATTCCTCGACGAACTCCTCGTTGGTCATCCAGCGCTTGCGTTCCACCAGTTCGCGCTGCACCACGGCCAGTACGCCGCCGAAGCCCTGCAGCGCCAGCCAGGTGAAGGACCAGAACAGGTCGGTGCAGTTGCGGGGAGCCGGGCGCGGTTCTGCCGGTGAAGAGAGGCTGGGGGAGGGCGAAACCATGGGAGCGGGCGGAGACGGCGAAATCGGGACGCGGCGGATGCGCCA
The DNA here is from genome assembly GCF_059423865.1 of Acidovorax sp. GW458-11-26-14-TSB4. Lineage (NCBI taxonomy): Bacteria > Pseudomonadati > Pseudomonadota > Betaproteobacteria > Burkholderiales > Comamonadaceae > Acidovorax > Acidovorax sp. GW458-11-26-14-TSB4. Next base: position 119,768 of record NZ_JBWKYR010000003.1, read on the forward strand.
CCCTGCGATGGTAAACGCCCGCCGATGGGTATGCTGGCGTCCTCCCGTTTTCCTGAACCACTTCCGATATGAAACTCCTCCGATATGGCCAGCCCGGCGCAGAGCGCCCCGGCCTGCTCGACGCCCAGGGCGTGCTGCGCGACCTGTCCATGCTGCTGCCCGACCTGGGGCCGGCCCAGCTCAACCCGCGCACCCTGGCGGCCCTGGCCGCCATCGACGCCAGCCGCCTGCCTGCGGTGCAAGGCACACCCCGCCTTGGCAGCCCGGTGGGCGGCGTGGGCAAGATCGTCTGCGTGGGCCTGAACTACGCCGACCACGCGGCCGAAGCCGGCATGCAGGCACCCGCCGAGCCGGTGCTGTTCATGAAGGCCGTGACCTCGCTCAGCGGCCCGAACGACGAGGTGCGCATACCGCCCGGCTCGCAGAAGACCGACTGGGAGGTGGAGCTGGGCCTGGTCATCGGCACCCGTGCCAGCCATGTCAGTGAAGCTGCTGCGCTGCAGCACGTGGCCGGCTATGTGCTGGCCAACGACGTGTCCGAGCGTGCCTGGCAGATCGAACGCGGTGGCCAGTGGGTCAAGGGCAAGAGCTACGACACCTTCGCCCCCATCGGCCCCTGGCTGGTAACGCCCGACGAGGTCGCCGACCCGCATGCGCTGGACCTGTGGCTGGAGGTCAACGGCCAGCGCGTGCAGAACGGCAATACGCGCAATTTCATTTTCCGGCTGCCCCAGGTCATCTCGTACATCAGCCAGTTCATGACCCTGGAGCCTGGGGACGTCGTGCTGACCGGCACCCCCGCCGGAGTGGGCCTGGGCCAGAAGCCTGCGCCCTGGTTCCTCAAGCCCGGCGACGTGGTGCGCCTGGGCGCCACGGGGCTGGGCGAGCAGCGGCAGGTCTTTGTGGGCGGTTGAAGTCCCAAGGAGAGTAGGGCGGGCACAACGGGCAGGGTCGATGCGCTTGCCGCTGGCAAAGCGGGGCGTGGATACTCTCGGCTGTGCCCTCCGCCCCATCCCCACATTCCTCCACTGTGCTCACCCGGCTGCGCCAGCGCTTTGGCCGCAGCGCGCTGTATGCCGTGCTGTGCCTCATGCTCTGCGCGCTGGCCTTGTTCGAGGTGACCACCTGGCACAAGCTCGATGCCCTCGACAACCGGGTGGGAGATGCCTTGCTGCGCTGGCATGCGGACAGCCGCACGCCGCCGGACGACATCGTCGTGGTCGACATCGACCAGTTCTCGCTGGTCGATCAGCAGATGCTCGACGTGGCCGGCAAATGGGTATGGCCCCGGGTCATCCACGCGGAAATGATCTCGGCGCTGGCGGCCCAGCAGCCGCGGGCCATCGTGCTCGATCTGATCCTGACGCAGGCCGACCGCTTCCGGCCGGAGAACGATGCGGAACTGGCCAAGGCGCTGGCGTTCAAGCATGCCTTCATCCCCATGGTGCTGATGGAGGACACCGAGCAGAAGGCGCCACTGACCATGGCGCCGCCGGCCATGGGCATACGCCCGCTGGAGAATGCCAAGCCCGATGCTGCCTACGGCATCGAAGGCCCGCTGTCGCTGCCGCCCGAGGTATGGCGCACCGGCTACATCAACTTCGTCAAGGACCGCGACGGCATCGGCCGGCGCACCGAGGTCGGCCGCGAGACCGATGGCTGGTGGATTCCCCACATGATCGGCCGGGTGGCCGATGCGCTGCAACTGCCGCAACCCCGGAAGCCGGGCTTTCGCCTGAACTGGTATGGCAAGGATTTCACGCGCATTTCCTACGCCAAGGCCTACCTGGCCACCCAAACGGGTGATCGCAAGCTGCCCTTCGATGCGCGCGGCAAGATCATCGTGATCGGCGCCACGGCCAGCGGCATCCTGGACTTCGTGCCCACGCCCATGGACGCGACGACGCCCGGCCCCTTCGTGCTGGCGACCGGCCTGGCCAACCTGCAGAACAACGAGTGGCTGCGCGAGGCCCCGGAATGGCTGAATCCATCCCTGGTAATGCTGCTGGTCTGCGGGCTGGCCCTGGCCTTCGTGGTGCGCATATCACCCACTTGGGTGGTCGTGGGCTATGGGGCACTCACGGCGGCTGCCATCGGGGGCAGCGTTGTGGCCTTGCAGGAAGCCCATGTGTACTGGATGCCAGTGTCCTCGCTGGTGCTGGGCGCCGTGGCGCTGCTGGCCTTCGGCCTGCTGTCCTCGCGGCTGGAGATGGGCCAGCGGCGCCACGTGCAGGCCATGTTCGCGCGCTTCGTGGACCCGCGCATCGTGCAAGATCTGTCAGAAACCGTGGCCGAGGCCGAGGTATCCGCCAGCCGCGAAATCACCTTGCTGTTCTCGGACATCCGGGGCTTCACCAGCCTCTCGGAGCACCGCAAGCCCGAGGAGATCGTGAACATCCTCAACCGCTACTTCGAGATGCAGGTGGAGGTGATCTTCCGCTACCAGGGAACGCTGGACAAGTTCATCGGCGATGCCATCATGGCCTTCTGGGGGGCACCCATCGCCCAGCCAAACCATGCGGTGCTGGCGGTGGAGGCGGCGCTGGGCATGGCGGACGCGCTGCAGCGCTTCGCCGATGACATGGCGCGCGAAGACCCTACTGCCAAGTTTGACATCGGCATCGGTGTGCATACCGGCTCGGCCGTGGTGGGGTTCCTGGGCACTTCGCGCCGGTTGGACTACACCGCAATCGGCGATGCCGTCAACCTGTGCAGCCGCATCGAAGGTTGCACAAAAGGCATAGCCCGGGTTTTGGTTTCCGAGTCGACAAGGGCACAATGTGGGGAAACATTTGTTTTCATTGACCGCGGCGATTTCGAGGTAAAGGGCCGCGACCAGGCGGTGCGGCTTTTTGAGCCGCAGCGCCGTTCGTCAGTGGGGGCGCCGGCACCCGCCGAGGCCCCGGTTCAGACACAGAGAGGAGAAGGAAAGTGAACACATCATTCGTGGGCCTTTTGAAGGGCCTGCTGATTGCGCTGCTGCTGGGGCTGGGCCTTGGCGCACATGCCCAATCGCTGGAAGTCACCACCGCCACCGAGCTGCGCGCCACGCCGGCTCTGGACGGCAAGGTCGTGGTCAGGCTGGCCAAGGGCAACAAGCTTGAGCAGACCGATGCACAGGAGGGCTGGGTCAAGGTCAAGTTCGGCCGCGCCGAAGGCTGGGTGCGGCTGACGCACGTGAAGACCCTGGAAGCTGCGGCACCGGCTGCTGCGCCGCCCGCCAGTTCGGGAACCAACCTGGCGAGCATCTTCTCGGCACCGAGCAACCGCCCCACGGCGACCACGGGTACCCGAGGCCTCACCAAGGAGCAGATCGCCAATGCCCAGCCGAATCCGGCTGAGATGGCGCAACTCGAGAAGTACGCGATCAACATGGGCCAGGCCGAGCAGTTCGCACGCAGCGGCAAGGTCGTGGCGCAGAAGATTGACGCCTACACCGGAGCAGAAAAATGAAACTCCAACGCTTGAAGGCCGCCGCGCTGGCGCTGGCCACTGTCGTATTGCTGACCGGTTGTGAAACCATGCCGCAGGCTGGCGGCTCCGGAGGCCTGAATGTCCTGTCGTCCGCGCTGGGCGGCGGTTCCGGCGGCGGTTCGCGTGCCGGTGGCGTCATGGACGTGATCCAGGGCGCATCCGCTGCATTCAAGGATTACTCTGCCGAAGAACAGCGTGCCATGGGCAACGATTTTTCGTCCGTGCTGCTGGGCGCCCGCCCGCTGCTGCGCAACGAAGCCGTGCAGCGCTACGTAAGCCAGGTCGGATGGTGGGTGGCTGCCCAGGCCGAAAAGCCCAAGGACAAGGACGGCAAGGACATCCAGTTCGCCTGGCGCTTTGGCGTGATCGACTCCGACGCCGTGAACGCCTATGCCACGCCCGGCGGCTTCGTGTTCGTCACTGTCGGCCTGATGCGCCAGCTCAAGTCCGAAGCGGAACTGGCCGGTGTGCTGGGCCACGAAATCGCCCACGTGACGCGCGGCCACTACCTGGCTGCCATCAAGAAGGGCGGCTTCGCCCAGGCCGCTGGCGGCGTGGTGCAGGCCCGCTCGGGCAATGCCATGGTGAGCTCGGCCATGGTGGGCCTGGTGCGCAACCTGTACACCAAGGGCCTGGACCAGTCCGACGAGTTCGATGCGGACCGCCAGGGCGTGCTCTACGCCGCGCGCGCCGGCTACGCGCCCATCGGCCTGCCCACGGTGCTGAACATGTATGCGGCCACGGGCTCCGGCTCCAACCAGGCCTACGAAGTGCTGTTCTCGACCCATCCGGCCCCCAAGGACCGCCTGGAAAAGCTGCAGCCCTTCATGGCCAGCAAGTTCTCGACCGCCGCGAACGTGAGCAACGAAGCCCGCTACGAAGCCATCAAGCGCCAGCTGCGTTGACGACCCCCTGGGTGGCCATGCCGCCCTTGGCAAAAGGCCCTGCCTCGGACCTCGAGGCAGGGCCTTTTTGTTTGCGGCAGAAGCAAGCCGGTCAACCCATCGTTTGCGACTGCCGAACACACCTTGACGGGCGTGGGGCCAAGTTGGCGAAGTCAGGCTGGCGGTGACCAGCGGTGCGGCAGCAACCATCGATCTGGCTGGCCGGGTGAGTGGGCAAGCGATCCAGCACAACCTCGAAGTAGGCGTACGGGTCGTGCCCGTTGATGCGCGCCGAGTGCAGCAGGCTCATGATGGCTGCTGCGCGCTTGCCCGCTCGCAGGCTACCGGCGGACAGCCAATTTGATCGTCCAACTGCAATAGCTCGGGCGCTCCTATCGATTTCGCACCAACTGTGCAGTGGCGTACATCGAGAGCTTGGGTTGAAGGCTGCGACCACGGTCTAGCAAAATTAGAATCGTCCATATTGAATCTCTTCGGGTTTTGAGTCGGTTCAACACGCTCAGAGTATCGATTGCAGACGAGTTGAGCTGTTATGTGCCGAACATCGATGCGTCCACCAGCGCAGCAGAGCGGAAGGCCGGCCGAGCAAACAGGTAGCCCTGCATCAGGTGGATGCCTGCATCGCGAAGAAAGTCTCTCTCCGAACGGGTTTCGATGCCCTCGGCCACGACCTCTATGCCCATCTCCTTGCACAGGCCTACCAGGCTGCGCACGATGGCTTGGCGCGGTCGGCTCGCGTCCACGTTGCGGATCAGGTCCATGTCGATCTTGATGATGTCCGGCTGGAAGTCGGACAACAGCTTCATCCCCGCATACCCCGCCCCGAAATCGTCGATGGCGGTCTTGAAGCCACAGCGTTTGTACTCGCGCAAGATGGAAGCGAACCAGGGCCCGTCCTGCACGCGCTCGCCTTCGGTCACCTCGAAGATGATCTGGTCGAGCGGAAATTGGTGGATGCGGGCAGCCTCCAGCGTCGTGCGGATGCACACCTCGGGTTTGTAGATGGCGTTGGGCAAAAAGTTGATGGAAACCCGCTCGCGTATGCCCAGTTCGCTCGCTCCCCTGATGGCCTTGACACGGCAGGCCTGGTCGAAGCGGTAGCGGTTGCCGTCGTTGACCTGGGACAGTACGGTCATGGCGCCCTCGCCGGCAGGCCCGCGCACCAGGGCCTCGTGCGCAAACACCGTGCGCCGCTCCAAGTCGACGATGGGCTGGTAGGCGTAGTCGAACTGAAACCCCAGCCGTTCGGCGTTGCCGCAGTCCTCACAGTCCTGCGGTGTGCCGTTCAGGGGAATGAAATCCATCGGGAAATTGGTGTTCACCAACGGTGGCGATTTACCTTGCATAGTGCCAATCAAAAGTCACCAGCAACATTTGCCAAACGGAGAACAAACTGCCGCACGTGATGTCCACCAGTGTGCTGGATTTGATGGACTTGCGCCATGCCTTTGCTGAGGGGAGTAGGATGCATGTTGAGCATTGCGAGCCGCCAACCGACCGCGCTTACCCCAGCGAGCTCTTTAACGTCCAGCTATCACCGAGCAAGGCGGGCAAATTGGGGCGAATGTTCTGCGAATTCACGATTGCCGGGCATCGACAGGCCCTGCCTCGCATTCGCGTCGTCGGCGACCTGGAACACCGCCACGAGTTCGGCCAGGCGCCGGGCTTGCTGACGCAGATTCTCTGCGGCCGTGGTGCTCTCGCCTACCAGAGCACCGTTTTGCTGTGTCATCTGGTCCAACTGAGTAACTGCCAGGTTCACCTGCGAGATGCCGTCGCTTTGCTCTGCGGCAGCGGTGCTGATCTCGCCAATGATCCCGTTGACGCGCTGAACGCCCTGGACAATTTCGTCCATGGTCGCGCCTGCATTGGCCACCAGTTGGGTGCCTGAATCCACCTTCTCGACGCTGCTCTGGATCAGCGACTTGATCTCCTTGGCTGCAGCGGCACTGCGCTGGGCCAGACTGCGTACCTCAGATGCCACCACGGCGAAGCCGCGCCCCTGCTCTCCCGCCCGGGCGGCTTCGACCGCCGCGTTGAGTGCCAGGATGTTGGTCTGGAACGCGATGCCATCGATCACCCCAATGATGTCGGCGATCTTCTTGCTGCTCTGGTGGATGTCCTGCATCGTGCTGACTACCTGCTGCATGACCTCGCCGCCCTTGGTGGCGGTGCCGGCCGCCGTCGTGGCCAACTGGTTGGCCTGGCGGGCCGAGTCGGCGCTCTGGCGCACGGTGGCTGTGAGTTCTTCCATGCTGGCAGCCGTTTCTTCGAGGCTGCTGGCAGCCTGCTCAGTGCGGTTGCCCAGATTTCGATTTCCGCTGCCGATATGGTCGCTGGTGACGCGCAGTTCCTGGATGTTGTCGCGCACTGCCGACACCAGTTCATGAAACCGCTGCTGCATGTCCCGCACCGCCACCATCACGCTGCTGGTGTCGCCAGGCCTGACCTGCACGGGCACCGTGAGGTTGCCTTGCTCAATGGCCTGCACGACGGACCGCACCTCGCTGGGCTCGGCCCCCAGCTCGAGGCCGATGCTTCGCGAAACCGTCACGGTGGCCGCCACGCTGATCAGCACGGCCAGGAAGGTGATGGACAGCATCACGCCTGTGAACTGGCTGGCATCCTGGTTGGCGGTGTTGCTGTTCTTGATGATGCGGGCTTCCTCGTAATCGATCAGCTTGTTGGCGGCTGCCAGCCATTGTTCGTACTGCGGCTTTGCTTCAGTCCAAAGCAAGGCCTCTGCGCCGGCGCGGTCACCCGACTGCATTAATGCCACGACTTTGACAGTGGTGGCCACAGTGCGTGCCTCTATGTCCTTTAGTGCCTGCACCATAGGTTCAACCTCAGGAGGAACCAGGCTGGCAGCTTTGAGTACCGCATCCAGCTGGGCGGCCGACTTTGCATAAAAATCGGCCAGCCTCGCGATGGACTCAATCTCTTTTTTCCGCGCTTCCTCGCTGGGAGCGAGCACCACGTCGCGCACGGCGATGGAGCGGTCATGGGCCGAGCCCCGAAAGTTGATGGCCACCCGCTGGATCGCCGCGTTCTGTGTAGCGTTGGCCGTCAATGCGCTATCGATGCCTCGCGCGATGACCACGCTGTAGATCGACATGCCCAGCAAGGCCAAGATCACCAGGCCAAAGCCGGCCATGAGACGGTGACTGATTTTCCACGTATGCATTGAAGAGTGCCTTAGAGGGGGACGGTGACGACGATGGAAAAACCGGCTTGTCGACAACGCGTCCGCCGTCGCATAGGTGTTTACATTTAATAACGAATATACCATCAGGTCATAAAATAACTGATTAGTAAAATCTATTTGCCCAATAGTAACGGTATGGGCGTGCGGCGGCAGCAATCCCCTTGTTTGGAGGGTGGTTCCTGGAAGGCTGGGGATCAGGGTCGTTGCGTTGGAAGCGATGGCTTAACGTCAGGGCTCGTTCCAAAGGCGCAGATCTTCCCTAGCGCATAGCCCACCCATAAACCGCCGCGGGGCGCAGAAGTTGACTATTCAGCCGCAGTGGCTCAGCCAATGAGGGGGACAAGCTCCTCGGCGAGTCTTTGGTCCCTCTGTGCGTCAATACGGCTACTCGAGCCAGCGCACGTTCTGCAGGATCTCTTCGAAAAAGCTGCGCAAGCTTGCCGTGCCCATGGTGTACGGGTCGAAATCCGCCGTGCCGGAGTATTTGAGGAACAACTGCCGGTTGGTTTCAAGTGATGCAATCAGCCCCATGGACCAGCCCGTGAAGCGGCGGTGCGGGATTTCGTTCATGTCCAAGACCGCCGTGTCGCGGTGGCGGTCATCCTTGAGCAGTCGGTGGTACAGCGCATTCACCGCAGTACGGTCGCCTTCGAGCAGTTGCAGAAATATGCCGTTGTTCAGGCACAGCGCACCCGTGATGCCTGCGCGGGTGTTGTTGCGCTGCGATGCACTCAGGATGTCCTTGACATCTGCAGGCCCCAGAACGCGCGAGCATCGGCTCGCGTAGATCAGTTGTATCAACATGTTTGCCTCCGTTGTGGCGGAGTTTGGCAGGCTTGAGCGCTGTGCGTTTACCGTAACCCAATACCCCGCAAATCCGCTGGCGACTTGGTAGTGTCATGGTCCAAAGAAATAGGACACCTCGATAGGGGCCCATAGACCCCAGAGGAGATGACGAAACAAGAAAGACAAAAGAGAGCGCCGAGTCTTTGACGCGGCATTCAAGCTGCAAGTGGTCAAGATGATCCGAGAGCAGGACCTGAGCGTAGGCCGGGTCTGCAAGGATCTGGACCTGGTGGACAGCGCGGCGCGCCGCCGGCTTGCGCAGTACGACGAAGAGGCGGCCGGGCGTCCAGGCATTGGCAAGCCACTGACGGCCGAGCAGCAGCGCATAGGCAATTGAAATCTCAAGTCAGGCAACTGCAGTCGGACAATGAGCTGCTAAAAAAGCGTCGGCCTTCTTCGCCCGGGAAATGAAATGATTCAGGACCTGGTGAGTGCACAAGCACAGGCGCAGAAGGCCTCGGTAAGCCAATGGTGCAGGGTTATTGGCATCAGCCGCTCTGGCTGGTGCGCAGCTGAAGTTGCAAGGGTGGGCTGTTGGGCGCCACATAGCACGCCAGTTGATGCGCACCAACGGTCTGCGAGAGCGCTGGCGGCGCAAGTTCCCGCACACCACCGACAGCCGCCATGGCTTTGCGGTCGCAGACAACATACTGGCGCGCCAGTTCAAGCCGGCCAGACCCAACCAGGCATGGGTGAGCGACATCATCTATGTGCGCACGCGCAGTGGCTGGCTCTATCTGGCCGTGCTGTGCTGGATCTGTTGGAGCGGTGCTTGCTGAATCTGAAGGTAGAGCGGGTCTGGCAGCGCGATTATGCAAACCATGCCGAGGACAAGGCTCACATCGCGGACTACATCCTGGGCTTTTACAACCCCGTCAGGCTGCACTCCACACTGGGATACCAGTCACCCAGCAACTACGAGTTGCGAATGGCACTGGCAGCTCACTGAAGCCGAACTTCCCCTATCGGATAGTCCGAAAAGATCTGACGACGACACCAAAAAACCGTGAAAAATTCCACGGAAACGACAGGCGTCATATCTGGACACCTTGTCGGTGGATTTCCGTCTTTTCAGCGCACCGAAGTGGCTACTCCACCTGCGCCGTCTCCACATAGATCAGTTCGCACGAGTTGGCGCCCGAATCCGAGCGGGTGAGCGAGCTGGTCCAGCGCCAGCCGCCGGGGTGCGTGACCTCCACCAGCTGGCCGGTGATGCGCACGAAACTGCCCTTGCGCGCCTTTTTGAGCGCCCTCTCGACGGCCGGGTTGGCCGGGATCAGGTGCATGTTGGCCGAGGATTCGATGATCTCCTGCAGCGGAATCGGCGGCTGGTTGGACCAGGAATAGCGGTACCAGCGCCCGCCCTGGGTGATGTTGAGCGGCTCGTACACAGCCGGCTCGGCCATGCGCCGCCAGCCCAGGGCCAGGTCCACGGGGGAAAGGTCGGCCTCGCGGCCGAAGGAGTATTCCTCGCGCCCGAGCACCCGGGCGCGGATGGCGAATTGCGCCAGCGGCCTGACCTGGTAGCCCTGCAGTGCGAAAGCGGGCGCGCTGGTAGCGGTCTGCTGCGGCACCTCGGCAAAGGCCTGCTGCGTGGCCGATTGGCCTTGCAGCTTCTTGTCCACGCGGCCCACGCGCAGCTTTTCGACCGCGAAAAAGCCGATGAACAGGATGATCGCCAACAGGACGACGGTCTTGAGTCTCATGGTGGTGTGCTTGCCGTGCCTGTGCAGGGCCTGGGGGGTAGCGCAAATGTAACGCGGGCCGCGCATTTTGCGCGATTGGCTGACAGGGCACGCAGGCCCACGCCTCCACACTGCCCGGTGCAGGTCCGTGCGGCCTTGCCGCCGTGCCATCCATCCCTCTGACCAAAGGCCCATGCCATGCCACTTTCCTTTCCTTCGACATCGCTGCGTTGGCAGGTGCTTCTGGCCGGCCCCGTGCTGGCGGCCAGCCTGGCCGCCTGCGGCGACACCGCCATCCTTTCGCCCGAGCAGGGCATGGGCAAGTCGCCCACCTTGCCGGTGCCCAACCCATCGCTGATCCCCACGCTCAAGATCGCGCCTGCCAAGGGCTGGCCCGAGGGCGCCATGCCCACTGCCGCCGTGCCGGGCCTGTCGGTCACGCCGCTGGCCACCGGGCTCGACCACCCGCGCTGGGTGATGGTGCTGCCGGGCGGCGACGTGCTGGTGGCCGAGAGCCAGGCGCCACCCAAGGGCGAGGGTGCGCCATCGGGCGGAGTGTTCGGCGCCATCCGCGGCTGGGTCATGAAGACGGTGATGGGCAAGGCCGGTTCCGGCAAGCGCCCCTCGGCCAACCGCATCACCTTGCTGCGCGATGCCGACGGCGACGGCAAGGCCGAGACGAAGAGCGTGTTCCTGCAGAACCTGAACTCCCCCTTCGGCATGGCCTTGGTCGGCAAGGACCTCTACGTGGCCAACGCCGATGCGGTGCTGCGCTTTGCCTACGAGCCCGGGCAGACCAGCATCACCACGCCGGGCACCAAGGTGCTGGACCTGCCCGGCGGCCCCATCAACCACCACTGGACCAAGAACCTCATCGCCAGCCCCGACGGCAGCAAGCTCTACGTGACCGTGGGCTCCAACAGCAATGTGGGCGAGAACGGCATGGCGGCCGAAGAGGGCCGTGCCGCCATCTGGGAGGTGGACCGCGCCAGCGGCAGCCACCGCATCTTTGCCAGCGGCCTGCGCAACCCCAATGGCCTGGGCTGGGCGCCTGGTACGGGCGCGCTGTGGACGGTGGTCAATGAGCGCGACGAGATCGGCAGCGACCTGGTGCCCGACTACCTGACGTCGGTGAAGGATGGCGCCTTCTACGGCTGGCCCTACAGCTACTACGGCCAGCATGTGGACCAGCGGGTGCAGCCGCCCCGGCCGGACCTGGTGGCCAAGGCCCTGGCACCCGACTATGCGCTGGGCTCGCACGTGGCCCCCCTGGGCCTGGCCTTTGCACAGGCGCCGGCGCTGGCGCCCCAACTGGCCAGCGGCGCCTTTGTGGGCGAGCACGGCTCCTGGAACAGGAAGCCGCTCAGCGGCTACAAGGTGGTGTTCGTGCCGTTCGCTGATGGTCAGCCCTCGGGCCTGCCGATCGACGTGCTCACGGGGTTTCTGAGCCCTGAAGGCAACGCCTACGGGCGGCCGGTGGGTGTGGCCATGGATGCGCGTGGCGGGCTGCTGGTGGCCGACGATGTGGGCAATGCCATCTGGCGCGTGGCTGCGGCAGCGCCCAGGTAGCGCTGCGCCGCCATGGTCAGCGCATGCCGATCGCGTGCAGCGCTTTCTGGAGCGTGAACTGGAACACGGCGTGCTGGTAGGGGTCTTCTATGAGGACTGTGTGGGTCGCCCGGCCATCGCTCAGCGTGAAACCGTTGGTGTAGCCGCTGATGTTCACCAGGGTGTCGAGTGCCAGGGCAAAGGATTTGTGGTCGCCGGCGAAGATCACGCGCTCGTCGGTCACCACCAGCTCACCGGTCGCGACGATGAGGGCTTCATTCACTGCGATGCTGGTGGCGTTGCTGCGGTGGTGGGTGACGACGCCAAACAGCGCTGGACGGCTGGTGCCCGCGGTCTCGGTCTCATAACCCACGGTATGGACCTCCCTGAGGTGTGCCTGGACCGCCGCATAGGCCACTTCTCCGGGCCGCACCAAGGCCTGCCGCGGGACCATGGGGGCCAGGGGTTGTTCCTGCAGCCGCGCAAGTGCCTGCTGCTCGCTGGCCTGGCGCTTGCGGATGCCACGCGCGCTCACCACCAGAAAGAAACCCAGGGCGCCCGCGATGCCCCCGGCGACGGCGCCGCCGATCACGGACCCGAGCGGCGTGGCGCCCGACGGGGGCTCGCCCTGCAGCCAGAGCCGCAACGAATTGACGGGCACCAGCGCGAGCATCACCACGATGGCCCACGAAAACATTCGCCCCTTGCTCATTGATTTGCTTCTCCCTCGGATCTCTCCACCATGGCTTCCAAGTCTACCGATTACCCGCGCATCGAGCTTTCCGTGCACGCCTGGATGCCCCATGGCCCCGGCGGCTGCGCACCTGGCATTGCCAGGGTGAGGGTCGGTTCACCGTGTCGGGCAAGGCCGTCAGCCGCCGCTCGATGTTCGCGCCGCACATGCTGTAGCCGGCTGAGCGGCCAGATGGTCACACCCAGTCGCCATGGGCCGGCACCTCGGCCGGGAACATGTTGATGTACTGCACCAGCCGCGGCTGCGTGGCACGGTTCGGACTCGGGCCGTGGGGCAGGGCCTGGTGCCAGATCACCAGGTCGCCCGCAGCCGCACCGATGGGGCGGGCGCCCAGGGCCTGGAAATCCTGGCGCCGCGGGTCGGCGCCTGGCGGCAGGCTGGCCAGCCAGGGCCCGATCCGGCGGTGGAAGCCGGGTACGACCGTCAGGCCGCCTTGCTCGGGCAGGGTGTCGCTGAGGTAGAGGATGCCCTGCGTGCAGAACGGAATCGGCTGCACCAGGCTCACGTCCCAGTGCAGGCCCTGGGCGCTGTAGGCGTGGCCCGGGCGCTCGGGCGGATTGAAGCCGCAGCGGTCCGTGCTGCGCCACAGGTCGGCGGTGCCCCACAGCTGGGCAAATGCCTTGTGGATGCGCGGGGAGCGGCGGTTCTTCTCGAAGGCCGGGTGCTGGAACAGCTGCACCATGACATTGCGCGGGGCGTTCGGGTACCAGGAGTCCGCATCATCCGGAGTGGCTCCCACGGCATCCCACACCACCTGCGCCGCGGCCGCGCTGTCGCTGGCAGGCACGGCCTGCCGCAGGACCACATAGCCATGCTCGTCCCAGTGGGCCAAATCGGCCGCGTCCAGCACGGGTGCCATGGCATCGATGCGGGCATGCAAATCCAGCTGCGCGGCAGGTTGCGCGCCGCCATCGACCAGGGCCTGGATGCGCGCCACGGTGGCGGCGTCGGGGGCTCCTGCCGTGCGCGCGATCCAATCCTCGAAACCGGCGAAGTCCGGCGCTTCGCGCAGCACGTACTGCAGGCTCTGCTCCAGCCCCACGCCCATGGCGGCCAGAACAAGCTGGGTGCGGTGGGCTTCCCGCGGGCCGATGCCGGGCTGTCCCTGGCGCGCAGCCATCCAGCTGGACCAGCAGCGCTTGAGGTAGGGCACTTGCAGGGCGCCACGTTCGTGGGGGGCGCAAATAAGATCGGCAGAATGCAGGGCGGTGGACATGCGGGTCTTGCGGGCAGGTGATGGCGTAGCTCTCTTTGTATCATCTGCCGTGTCCCCGTCGCATGCCGCCTGGGCTGCTACTGGGGCACGAAGCCGCTTTGCGCGACCAGCGCTGCCAGCGCCTTCGACACCTGACCCAGCCGCTGGGCCTGCTCTGCGGGCGTGCCGGTGGCCGGCGTCATGGCACTGGCCTGAAGTTTGGCCACCACTTCGGGCATGGCCACTGCTTGGTTCACTGCTGTGTTGTAGCGGGCCACCGCCGCATCGCTCAAGCCGGCAGGGGCGTACAGCCCCAGGAAGTCGCTGGTCGCATCCAGGCTCGCAAGGCCCGCCTGCGCGAACGAGGGTACGCCCGGCAGCAGGGGTGTGGCGCGGCTGACCGCCAGGATGCGCAGCTTGCCTGCCTTCTGGTGCTGCAGGAAGTCCGAGATGCCCGACACCCCCGCCGAAATCTGCCCTGCCAGCAGGTCGGTCACCATGGGGGTGGCGCCGCGATAGGCCACGGGCACGATGTCGGCCTTGAGGTGGCGGGCCACCTCGGCGGCAATGAATTCCGGTGCGGACGCTGGCGCCGGCACGCCGATGCTCGCGTCGCCGCGGCGCGCGGTGAACCACGCACCCAGTTCCGCCAGGGTGGTGGCCCCGGTCTTGGGATGCACGGCCAGCGCCAGTTCGAAGTTGGCCACGGCGCCGACGGGGCGGAAATCGGTGGCGGGCACAAAGCCGGGCGCCTTCATGGTCAGCGGCACCATGGCCACGGTGTGGGTGTTGCTCAGAAAGAGCACCGAGCCATCGGCCGGGGCCGCCTTGAGTGCCTGGGCCGCGATCTGGCCACCGGCGCCCGGCTTGTTGTCCACCAGCACAGGCTGGCCCAACTGGGTGGCGAGCTTTTCGGCCACGATGCGGGCGGCCGTGTCGGCCGGGCCGCCCGGCGGGTAACCCACGAGGATGCGGATGGGGCCGTTGTAGGCCTGCGCGGCGGCCGCGAGCGGAAACGCCAGCAGCAACGCAGCCTGCAGGCAGTGGCGGCGGGTCAGGGCGGGGGTGTGGAGGTGGGGCATGGCGCTTTCTCTCTGGCAAGGGGCTGGATCGGATTCAGGCGGTCTGGCGCGCGCTGAGCAGAGCGCGGCGCCGGTCCACGATGGGCTGCAGGCGTGCCCGGGCCGCCTGCACCAGGGGCGCGGGTGCCTTGTGCGGCGCGCCGGTGTCAAAGGGCGGCTGGGGGTCGTACTCGGCAAACAGCTGGACGCCCTGGGCCACCTCGGCGCTGCTGGCCAGCGCAATCGCCTGCAGCGCACAGTCGATGCCCGAGGTCATGCCCGCGCCCGTGATGCGGTTGCGGTCCACCACCACGCGCTCGTCCACCGGCGTGGCCCCCACCAGGGACAACAGTTCGTGCGAGCCCCAGTGGCAGGTGGCGCGGTAGCCCTGCAGCAGGCCGGCCGCGCCCAGCACCAGCGGGCCGGTGCAGATGCCCATGATCCATTGGGCGCCCTGGGCCTGCCGGGCCAGGAAGGCCAGGGTTTCTTCGTCGCTCAGCAAGGCCTCGATGCCCGGGCCGCCGGGCACGACCAGCATGTCGAGCTGGCCGCAGCTGTCGAACGATGCCGTGGGGCGGAACTCCCAGCCCAGCTCCGTGCGGAGGGTGTCGGTGTGCTTCCACACCAGGTGCAGCTGCGCGCCCGGTATGCGCACCAGCAGGTCAGCGGGGGCGACGTAGTCGATGGCGGTGATGTCCGGAAATACCAGCATGCCGATGTTCATGGGGAGGGCCTTTCGTTGCGGTGGATGTTTCGATGGCTCCACTGTAGGATTCGCCTGTCTGTCCGTCAGGACAGAAGCACCACGATTTCTGCCAACCTCGGTCCGCCCATGCCACCCACCGCCCACCAGGTCTGGTTCCTGGTTTTCGACCAATTCCAGCTGCTGGACGTGAGCGGGCCGCTGCAGGTCTTCGCCACGGCCAATGACGAACTGCGGCTGGCCGGCCGCGCGCCGGTCTACGAGACCGGGGTCTACGGCCTGTCGGGCGGTGCCGTGCGCAGCTCGAGCGGGGTGGACCTGGTGGCACGCGCGCTGCCGCAGCGCCTGGCGCGCAAGGTACAGACGGTGGTGGTGCCGGGTGGCCCGGGGGTGTTCAGGCCCGCTGCCGCGGACCGGGAGGCGCAGGACACCCCGGTGGCGGCCACCCTGGCGCAATGGCTGCGCCGTGCCTCACCGCGCATCGAGCGGCTGGCATCGGTGTGCACGGGCGCCTTCGTGCTGGCGCACACCGGCCTGCTCGACGGCGCCGGTGCGGTCACGCACTGGGCGGCGTGCGAGCACCTGTCGGCGCGGTTCCCGGCCATTGATGTGCAGCCCGATGCCATCTACTTCCGCCATGGGCGGGTATGGACCTCGGCCGGGGTCACGGCCGGCATCGACATGGCCCTGGGCATGGTCGAAGCCGACCTGGGCCGCGACATCGTGATGGCCGTGGCCAAGAAGCTGGTGATGTTCTACAAGCGCCCCGGCGGGCAGTCGCAGTTCAGCAGCGCGCTGCTGGAGCAGACCGCAGACGACGAGCGCATCACCCGCCTGCATGCCTGGATTGCCGAGCACCTGCGCTCGGACCTGAGCGTGGCGCGCATGGCCGACCAGTTGGGCATGACCCTGCGCACCTTTGCGCGCTTTTACGCCAGCCACACGGGCACCACGCCCGCCCATGCCGTGGAGCGCATCCGCCTGGAGAAGGCCTGCCGCCTGATCGAGGCACACCGGCACAGCAACAAGGCCATCGCCGTGCAGTGCGGATTCAATTCCGAAGAGGTGATGCGGCGCATGTTCATGCGCCACCTGAACGTTTCGCCCAAGGGCTACCGTGAGCGGTTTGCGCCAGAGGATTGATGGGTTGACCTGGCGGGACCAAAAAAATGCCGCCTCTAGGGGCGGCTTGTGAGGGGCTTACCTTGGAGAAATGGGGGGGGCGGTATGCCTTCAGGCAAACGTGTTGACCTGGGTGCCCAGCGTGCCCGAGGTGGCCAGGGGTGGCTGGGGCAGGGCTTGGATCAGTGTGGCGGCTGAATTGGCCTGGATGTCCAGCGCCTTCTTGAGGACGCGGATGTTGAGGGCATCGGAAGTCTCGCGGCTGGCCAGGGCCGTGGCGGTGTTGACGATGCTGTTGCTGAGGGCGACATCCATAGGGGTTCTCCGGTACTTCTCTCGCTTATCGGCATTCTGCGCCCTAAATGAAGGATGTTTGTCAATTGTTACATCCTGCCGTGGCTGAAACGCACTCCGGACGCCCTGGACGCTTCACTCCAGGGCCGCCACGCCGATGGGTTGGCAGGCCGCGAGGTCCGATTCGCTGATTTCCGGCAGGTGCCGGGCCGCGTTGCGCAGGGCGCTGCGCAGGCCTTCCTCCAGCACCGGGTGGTAGATCGGCATGCCCAGCAGCTGGTGCACCGTGAGCTTTTGCTGGATGGCCAGGGCCAGCAGGTGGGCCAGGTGCTCGCCATCCGGCGCACACATCTCGGCACCCAGCAGGCGCGCATTGCCTTTGTCCGCATAGACGCACAGGCGGCCGTGGTTGCGCAGGGCGGCGCGGGCGCGGCCATGCCGTTCGAAGTCCACCGCACCGACCACGGTGTGGGCCGGATCGAGCTGGTCGAAAGGCGTGCCCACCACCGCGATATTGGGGTCCGAGAACACGATGGACAAGCGCGTGCGGCGCACGAAGCGCGTGGGCTCTGCGGCCAGCGCATTCATGCCCGCGATGTGGCCCTCGTCCGCACCTTCGTGCAGCAACGGCGCATGGCCATTGGCATCGCCCGCCAGGAACACGCGCAGCTTGCCGATCTGCTGGGTCTGCGGATCCACCTTGGGCATGCCACGCTTGTCCAGGGGCTCGCCCAGGGTTTCCAGGCCCAGGTGCTCGATGTTGGGTGTGCGGCCCATGGCGGCGATCACCTGGTCCACCACCACGCGGTTGGCGCCGCTGCTGACCTCGATTCCGCCGGGTACCTCGCGCAACTCGGCCTTGGCGTGGGTGTGCAGCACCATCTCTTTCTTGAGCAGGGCGCCCAGTTCGGCATTCAGGGTGGGGTCGCTCAGCCCGCCCAGGGCGTGGCCGGTGGTGAAGGCTGCCACTTCCAGGCCCAGGCGCGCCAGGGCCTGCGACAGCTCGACACCGATGGCGCCCATGCCGATCACGGCCACGCGCGGGCCCAGGGTTTCCTGCTCGAACAGGGTGTCGGTGGTCAGGATGCGGTCGCCAAAGGCCAGCCATTCCTCGGGCACCACGGGACGCGAGCCCGTGGCCAGGATGATGCTGTCGGCCTGGTAGCGCACGCCGCCCACGTCCACGGTGTTCGCATCCAGCAGCACGGCCCGGCCCGAGAGGCTGGCGCCGCCCAGGTCGTCGGTGGCCTTCAGGGCACCGGCCACGAAGTCATCGCGCAATGCACGCACGCGCTTGAGCACCGCAGGAATGTCGGCCCGGAGATCGCTGCCGCCCCGGATCCCGAACTCCTCGAAAGCCAGCCGCCGGTGGAAAGCATTGGCCGCCTCGATCAGCGCCTTGGACGGCATGCAGCCCACGCGGGCACAGGTGGTGCCCCAGGGGCCGTCGTTGACGATCAGGTAGCGCTCGGTGCGCTTGCGCACCTCGCGCAAGGCGGCCAGGCCGGCCGTGCCAGCGCCGATGATGATGGTGTCTAACGGCGGTTGGCCCATGGATCTCGTCTCCCGAAGTGGCAAGGAAACGCCAGTGTGCAGGGCGCGGGGCCGAAGCCTTGTAGGCGCTTGTCCATTGTTCTGGCTCAGTCGGAGTCCAGCCACTCCACGCGCCCCTGGCCCTGGTCGTTGATGCGTTGCACGAATCCCTCGGCCTGCGCCTGGGGCAGTCGCACCTGCAGGGTGACCAGCGTGCCGTGCTGCACATCCAGCAGGTCAGCGCCTGCCGCTTCCACTTCTCGCCGCAGCAGGCCCTCCAGCGCGTAGGGCACCATGCACTGCAGCGTGGCCATGCGCTGCAGCGTCACCTTGGGTGCGCTGAGCAAGGCCTGGGCGATGGCGTCGGTATAGGCCCGCACCAGCCCGCCCGCGCCCAGCTTCACGCCGCCGAAGTAGCGCACCACCGTGGCCAGCACGCCTTCCAGGTCCTGGTGGCGCAGCACGTCCAGCATGGGGCGGCCGGCCGTGCCGCTGGGCTCGCCATCGTCCACCGCAGCCGACTGGCCACCCGCCAACAGCGCCCAGCAGACATGGGCTGCACCCGGGTGCTGCTTCCACAGCGCGTCCACCGCGGCCTGGGCGCTGGCCCGGTCGGCCATGGGCTGCACGCAGCCGATGAAGCGGCTTTTCTTGATGAGGAGCTCGCTGTGGGCGGGGGTGGCGAGCGTCTGTGGCATGGGGTGCAGAGCTTATCAGCGTTGAACAAGGGCAAAGATGTTGCGCAAACGCACCACTGTCGGCCCTGGTGGGCGGCAGTTATGTGACGCCTGTCACAGCCGCGCGCCCGCCGGTCGGCCATGGCCGTGTAAGTGTGCGTTCTGTCACAAGCGCGGATGCGGTCCGTTCCTACACTTGAACCCATAGCCGATAACTATTCTCGGTCAACAACAACGAATCAACGCACCCAAGGAACCGCCATGTTCGCCCTGCCACTGACTGCATCCCTTCCCAGCACGCTGGCCAGCCACCTGTTCGGCCGCTTTTCTGCACCGTCGGTGCCTTCGCCCATGTCCGTTGTGGCCATGCAGGCGTCGGGCGGTGCCGCCAGCGCGCGCCTTGCGCAGGTGGCCGAGGATTTCGAGGACGAGGAAGAGTTCGACCTGGCCCAGCGCGTACGCGAAGTGGGCGAGTGGTAAAAAATTATCGGGCCAAGGGCGCCAGAGGCTGCTGGTCGACCGCACGCGCCATGAGCACGCTGGTGTAGTTGGTGAGCGGCCTCCAGTCGCATTCGCCGACCACTTGGTAGCCCCAGCTTTCGTACATTGCAATCAACGCATGGGCCGGTTCGGCCGTGTCCAGTGCCAGGGTGGCGGCCCCGGCACGGCGCGCCCGGGCCAGCAGTTCCCCATGCAGCAGTTTCCCCAGCCCCATGCCCTTGAACCGGGGCGCCACGCAGAACTGCGTGATGGACCATACCGAGCTGTCACGGTACAGCGCCACCTTGGATTCCGGCTGCGGGGCGCGCAAGGTCGCTGTCGCGGCATAGTCCCCATCGATCTCCACCACCAGCGCCTGGCCCGATGCCAGGCGTTTTGCCGTGTCCTCCACCGTCTGGTGGGTGGCCCAATAGCGCAGGCCTTTGGCAGCGTGCGGGGCATAGGCGGAGTGGATCAGCGCGGTCAGGCGCGCAAGATCGTCATGCGCCGCCAGCGGGCGGATGGTGGGTGTGAAAGAGGAAGGGGTCACAACTTGAGTGACCAGGTTTCTCCCACCAATTGTTGCCCGAAGTCTTCGTACGGCTCCGATTTGTCCAACACAAATCCCCGCTTGGCATAGATCGAGCGTGCGGTAATGAGACAGCTGTTGGTCCAGAGCACCATTTTTTTGTAACCTTTGGCACGCGCAAAGGCGATGCACTCGTCCGTGAGCCGCGCCCCCAGGCCCATGCCGCGGGCCTTGGGTGAGAGGATCAGCATGCGCAGCTTGGCCGTGGTGGCCGACTTGCGCACCAGGAAGATGGCGCCCACGCGCTCGCCATCGAGCTCGGCGATCCAGCATTTTTCCCACTCGGGCTGGAACCTGCGCACGAACTGCGCGGCGATGTCGGCCACTAGGGCCTCGAAGCGCATGTCCCAGCCATATTCGCGCGCGTAGATCTCGCCGTGCTGCTGCACCACCCAGCCGATGTCGCCAGGCTGTGGGTCGCGCAGCACGGCCACGCGTGGGGCGCCGCCGGGAGCGGCAGGCTCCAGCAGGGCCTCGATGCGCTCCATGGCCTGCACCAGCTCTGCCTGCCGGGCAGCGGGCAGGGGGGCGAGCAGGGCGGCCGCCTCCTCGCGCGAGCGCTGTTGCAGTGGGGCAAAGGCATCGTGGCCTGTGGGTGTCAGCGTCAGCACGCTCTGGCGCGCATCCTTGGCGCTGGGCGCGCGGCTGATCCACCCGGCATTCTCGAAGCGGCGCAGGATGCGGCTCAGGTAGCCACCATCCAGCCCCAGCTCGCGCGCCAGCTCGCTGGCCACCAGGTCCTGGCGGTGCGCCAGCTCATAGAGGACGCGCACGTCGGTCAGCGACAGCTCGCTGCCCAGGTAGGGGTCGAGCACTCCGATGCGGCGCGTGAAGAAGCGGTTGAAACGGCGCACGGCCTTGACTGCGTCGGCGGGGGCGGCTTGGTTCATGATTGATTGCCCAAAGCATGCAATTAATTGACTTTGGCAAGTATATGCGCCTTTGGGCACAACCGGACAAAAGCTAGGACAAACCGGCCACAGCGACAAAACAGGCCCGCCAACGTAAAATCGCGGGTTATCCATAACGGCCTCGCCCATCCGAGGTCTTGCACCCCCCACATGAACGCCCCCGTCGACGTCTCCTTTTTCGCGCGCGCAGCCAAGCCGCTGACCAGCTACCGCCCTTATTGGGCGAAGCGCTTCGGCACGGCCAAGTTCCTGCCGATGAGCCGTGCCGAGATGGATCAGCTGGGCTGGGACAGCTGCGACGTCATTCTGGTGACGGGTGATGCCTATGTGGACCACCCGAGCTTCGGCATGGCCGTGATCGGCCGCACGCTGGAGGCCCAGGGCTTTCGCGTGGGCATCATCGCCCAGCCTGACTGGCAGAGCGCCGAGCCCTTCAAGGCGCTGGGCAAGCCCAACCTGTTCTGGGGCGTGACGGCGGGCAACATGGATTCCATGATCAACCGCTACACGGCGGACCGCAAGATCCGCAGCGACGATGCCTACACCCCGGGCGACGTGGGCGGCAAGCGCCCCGACCGTGCGGCCATCGTCTACAGCCAGCGCTGCCGCGAAGCCTACAAGGACGTGCCCATCATCCTGGGCGGCATCGAAGGCAGCCTGCGCCGCATTGCCCATTACGACTACTGGAGCGACAAGGTGCGCCGCTCGGTGGTGGTCGATGCCAAGTGCGACCTGCTGCTGTACGGCAATGCCGAACGCGCCCTGGTCGAGGTGGCGCACCGCCTGGCCGCGCGCGAGCCCGTGGAGCAGATCACCGACGTGCGTGGCACGGCCTTCGTGCGCCGGTCCGACGACGACAGCGGCAAGGGCTGGTTCGAGATCGATTCCACCAGCGTGGACGAGCCGGGCCGGGTAGAGGCGCACATCAACCCCTACATGACGACCAGCGAGCAGGCCGCCGCCCAGGGCAGCACCTGCAGCAAGGAAGATGGCACGCCGGATGCCGAGGCCGGCGCAGCCGCTGCGGCCGAGCCCAACCCCGCGATCCGGCCCATGCTGTTCGTGGCCAACCCGGCGCTCAAGGCCAAGCTCAAGGTGCCGCCGCGTGATCGCAGCGTGATCCGCCTGCCCAGCTACGAGCAGGTCAAGAGCGACCCGGTGCTGTACGCCCACGCCAACCGCGTGCTGCACCTAGAGACCAACCCCGGCAATGCGCGTGCCCTGGTGCAGGCCCACGGCGAGGGCGTGACCGCCCGCGACGTGTGGATCAACCCGCCGCCCATTCCGCTGACCACGGCCGAGATGGACCACGTGTTCGACCTGCCTTACGCCCGCGGCCCGCACCCGAGCTATGCCGACGAGAACGGCGGTCACGACGGCGCGACCAAGATCCCCGCATGGGAGATGATCCGCTTTTCGGTCAACATCATGCGCGGCTGCTTCGGCGGCTGCACCTTCTGCTCCATCACCGAGCACGAGGGGCGCATCATCCAGAGCCGCTCCGAGGATTCGATCATCCAGGAGATCGAGGACATCCGCGACAAGGTCGCCGGCTTCACCGGCACCATCTCGGACCTGGGCGGCCCCACGGCCAACATGTACCGCCTGGGCTGCAAGAGCCCCGAGATCGAGGCCGCCTGCCGCAAGCCGAGTTGCGTGTACCCCGGCATCTGCTCCAACCTGGGCACCAACCACGATCCGCTGATCAAGATCTACCGCCGTGGCCGCGCGCTCAAGGGCATCAAGAAGATCCTGATCGGCTCGGGCCTGCGCTACGACCTGGCCGTGAAGAGCCCCGAGTACGTGAAGGAACTGGTGCAGCACCACGTGGGCGGCTACCTCAAGATCGCGCCCGAGCACACCGAGCAGGGCCCGCTCACGAAGATGATGAAGCCGGGCATCGGCAGCTATGACAAGTTCAAGCAGATGTTCGAGAAGTTCAGCGAAGAGGCGGGCAAGAAGCAGTTCCTGATCCCGTACTTCATCGCCGCGCACCCGGGCACCAGCGACGAGGACATGATGAACCTCGCCATCTGGCTCAAGAAGAACGGTTTCCGCGCCGACCAGGTGCAGACCTTCTACCCGAGTCCCATGGCCACGGCCACGGCCATGTACCACAGCAACAAGAACCCGCTGCGCAAGATCACGCGCGACAGCGAGGGTGTGGACATCGTGCGCGGCGAAAAGCGCCGCCGCCTGCACAAGGCCTTTCTGCGCTACCACGACCCGAACAACTGGCCGCTGCTGCGCGACGCGCTCAAGGCCATGGGCCGGGCCGACCTGATCGGCAACGGCAAGCACCACCTGATCCCGACCTTCCAGCCCCTGACGGACGGCGGCTACCAGAGCGCGCGGCGCAAGAACTCCACGCCCGGCAGTGCCAAGGCGGCCACTGCGGCTGCGGCATCCAAGTCCTCCCAAGGTGTGGCGCTCAAGTCCACGCAGCCGCAAAAGGGTCGCATGCTCACGCAGCACACCGGCCTGCCACCGCGTGTAACCGGCTCGGCCAAGCCCTCGGCCGGCCGCAAGGGCCGCTGAAGACGGGCACCCAGCCCGGCCCGCAATGCCGCAGGAGCGCATCCTCTACGCCGACACCGCTGCGTGGCGGGTGGAGCGGGTGGTCAAGCCCGCGGGCGTGGCCCATGCCGGCGGCGCCCTCTACCAGGTGGCCACGCCGCGCTGGGTCTATCCGGTGTGTGGTGTGTCCGAGTTCCACATGGAAGGGCAGCAACTGCTGCTCGACGGGCTGACCGTGGTGGCGCTGCCCACCGGGCTGCCGTACCGCATCCACGAGTGGCAGGCCGTGGAGCGCTGCCACATGGTCGTCAGCATGCAGCCGGGCGGCGCATCGGCTGGAAATCTGGGTGGTGCATCGGCCTGGACGCTGCCGCCACGGGCCCTGTGGCAGTTGCGCCTGCACTGGCGTGCGCTCGCACAGGGGCGCGAGCAGGCGGCCGGGCCCGTGCTTGGGCAGGGTGTGCCGAGCGGCAACAGCGCCATGGCCCATGCCGCGGTGGCGCGTGCACGGCGCTTCATGGCCACACGCACCGCGGCTGCCGATGGCATGGGCTGGTCGTTGCACGACGTGGCGGATGCGGCGTGCTGCTCCTACTTCCACCTTGCGCGCCTGTTCCGTACCCACACTGGCCTGGGCCTGCACGCCTACCGCGAGCAATTGCGACTGGCGGCGGCGCTGCAGCGCCTGGACGAAGGGGAGGGGGACCTGGCCGCCCTGGCGCATGACCTGGGTTACAGCAGCCAGAGCCATCTGGGTACCGCGTTCCGCCGCGCCATCGGCGTGACGCCGGCGCAGGCGCGGCAGGCGCTGCGCTGCTGACCGGGGCAGGATTCTGATAGCCGGACCGGGGGTGCCGCGCCGAGACTGCGGGCATGCCTGCTCTCGCATCCTCCTTTCGCCGCCTGTGTTCTTCCATTCCATCGCCCTGGGTCGGCTGGCTGGCCGCCCTGGCCGCCGCGCTCATCGGCAGCGGCTGGCAGATCGCCTCGCGCCATGGGGTCATCACCACCCTGGGGCCGGTCGAGCTGGCCGTGCTGCGCTATGCGATACCGGCCCTGGTGCTGGCGCCGTTGTGGCTGCGGCACAGCGGATGGCCGGCCGGCCTGTCGCGCCTGCGTTGTGCGCTGCTGGTGCTGTGCGGCGGCCTGCCGTTCGGCCTGGTGGTGCTGGCCGGTGCGCGCTGGGCTCCCGCTGCGCACATGGGCATCTTCGTTGCGGGCAGCCTGCCGGTGTTCACCGCGCTCGGGGCCTGGCTGGTAGGGGGAGAGCGGCTGGCGCCCTCGCGGCTGCTGGGCTTGGCGCTCATCGTGGCGGGCATGGCGGTCTTTGGTGCCGGCGGCTGGCGCACGGCGGACGGGGTCTGGCGTGGCGATCTGCTGTTCCTGCTGGCGGCGCTGCTGTGGTCGGTGTACACGCTGGCGTTCCGCGCCAGCGGCCTCACGCCATGGCAGGGCGCCGCCGTGGTGAACCTGGGGTCGGCCCTGTTGTTGCTGCCCGTGCTGGCGCTGGTGGGTGCACCGCGCCTATTGTCGGCGCCATGGACCGATGTGGCCTGGCAGGCCCTGGGGCAGGGGGTGATGGCCGGTCTGCTGGGCCTGGTGGTCTACAGCGTGGCGATTGCACGGCTGGGGGCGGCGCGCGCCGCCCTGTCGGCGGCCCTGGTGCCGCTGCTCACGGCGGCGGGTGGGGCCTGGCTGCTGGGTGAACCTGTCTCGGGGGCCTCGCTGGGCGCCGTGCTGCTGGTCGTACCCGGCCTGGCCTTGGCCAGCGGGGCCCTGGTTCAGCCGCTGCGCAGGCAGTCGGCCAGCGCAACGGGCCGCGAAAGGGCATAGCCCTGCGCATGGTCGACGCCGATGCTGCGCAGCGCATCGACGATCTCCATGGACTCGGCAAACTCCGCGATCGTCTGCTTGCCCATGACATGGCCGATGTGGTTGATCATCTCCACCATGGCGCGGTTCGTCGGGTCGTCCAGCAGGTCGCGCACGAAGCTGCCATCGATCTTGAGGTAGTCCACCGGCAGGTGCTTGAGGTAGGTGAAGGAGGACATGCCCACGCCGAAATCATCGAGCGCAAAGCGGCAGCCCAGGTGCTGCAGGTCCTTCATGAACCGCACTGCGCTGGGCAGGTGGGAGATGGCGCTGGTCTCGGTGATCTCGAAGCACAGGATGCGCGGGTCCACCGCCGACTGCCCGATGGCGGTGTGGATGAACCCGAGCAGGGTCTCGTCGCCCAGGCTGGTTCCCGACAGGTTGATGGCGCAGGTGTGCACGGGCGCCGCGCCGCTGGTGGCGAGGTGCTGCGCCAGGGCGTCGAGCGTGTGCCGCACCACCCAGCGGTCGATGGCCGGCATCATGCCGTAGTGCTCCGCGGCCGGAATGAAGCTGCTTGGAGGGATCAGTTCCCCCGGGTCCTCGGCCAGGCGCAGCAGCACCTCCAGGTGCAGGCCGGCCCCGGCGCCCTGCAGCGCAGTGATGGTCTGTGCGTGCAGCCGGAAGCGGCCATGCTCCAGCGCCAGGCGCAGGCGCCGCACCCAGTCCATGTCGCCTTCGCGGCGGCTCATCTCGATGTCCTGTGCCTGGTAGACGAAGACCCGGTTGCGGCCGCCCTCCTTGGCGCGGTAGCAGGCCATGTCGGCCACGCGCATGGCCTCCTGGATGGTGTTCAGGGCCGGGATCAGCTGCACCATGCCGATGCTCAGGCCGGTGGTCAACTGCCGCCCTTCCCACAGCACGCGCAAATCGTGTCCGGCCTGGCGCAACTGCTCGGCAATGCGCGCCGAGGGGCCGGGCGGGCAGTCCTTGAGCAGGATGCCGAACTCGTCACCCCCCAGCCGTGCCAGGGTATCGCCCTCGCGCAGGTGGCTCTGCAGCATGCGGCAGACCTCGCGCAGCATCTCGTCGCCGGCCTGGTGGCCGCAGGTGTCGTTGATGAGCTTGAACTGGTCCAGGTCCACATAGAGCAGGGTGCCTTCGCGCCCCATGGCACGCGGCTGGCTGATCAGGGCCTCCAGCCGGCGTTCGAACTCGCGCCGGTTCACCAGCCCGGTGAGCGCGTCGTGGCTGGCCTGCCACGACAGTTGCTCCACATAGTGCCGCTCGCGCGTCACGTCGTGCAGCACCAGCACCACACCGGTGGGCTGGCCCTGGTGGCGGATGGCCGAGCCCACGAGCTTGATGGGTACCAGGCTCTGGTCGGGCCGCACCACGGTGGGGGTGAAGCCGTCGCGGTGGATGGGCGCGCCGCGCAGCACCCGCTCCACCAGTCGGTCGGCCCCCAGGGCGCCGGTGCCGTCATTCAGTTGCAGCACCTGGGCCAGCGGGCGCCCGATGGCCTGCTGTGCCGGAATGCCCACCAGGGCCGCTGCCGCAGGGTTGAGGTAGCGCACCTCGCCCTGCAGGTCGGTGGTCACCACGGCATCGCCAATCGCTGCTAGCGTGACGTGCGCCTGCTCGCGCTCGGCGTCGAGCGCCTGCTCCACGCGCTGGCGCTGCGCCAGCAGGCTGCGGGTGTGCCAGGTGGTCAGCAGTATCAGCGCAGCCGCCATGCCCGCATTGGCCCAGAGCAGCCATTGCACGATGCGCCGGGAGCTGTGCCCGAGCGATGCGCTGAAGGCGCGGGCCGCCGGCGTCGCGCCCGCGTTGATGGCGCGGATGCGGGCCTGCCAGTCGCGGCGCGTGGCGGCGTCCACCAGGCCGCTGGTGTGGCCATGCTGGATCTCCTGCGACAGCTGCAGCAGGCTGTCGATGTGGCGGTCCCCGACCAGCCAGTGCACCAGCGGCTGCTGCATGATCTCGTAGCGGTTGAACCAGCGCAGCAGCCAGATCAGGCTGTCAATGTCCTCGGGGTGGTTCTCGCCGCGCGCAAAGCCCTCGCGCGCCGCGTTCAAGTCGGGCGGGCTCGTCTCCAGCAGGGCCAGCCGCGCCGCCTTGTCGCCCAGCGGAACGTCGATGGCCTTCCTGAACTGGGCATAGGCGTCCGGGGAGCCCGTGGCGGCGTAGCGGTCCAGGAAGTAGATGGCGTCCTTCTGCCCCTTGGTCCACAGGCTTTCACCGGCCACGAAGGCCCGCACGGCCGACAGCACGTGCAGGCTGCCCGATGCGCAGGCCGCCAGCACAACCACCATGAGCAGGAAAGGCCAGGTGATCCGCAGCGTGGAGCGCAGCGGTCCCTGGCGGGGTGGTTCGCGCACATCGGCCATGCACGGCTGCCGCTTGCGCTTCAGGGCCCGGTGGCCCAAGGCGCCCCGGGTGAGGCACCGTGGCTGAAAAACCCCATACGATTCCCTCCCGTGCGGTGGGCGGCATTGGCTCCCCAGGGCGAGGGCGCCGGTGGGTGAGCGGGTGAGCTGGCCTGCCTTGCAAAACCACTATATCGACAACCTGGCGGTTTGGCAGCAAATCATTGGCGGCAGCGGATGCGAAAAAACCCGCGTGCCTTGCGGAACGCGGGTTCGTCGCGGGTGGAGGCGCCGGCCTTGCCGGTCCGCGGGGGGGGGGCGGGGTTCAGTCCGTCGCGGCGTGCGTGCCGACCACCACGGACTGGGTCTTGTCGTCCGCCACGGGCGGTGTCACCAGGTCTTCGATGATGAAGGTGCGGTAGTAGAAGGCCGTGGCCGCACCCTGCGGTGTGATGGCGTCGACCACGGTGTCGGGCTCGTCCTTGCTGTCCATCTGGATCAGCAGGCCATGGTGGCCGGTGCCGGCCAGGTCGGCGATGCGGCGCACCATGTCGCCTTCGGCGCCCACCGAGGGCAGCGGGGCATCGGCCGTGCCCAGCGTGCGCACGATGTCGGCCATGATGGCCTCGGGGCTGGCATAGGCCAGTTCGCCCTTGTGGCCCGCGGCTTCGAGTGCCGCCGCCGCCTGGCGCACGCAGTCCTCGTCGGGGAACAGGGCGAACACATGCCCCGTGGGGTAGAAAACGCCGCCCATATTGGTCATGGTGGAGTCAAGAATCATTGGCTTCATGGCCGTCTCCTTTGGAGGGGTGGATACCTGACCATTGAAGCCCCTGGCCGCGTGGGCGCGTGTAGTCCCAGCGACAATTTACCTGTCATCCCCTCCGTGGAACGCGGTTTGCTCAGCCGATCCAGCGCACAACCCAGGCGGCCAGGCCCGCGCAGTTCGCCATCACGGTGGCCCAGTACGCCACTCGGAATTCGGTCTTGCTCGATTTGTGGCGCAGCATCTGCTGGGCGAACCAGGCGCCGGGCCAGCCGCCGGCAAGGGCCAGCAGGTGCAGGTTGTTCTCCGGAACGCGCCATCGGCCGCTTTGCGCGGCGCTTTTGTCCACGGCATAGACAATGAAGGTCAGCAGATTGAGCGCCACGGCTGCGCCCAGCAGCCACAAGGCCAATCGGCCGTTCCATACGCCAAAGGCCAGCAGGGCCAGCCACACTGCCATCAGCAAAAAAGCCAAGCCCTGCAAGGCCGGGGACTTGCCGGATCGGGCTGCGCGCGGCGGCTGCTGTTTCCGTCGCGGTGCAGCCGCCGTCCTCGCCTGCGTGGGTCGGGTGGCAGACGCGCTGGCTGCGCGGGCACCCTGCGGCTGCACTGCCATGGCCCGCGGCCCTTTCCCGCCCACATGGATTTCCTCGT
The DNA here is from genome assembly GCF_059423865.1 of Acidovorax sp. GW458-11-26-14-TSB4. Classification (NCBI taxonomy): domain Bacteria; kingdom Pseudomonadati; phylum Pseudomonadota; class Betaproteobacteria; order Burkholderiales; family Comamonadaceae; genus Acidovorax; species Acidovorax sp. GW458-11-26-14-TSB4. The sequence goes on from NZ_JBWKYR010000003.1 coordinate 148,868, forward strand.
ACACCACCGCCTGGCCTTCGCGCGGCGCGCTGCCGCCCCGGTAGTCGCGCACATGGAAAAACACGTCCGCATCGGTGTCCTCGCTGCGGATGAAGCCAAAGGCGCGCTCGGCATTCCAGCGCACCACCGTTCCCTGCTTTTGCATCGGGGTACCCGTCAGGCCAGGGTGTGCAGGGGAATGTCCTGCGCCTGCGCCAGCGCATCGAGCTGCGCACGGGTCTGCGTGCGCAGGAAGGCGGCCACGGCCTCATGGGTAGCCGCGGCGCGCAGCACCTGGGCATCGCCCGTGGCGGGCAGGCCGGCCGCAGCGCACAGGCTGGCGGCAAAGTGCGGCTCCAGAGCGGCCACGGCCACGCGGCCATCGGCGCAGGGGTAGATGCGGTAGCCGGCGTGGTTGCCGCCCACGTCGCCGTCGGGCGTGGTCAGGCCCCAGTCGCGCGGCTGGGCCAGCCAGGCGGCGGCATCGGCCAGTGCGACCTCGATGCACACGCCGCTGCCGGTGTGGGCGCGCTCCAGCAGGGCCTGCAGCACAGCCTCGCTGGCCATCAGCGATCCCCCCATGTCGGCATACAGCGTGGGCGGCATCTCGGTGCCGGTGACCAGGCCGGCATCGGCCAGGTAGGTGAGGTCATGGCCTGGCTCCTCGGCCCGCGCGGCGGCCGCGCCGACGATGCGCACCAGCGACAGGCGCGGGTACTTGGCCTGCAGGGCCTCCCAGGCCAGGCCCAGCTTGGCCAGCGCCGAGGGGCGGAACGAGGTGATGAGCACATCGGTGCGCGCCAGTTCCCCGTGCAGCGTGGCCTGGCCCTCGGCCGTCTTGAGGTGGGCGTGCACCACGCGCACCCCCTGGTGCAGCGTGGCATAGGCGGCCGGGCTGTAGATGCCCATGGGGTCGGCGCTCGGATAGCCGGGCACCGGCGGGGGTTCCAGCTTGGTGCACTCGGCGCCCATGCGCGCGCAGCGCATCAGGGCGGCGGGGCCGGGCAGGTTCAGGGCAAGGCTCAGGACGCGGGTGTTGCGCAGTGGCTGGGGCAGGGTGGTGCTCATGTCTCTTTATGGAAATGGAACAGGTGGCGCGAGGTGGATCGCTGGCCGGAACTTTGGCCCGGCCGGTCGCTCACTCCCTGCGTTATACAAAATTTGTTACTGTCTCCCATCCATGCAACGCAGAACCTCTTTGGCCGCCCTCGCGGGTCTGGCCGCTTTTCCGGGAGTGATGACCGTGACTTCGCTGAGCAGTGCCGCCTCCTTGCCCGCGTTGCAAGCCCTCAAGCCGTCGCCGCGCATGCCGGTGCTGTTCCTCGGCCATGGCAGTCCCATGAATGCCATCGAGGACAACGCCTGGCGCCGGGCCTGGCAGGCGCTGGGCACGGAGCTGATGGCGCGCGCGGTGCAGCCGCAGCTGATTCTGTGCATCTCGGCCCACTGGCTTACGCGCGGCGGCTGGCAGCTCACGGGCATGGCCAACCCCAAGACCATCCACGATTTCGGCGGCTTCCCGCAGGCGCTGTTCGACCAGCAGTATCCCGCGCCCGGTGCCCCCGCCGTGGCGCGCACGCTGGCCAAGGAGTTGAAATCACCGGCCACCGGGGCCGCGCTGGGCGTGGACGAGAGCGAGTGGGGCCTGGACCACGGCACCTGGTCGGTGCTCAAGCCCATGTTCCCCAAGGCGCAGATCCCCGTGCTGCAGCTGAGCATGGACTACAGCCGCGCCCCGGCCGAGCACTATGCCCTGGGCAAGCAGCTGGCGGCCCTGCGCGAGCGTGGCGTGCTCATCGTGGGCAGCGGCAATGTGGTGCACAACCTGCGCGCCACACGCCGGGGCACGGCCGCCAACGAGGCCTACGACTGGGCCAACGAGTTCGATGGGGTGGTGCAGGACCAGATCAAGCAGGGCCAGCTCGATGCACTGGCCAGCTTCCTGCAGCTCGGCCCCGTGGCGAAGCAGGCCCACCCCACGCATGAGCATTACCTGCCGCTGCTGTATGCGGCGGGGGCGGTGCAGTCCACCGAGATGCCGCGTTTCTTCAACACGGGCTTCCAGTCGGCATCTATTTCGATGCGCTCGGTGTTGTGGGGTTAGCGCTGTATCTGCAGCCACGGCCAGCGCTGCTGGTAGCTCGCGGCCTTGGCATCGAACAGCGGCAGGTGCGGGCAGGGAGGGTTGGGCCGCAGGATGCCGGCATACAGCTCATCGAGCCCATACGGCGCGTGCAGTGCCGGGCCTGACGGAGCGGGCTGCAGGCCCACGCAGGTGCACGGCACCAGAAAGCGGCCAATCCCGTCGCGCGCCGACGTGAGGGCGGTGTAGGGGTAGCCGAACCATTCCTCGTACCACAGGTGCACGCGCGCCTGGTTCTTGGCTTCCACGGTGATGGGCAGGTCGGCGAACAGCGCCTCCGCGCGTGCCTGCATGGCTGCTTCGCCTTCGGCGGACAGGTCGTCCGCGTCAAAGTAGAAAAGGTCGTAGTCCTTGATGTGCGCCTCGGGCGCATGGCCTGCGTGCAGGTTCCAGACGGTCTGGAACAGGCAGCCCGCGACCAGCCAGGCATCGGGCAGGCCCAGAAGCGGCAAACGCTCCAGAAGGGCCGCGTTGTGCGGGTTCTGGAGCGCTTCGCTCACAAAGCGGCGCTGCAGCGCCGCTTCAGCGTCCCAATCAGACAACCTTTGCGATGGATTGGCAGACGTAGTCGATGTTCTTGCTGTTCAGGGCGGCAACGCACATGCGGCCGGTGTCGGTGCCGTACACGCCGAACTCGTTGCGCAGGCGCACCATCTGGTCCTTGGTCAGGCCCGAGTAGCTGAACATGCCGATCTGGGTGGTGATGAAGGACATGTCCTGCTTCACGCCAGCGGCCTTCAGGCCGTCCACCAGCTTCTGGCGCATGGCCTTGATGCGCACGCGCATTTCGGCCAGTTCCTTCTCCCACAGGGCGCGCAGCTCGGGGTTGCCCAGCACGGCAGCCACCACGGCGCCGCCATGGATGGGTGGGTTGGAGTAGTTCGTGCGGATCACGATCTTGAGCTGGCTCAGCACGCGGCCGGCTTCTTCCTTGTCCTTGCACAGCACTGACAGGCCGCCCACGCGTTCGCCGTACAGGCTGAAGCTCTTGCTGAACGAGGTGGAGACGAAGAACGTGAGGCCGGCGGCCACGAACTTGCCGATCACCGCACCGTCTTCGGCGATGCCGTGGCCGAAGCCCTGGTAGGCCATGTCCAGGAAGGGGGTCAGGCCCCTGGCCTTGACGGCGGCGATCACCTGGTCCCACTGCGCGGCGGTGATGTCGTAGCCGGTGGGGTTGTGGCAGCAGGCGTGCAGCACGACGATGGTGCCGGCGGCGGCCGCATTCAGGCTGGCCAGGAAGCCTTCGAAGTTCACGCCGCGCTTTTCGGCGTCGTAATAGGCATAGGTGTCGACCTCGAAGCCGGCGTTGGTGAACAGCGCGCGGTGGTTTTCCCAGCTCGGATCGGAGATCAGTACCTTGGCGTTGGGGCTGACCTTCTTCAGGAAGTCGGCGCCGATCTTCAGGCCGCCGGTGCCGCCGATGGCCTGCACGGTGGCCACGCGGCCGGAGGCCACGGGCTCGCTGTCCGCGCCGAAGACCAGGGCCTTGACGGCGTTGTCATAGGCCACGATGCCGTCGATGGGCAGGTAGCCGCGGGCGGTGGGGGCCGACATCATGGTCTTTTCGGCGGCCTGCACGCACTGCAGCAGGGGCAGCTTGCCGTTGTCGTCGAAATACACGCCCACACCCAGGTTGACCTTGTTGGGGTTGGTGTCGGCAGCAAATTGCTCGTTGAGGCCCAGGATGGGGTCGCGGGGTGCCATTTCGACGGCGGTGAACAGAGACATGAAAATCCTTGAAAGGTTGTCAGTAGCGAAGAATCCAGGCGTGGTGTACTGTGCCGGGTTCCACCGATTTTAACGGGCGGCCCCCCGCAACCGTTGACACACCCCATGCCGGATATTTCAGAAGTCATGTCGGACGCGCAAGAAGGCGAGTTCGTGCGCTTTCCCGATTCGCCGTTCGAGCTGTTCCAGCCCTACCCGCCAGCAGGCGACCAGCCCGAGGCCATCGACAAGCTGGTCGAAGGCCTGAACGACGGCGAGGCCTTCCAGACCCTGCTCGGTGTGACGGGCTCGGGCAAGACCTTCACCATGGCCAACGTGATCGCCCGCATGGGCCGCCCGGCCATCGTTTTCGCGCCCAACAAGACGCTGGCTGCGCAGTTGTACAGCGAGTTCCGCGAGTTCTTCCCGAAGAACGCCGTGGAGTATTTCGTGAGCTACTACGACTACTACCAGCCCGAGGCCTATGTGCCCCAGCGCGACCTGTTCATCGAGAAGGACAGCGCCATCAACGAGCACATCGAGCAGATGCGCCTGTCGTGCACCAAGAGCCTGATGGAGCGCACCGACGTGGTCATCGTGGCCACGGTCTCGGCCATCTACGGCATCGGCGAGCCCGAAAGCTACCACCGCATGGTGATGACCTTGCGCACCGGCGACAAGTTGGGCCAGCGCGACGTGATCGCCCAGCTCATCCGCATGCAGTACCAGCGCAACGAGGCCGATTTCTCGCGCGGCAAGTTCCGCGTGCGCGGCGACACCATCGACGTGTTCCCGGCCGAGCACTCGGAGCTGGCCATCCGCATCGAGCTGTTCGACGACGAGATCGAGAGCCTGCAGCTGTTCGACCCGCTCACGGGCCGGGTCAAGCAGAAGATCCCGCGCTTCACCGTCTATCCCAGCAGCCATTACGTGACGCCGCGCGACAAGGTGCTGGCTGCCGTGGAGACCATCAAGATCGAGCTGGCCGAGCGCCTCAAGCAACTGCTGGACGACGGCAAGCTGGTGGAGGCCCAGCGGCTTGAGCAGCGCACCCGCTTCGACCTGGAGATGCTCAGCGAAGTAGGGCACTGCAAGGGCATCGAGAACTACACGCGCCACCTGTCGGGCGCCGCGCCGGGCGACCCGCCGAGCACGCTGACCGACTACATGCCCAAGAACGCGCTGATGTTCCTGGACGAGAGCCACCAGATGATTGGCCAGCTCAATGCCATGTACAGCGGCGACCGCTCGCGCAAGACCACGCTGGTGGAGTATGGGTTTCGCCTGCCCTCGGCGCTGGACAACCGGCCGCTCAAGTTCGAGGAATTCGAGCAGCGCATGCGCCAGGTGGTCTTCGTCTCGGCCACGCCGGCCGACTACGAAAAGCAGCACGCCGGCCAGGTGGTGGACCAGGTGGTGCGCCCCACGGGCCTGGTCGACCCGGTGGTGGAGGTGCGCCCGGCCACCCACCAGGTGGACGATGTGCTGCAGGAGATCCGCATCCGCGCCGAGAAGCACGAGCGCGTGCTCATCACCACGCTGACCAAGCGCATGGCCGAGCAGCTGACCGACTACCTCACGGACAACGGCGTCAAGGTGCGCTACCTGCACAGCGACGTGGACACGGTGGAGCGCGTGGAGATCATCCGCGACCTGCGCCTGGGCGCCTTCGACGTGCTGGTGGGCATCAACCTGCTGCGCGAGGGGCTCGATATCCCCGAGGTCTCGCTGGTGGCCATCCTCGACGCGGACAAGGAAGGTTTTCTGCGTGCCGAGCGCAGCCTGATCCAGACCATCGGCCGGGCGGCGCGCAACATGAACGGCCACGCCATCCTGTACGCCGACCGCATCACCGACTCCATGAAAAAAGCCATGGACGAGACGGAACGCCGGCGCGCCAAACAGATCGCACACAACGAGGCACACGGGATCACGCCGCGCAGCATTGTCAAGAGGGTAAGAGACCTGATTGACGGTGTGTACAGCGAAAAAGCGGGCAAGGACGCCGAGCGGCTGGAGCAGGAAACCCTGCAGCGCGCCAAGGTGGAGGACATGTCCGAGAAGGATGTGGCGCGCGAGATCAAGCGGCTCGAGAAGCTCATGCTCGACCATGCGCGCAACCTAGAGTTCGAGCAGGCGGCGCGTGTACGCGACCAGCTCACGCGGCTGAAGGACCAGGCCTTCGGTGCGCATGGCAACGATTCCGTGGCCTTGTAGAGAGCGTGGTGCGCCCCGACCTGAGGGACAGGGCGCACTGCAGGGCGAAGGGCTGTCCGTAAAAACGCGTATGGGGAAATAGTGACCCGCTGGTTTCTTATCCCGACTGATTCAATAGGGATTTGTGCTATACTCCTACAAACTACTCAAGAACAAAAGCCCACAAGATGAAGGGCTCCGCACCGGGTAACCGTGTGGAGTAAGGGGCGGAGACGGTGTCGTTGCTGGCCAACAGCCTGCAGTCGGCAGTTTCTACAACGAACAAGCCTTAGCACAAGGAGCTTGCGATGCGTCTCACTACCAAAGGCCGTTTTGCGGTCACCGCCATGATTGACCTGGCCCTGCGCCAGAACAACGGACCCGTCACGCTGGCTGCGATCAGCCAGCGCCAGCAGATTTCGCTGTCCTACCTGGAACAGCTGTTCGGCAAGCTGCGCCGCCACGAGCTGGTGGAATCCACCCGTGGCCCCGGCGGCGGCTATACGCTGGCCCGCAAGGCCGGCGACATCACCGTGGCCGACATCATTGTTTCCGTGGACGAACCCATTGATGCCACCCAATGCGGCGGCAAGGAAAACTGCCTGGGCGAAGCCGGCCGTTGCATGACGCACGAGCTGTGGGCATCGCTGAACCAGCGCATGGTCGAGTTCCTCGATTCCGTCACGCTGCAAAAGCTGGTGGAAGAACAACTGGCCAAGGGCGTCCAGATCGAGGACAAGCCGGTCGTGCGCCGTGCCATCTCGACGACCCCCGTGGTCAAGCCGATCCGTGTGAATGCCCCGAATTCGGTGTTCGCGCTCGGCAACGTTTTCGCCAAGTCCTGACCGCCAGATGCACCTTGCCGGCCCTGGGGTCGGCACCGCCCTGAACGTCTCCTGATTCTGTAACCAACTGTCCAACTGTTCTTCGTTCGTTGTTTGCAAGCCCGTCCAGCCAGCAACTTCCTGAGCCAGCCACGCCATGACTCCACACTTTCCCATTTACCTCGACTACGGCGCTACCACCCCGGTGGATCCCCGCGTCGTGGACGCCATGATCCCCTGGTTGCGCGAGCACTTCGGCAACCCGGCATCGCGCAGCCACGCCTGGGGCTGGGAGGCGGAAGAGGCGGTGGAAAAGGCCCGCGTGCAGGTGGCAGACCTGATCCATGCCGACCCGCGTGAGATCGTCTGGACCAGCGGCGCCACCGAATCGATCAACCTGGCCTTGAAGGGCGCGGCCCAGTTCTACAAGGGCAAGGGCAAGCACCTGATCACGCTCAAGACCGAGCACAAGGCCGTGCTGGACACCATGCGCGAGCTGGAGCGCCAGGGTTTCGAAGCCACCTACCTGGACGTCAAGGAAGACGGTCTGGTGGACCTGGAGGCCCTGAAGGCCGCCATCCGCCCCGACACCATCCTGGTGAGCATCCTGTTCGTGAACAACGAGATTGGCGTTATCCAGGACATCCCGGCCATCGGCGCGCTGTGCCGTGAGAAGGGTGTGCTGCTGCACGTGGATGCGGCGCAGGCCACCGGCCGCGTCGAGATCGACATGAACACCCTGCCCATCGACCTGATGAGCATGACCGCGCACAAGACCTACGGCCCCAAGGGCGTGGGCGCTCTGTATGTGCGCCGCAAGCCCCGCGTGCGCCTGGAAGCGCAGATGCACGGTGGCGGCCATGAGCGCGGCATGCGTTCGGGCACCTTGCCCACGCACCAGATCGTGGGCATGGGCGAGGCCTTCCGCATCGCCAAGGAAGAAATGGCCGAGTCCAATGCCAAGGCCCATGCGCTGCAGCAGCGCCTGCTCAACGGCCTGAAGGACATCGAGCAGGTGTTCATCAACGGCAGCATGGAACGCCGCGTGCCGCAGAACCTGAACATGAGCTTCAACTACGTCGAAGGCGAGTCGCTCATCATGGGCATCAAGGGCCTGGCCGTGTCGTCGGGTTCCGCCTGCACCTCCGCCAGCCTGGAGCCGAGCTACGTGCTGCGCGCCCTGGGCCGCAGCGACGAGCTGGCCCACAGCAGCCTGCGCATGACCATCGGCCGTTTCACGACCGAGGAAGAGATCGACTACGCGATCGCCACCATCCGCGAAAACGTCGCCCGCCTGCGCGAGCTGAGCCCGCTGTGGGAGATGTACCAGGATGGCGTGGACATCAGCACCATCCAGTGGGCCGCCCACTGACGCACCGACCGACCGAATTGCATTGAAGAATTGAAGAGGTAGACATCATGGCTTATTCAGACAAAGTGGTTGACCATTACGAGAACCCCCGCAATGTGGGCTCGTTCGACAAGGGTGACGAGTCGGTGGGCACCGGCATGGTGGGCGCGCCCGCCTGCGGCGACGTGATGAAGCTGCAGATCAAGGTGAACCCCGAGACCGGCGTGATCGAAGACGCGCGCTTCAAGACCTATGGCTGCGGCTCGGCCATCGCCTCGTCCTCGCTCGTGACCGAATGGGTCAAGGGCAAGACGCTGGACGAAGCGGCAGCCCTCAAGAACAGCGTGATCGCCGAAGAGCTGGCCCTGCCGCCCGTCAAGATCCACTGCTCCATCCTCGCGGAAGATGCCATCAAGGCCGCCGTGCTCGACTACAAGACCAAGCACGCTGCGGCTGTGACCGCCTGATCGACCATGGCCATCACGCTGACCGAAGCCGCTGCGCGGCACGTGACCCGCTACCTGAGCCGCCGCGGCAAGGGGCTGGGCGTGCGCCTGGGCGTCAAGACCACGGGCTGCTCGGGCCTGGCCTACAAGCTCGAGTACGTGGACGATACCGAGCCGGAGGACGTGGTGTTCGAGAACCACGGCGTGAAGGTGCTGATCGATCCCAAGAGCCTGGCCTACATCGATGGCACGGAGTTGGACTTCGTGCGCGAGGGCCTGAACGAGGGCTTCAAGTTCAACAACCCCAACGAGCGTGACCGCTGCGGTTGCGGCGAGAGCTTCCGCGTCTAGGCCCAGGCAGGCGATCAAGCCTGCGTTGATGCGCCCAGCCAAACCGCCATCGCACGCACTCGTGCTGGCGGTTTTTTCTTGACCCATTCCCCTCCATGAACCTGCAATCCGACGATTTCGAACTGTTCGGCCTGGCGCAGCGCTTCGCGCAGGAGCGCAGCGCCATCGACGCGCGCTGGAAGGAGCTGCAGCGCGAAGCCCACCCCGACAGGTTCGCCGCCCAGGGGGCAGCAGCCCAGCGCGTGGCCATGCAGTGGTCGGTGCGCATCAACGAGGCCTACCAGCGCCTGAAAGACCCGCTGCGCCGTGCCGCCTATTTGTGCGAGCTGCGCGGTGCGCCCATCCGCGCCGAGGACAACACGGCCATGCCGGCGGCCTTCCTGATGCAGCAGATGGAGTGGCGCGAAGCGCTGGACGATGCCGAGGGCGAAGCGGCGCTGGATGCGCTGGACGACGAGGTGCAGCAGGCCCGCCGCACTGCATTGGCCCGCTGCGGCCAGTTGCTCGATGAGGCGGGCGATGCCCCGGGGGCGGCCCGAGAGGTCAGAGCCCTCATGTTCATTGCGCGATTTGGCGAGGATATCGAGCGCCGCCGGGATCAACTGGGACAATAGAGCCAGCCCCTTCCCCCGGGCCGCGAGGCGGGCCCAGGGACACCAAGAACACGACGACAAGAATTCAACACGCCATGGCGCTTTTGCAGATCTCCGAACCCGGCCAGTCCCCCGACCCGCACCAGCGGCGCATTGCCGTGGGCATCGACCTCGGGACCACGCATTCCCTGGTGGCCGCCGTGCGCAACGGTGTGGCCGAATGCCTGCCCGACGACCAGGGCCGGGTGCTGCTGCCTTCGGTGGTGCGTTACCTGGACAAAGGCGGCCGCCAGATCGGGCACGACGCCGTGGCCGCGCAAGCGCACGACCCGCGCAACACCATCTCATCGGCCAAGCGCTTCATGGGGCGTGGCCTCAAGGACGTGGCCGATGCCGGCAAGCTGCCCTACGACTTCGTGGCGTCGGCCGATGGCGCCCAGGGCATGGTAAGCCTGGCGACCGTGGGCGGCGTCAAGTCGCCCGTGGAGGTGAGTGCCGAGATCCTGGCCACGCTGCGCTACCGTGCGGAGGACACCTTCAACGACGACCTGTACGGCGCCGTGATCACCGTGCCCGCGTACTTCGACGACGCTCAGCGCCAGGCCACCAAGGATGCGGCCCAATTGGCTGGCATCCACCTGCTGCGCCTGATCAACGAGCCCACGGCTGCCGCGATCGCCTACGGCCTCGACAACGCCAGCGAAGGCGTCTATGCCGTGTACGACCTGGGCGGCGGCACCTTCGACATCTCCATCCTGCGGCTCACGCAGGGCGTGTTCGAGGTCATCGCCACCGGTGGTGACTCGGCCCTGGGTGGGGATGACTACGACGCCGCGCTGGCCGACTGGGTGCTGCAGCAACTGGGCCGCAGTGCCGAGACCCCGGGCGACAAGGTCGCGGCCCGCATGGCGGCCCGTGCCTGCAAGGAGGCGCTGAGCGCCGCGGACAGCGCCACCTTCAGCGCGCAGCTGGCGGGCGAGGGCGTTCAGCACGCCGTGTCGCGTGCCGATTTCGAGGCCGCCACGGCCCACCTGACCACGCGCTCCATGGGGGCCGTGCGCCGCGCGCTGCGCGATGCGCAGCTCACGCGCGACGAAGTGCAGGGCGTGGTCATGGTCGGCGGCTCCACCCGCATGCCGCAGGTGCAGCGCGCCGTGGCCGAGTTCTTTGGCACCGAACCGCTCACCAACCTGAACCCCGACGAGGTGGTGGCCTTGGGCGCTTCCATCCAGGCCAACCAGCTGGCCGGCAACAACACCGCCGGCGACCTGCTGCTGCTCGATGTGATCCCGCTGTCACTGGGCATCGAGACCATGGGCGGCCTGGTGGAGCGCATCGTGGCGCGCAACGAGACCATTCCCACCGCCAAGGCGCAGGACTTCACCACTTACAAGGACGGCCAGACGGCCCTGGCCATCCACGTGCTGCAGGGCGAGCGTGACCTGGTGCAGGACTGCCGCAGCCTGGCGCGATTCGAGCTGCGCGGCATTCCGCCCATGGCGGCCGGCGCCGCGCGCATCCGCGTGACCTTCACCGTCGATGCCGACGGCCTCTTGAGCGTGAGCGCCAAGGAGCAGGGCAGCGGCGTGGAGGCGCGAATCGACGTGAAGCCCTCCTATGGCCTGTCGGACGACGAGATCGCCCGCATGCTGCAGGACGGCTTTGCCACCGCCGCGCAAGACATGCGCGCCCGCGCCGTGGTCGAGGCCCGCGTGGATGCCGACCGCATGCTGCTGGCCACACAGAGCGCGCTCGATGCCGATGGCGATGTGCTGTCGGCCACCGAGCGCGCCGACATTGACGCCCTGATGAAGGCCCTGGGCCAGCAGCGCGAGTCCGACGACGCCGCCGTGATCGAGGCCGCCACCGAGGCTCTGGCCAAGGGCACCGAGGCCTTTGCCGCGCAGCGCATGAACCGCGGCATCCAGCAGGCGCTGGCAGGCCGCAACGTGCAGTCCTTCTGAGCCCTTCACACACCCCACAAGAACAAGACGCCCACCATGCCCGTCATCAGAATCCTGCCCCACCCGGAATACTGCCCCGCCGGCGCCGAGATCACCGCGCCCGCCGGCACCTCGATCTGCGAGGCCATGCTGGACAACCACATCGACATCGAGCATGCCTGCGACATGAGCTGCGCCTGCACCACCTGCCACGTCATCGTGCGCCAGGGCCTGTCCTCGCTCAACGATGCCGAGGAAGAAGAGGAAGACCTGCTGGACCGCGCCTGGGGCCTGGAGCCACAATCGCGCCTGTCGTGCCAGGCCATCCTGGCGCAAACCGATGTGACCGTGGAAATCCCCAAGTACACGATCAACCACGCCAAGGAAAACCATTGAAATGACCCGGCAGATCGTTCTCGACACCGAAACCACCGGCCTCTCGGCCGAGGGCGGCGACCGCATCATCGAACTCGGTTGCGTGGAGCTGCTCAACCGCAAGCTCACGGGCAACAACCTGCACTTCTACTTCAACCCGGGGCGCGACAGCCACGAGGACGCGCTCAAGGTGCACGGCATCAGCAACGAGTTCCTGCGCGACAAGCCCAAGTTCGCCGAGCTGGCCCCGGACATCCTCGCGTACCTGCAGGGCGCCGAGATCATCATCCACAACGCGGCCTTCGACGTGGGCTTCCTGAACAAGGAGCTCGAACTCACGGGCCGCCCGCCACTCAAGACCTATGTCGCCAGCGTGACCGACACCCTGGCCATGGCCAAGGAGATGTTCCCCGGCAAGCGCAACTCGCTCGATGCGCTGTGCGACCGGCTGGAAGTGGACAACTCGGGCCGTACGCTGCACGGCGCCTTGCTCGATGCCGAGCTGCTGGCCGACGTCTACATCAACATGACGCGCGGGCAGGATGCGTTGCTGGTCATCGACGAGACCGACGACAGCGCTGGTGGCATCAGCGTGGCTGCCATCGATCTGCGCAGCCTGGTGTTGCCTGTCTTGCCTGCCAGCGAACAGGAAGTGGCCTCGCACGCCGAGGTGCTCACGCAGATCGACAAGGCGAGCAATGGCAAAACAATCTGGCGAAAATTCCAAACGGCCTGAAAAACTGTTCTATAATCTAAGGCTTGTCGCAGCGACAACGGGAGATTAGCTCAGGGGTAGAGCACTGCATTCACACTGCAGGGGTCGCAAGTTCGAAACTTGCATCTCCCACCATCTCGCTCGCAGACAAGCAAACCACGGCAAAGTCCTTCGCACGAAGGATGGCGCTGCGGGAGATTAGCTCAGGGGTAGAGCACTGCATTCACACTGCAGGGGTCGCAAGTTCGAAACTTGCATCTCCCACCAATTCGAAACCCTTGCAGGCTTACGGCCTGCAAGGGTTTTTTCATTGCGACGCGCTCAATTGTGGGCCTTGCCGCAACCGGCTGAGCAGGTGCCGGCCGCCGTGAACTCCATGGTTCGTCCTGACAGCGGCACCACCACCGGCACGCGCGAGGCCTTGATGAAGGCCTCGGTCTTGCTGCCCGGGCGCACCACGCCGTCCACCGTGCCGACCTCGTTGACGTGGGATGCGATCACGGTGGCGGGCTTGACCAGGTCGTTGATCACGTACGCGGCTTCGGCGGGGCCGGTGCTGAAGCCGTCGCCGATGTTCATCACCGCCAGCCTGGCCTTGTAGTAGTCGCGCACCACGCGCTCCTGGTCGGCGGTGATGCCCGTGTCCCCCGACAGGTAGGCCACGAGGCCGTTGCTGAAGGTCAGCACATAGCCCGTGGCCAGGCCCACGTCGCCGGCGATGCCGGCCGCCTTCATCGCGTCGCCCAGTTGGCCGCCGATGTAGTCCGGGTCCACGCCGTTGCTGTGTACGGCCGTCACCGTGGCGATGCGCACCCCACTGACGGTGACGCTGCCGCCGAAGCGCGCCAGCATGGAATTGGCCGGGTCGCCGCCATTGGCCTTGAGCTTGGCCGCGAAGAAGGGCGGCATCTCGCTGCCGGTCACGATCTTCGATTTCTTGGCCAGCGCGATGTTCACCACGCTGGAGTTGGGCAGGGCCGAGACGGACATGTCGGGGCTGGCACAGGTTCCGGAATTCGGTGCCTTGTTGTGCGCATTGCCCACGTGGTCGCCATGCATGTGGCTCACGAGGATGATGTCGATCTTGCCCAGCCGCGGGTCGCCGGCCCCTGCCACCGTGCGGCCAGGGTCGTACAGGATGCGCGTGCCATTGGGGTCTTCGAAGACCAGGGCCCGGTCCTGAGGGCACAGTTCGCCCTCGATGCCGCCCAGCGGCGTCACCTTGACGTTCTGGGCCTGGGCCGACAGGGCGGTGGCCAGGAAGAGGGCGGCGGCAGAGAACTTCAAGCGCATGGCATCTCCTCGTTCGGTAGGTGGGCGGGGCTGCGACTGCTGCCATAGCCCCGCAACCCGCAGATTGTGTCACTTACCCGGCATTGGGCCCCAGGCGCGCCATGTGCACCTGGTGCAGCGTGATCTTGCGCACCTCTGCCTGGCTGGTCTGGATGTGGGCGCGCAGCAGCATGGCGGCCTGGTCGCCGCGGTGGGCGCGGATGGCCTTGAGGATGGTGGCGTGCTCGTCGTAGGTCGCCTCGATGCGCGCCTGCTGCGTGAAGTCGAGCCGGCGGATGATGCGGATGCGCTCGGTCACGTCGCGGTGCACGCGCGTCATCTCGGCATTGCCGGCCGCGCGCACCAGCGCGCAGTGGAAGGCCTCGTCCCACGCGGCCACCTGCAGGGTGTCGGTGCTGCGCTCGGCCACCGGCACCAGCCAGATGCGGTTGAGTTCGTCGAGCAGCCGGTGGTCCACCGGCATGGACTTGAGCGCGCCGGCCCCCTCGTCGCACAGGCGGTGCACGGCCGTGGTCTCCAGCACCATGCGCAGGTCGTAGAGCTGCTCGAACTGGTCGAAGTCGAAGGGCAGCACGCGCCAGCCGCTGCGAAACAGCACCTCCACATAGCCCTCCTGCTGCAGGCGTACCAGTGCCTGGCGCACGGGGGTGCGCGAGACGCCCAGGCGCTCGCAGATCTCGTTTTCGGTGAAGCGGTCGCCGGGCACCAGCTTGAACTCGCCCACGTCGCGCTTGAGCTGGGCGTACACATCGTCGGCGCGCGAGCTGCGGGCCGGTTTGGTCTTGGACAGGGGGAGGGCGGGTGTCTGCACAAGGCGACTTTAGCAACTACGAAGCGGAGGGAAGGTCAGCCAATGCCGACAGCAAGGCCGCTGATGGGGCTGTCCACCCGACGATGGCGCCCTGGGCGCGCAGCATCTCGATGGCGGCCGCCTTGAAATGCGGGAAGTAGCTCTCGGTGCAGTCTTCCAGCAGCAGGCCATCGTAGCCCCGGTCGTTGGCCTCGCGCATGCTGGTCTGCACGCAGACTTCGGTGGTCACGCCCATGAAGACGAGGTGGGTGATGCCGCGCGCCTGCAGGGTTTCGTGCAGGCCGGTGGCGTAGAACATGCCCTTGCCGGGCTTGTCGACCACGATCTCGCCCTCCAACGGGGCCAGGGCCGGGATGATCTGGTTGCCCGGCTCGCCCGCGACCAGGATGCGGCCCATGGGCCCTTCGTCGCCGATGCGCAGCTGCGGGTTGCCGCGCAGCCGCTTGGCGGGCGGGCAGTCCGACAGGTCGGGCCGGTGCGATTCGCGCGTGTGCACCACCAGGCCGCCTGCGGCGCGCCAGGCGGACAGTACGGCCTGGCAGGCGGGCACGATGGCTTCGAGCAGCGACACATCGTTGCCCAGGGTCTCGCCAAAGCCACCGGGCTCGATGAAATCGCGCTGCATGTCGATGATGACCAGCGCGGTGTGCGCCAGCGCGAAGCGGTAGTCGAAAGGGTTGGCGTGGAGGGTGGTCGTCGGGCTCATGCCGCTTCCTGGTGGCGTGTGTGCTCGTGCCCGCCGCCCATGTAGGCGCCCAGCACATGGCGCTCGGCAATGGAGGCCGGGGTTTCATGGACGATGCGGCCCTCGCTCATGACCACGATGCGGTCGGCCAGCTCCAGCAGTTCGTCCAGGTCTTCGCTGATCAGCAGCACGGCCCCGCCGCGCTCGCGCACGCCCAGGATGCGGGCATGGATCTCGGCCACGGCCGCGAAGTCCAGCCCGAACACCGGGTTGGCCGCGATCAGCACATTGATGTCGCCTGCCAGCTCGCGCGCCAGCACCGCGCGCTGCACGTTGCCGCCCGACAGGCTGCGGATGGGCGCGCCCTCGCCCTGGGTCTTGACGCCATAGCCTGCGATCCACTCGCGCGCGCGGCTGCGCCAGGCGGCAAAGCGCAGCACGCCGCCGCGGCGCAGCGGCGGCTGGTCGAAGTCGCGCAGGGCCATGTTCTCGGCCACCGACAGGTCGCCCACGCAGGCGTTGCGCAGCGGCTCCTCGGGCAGGCTGCGTACCTTGAGTTCGCGGTTCTGCGTGCGCGTGGCGGTGTAGTCCCGGCCCAGCACCTGCACCCGGCCGGCCAGGCGCGGGCGCTGGCCCACCAGGGCCTCGACCAGTTCGCGCTGGCCATTGCCCGATACGCCGGCCACACCCAGCACCTCGCCCCGGCGCACCACGAGGTCCAGGCCCGGCAAGGCCAGCGTACCTCGGTCGCCCGGGGCCTGCAGGCCCTGCACCTGCAGTGCGACCTCGCCCGGCGTGGCACCGGTGTCGGCAGCCGGCGCCGGGCGGACGGTGATGGACGGGGCGTTGGCGGTCTCCCCCATCATGGCCTGGGCCAGGGCCTGTGGCCCGGTATCGGCCACGCGGCCATGGTGCACGGCCTGGCCCCGGCGCAGCACAGTCACGGCGTCGGCATAGGCCATGACTTCGCGGAACTTGTGCGTGATGATGACGACGCTGCACTGCCCGCTCTGCGCAAAGGCGCGCACATGGCCCAGCACCTCGTCGGCCTCCTGTGGGGTCAGCACCGAGGTGGGCTCGTCCAGTATCAACAGCCGTGGG
This sequence comes from Acidovorax sp. GW458-11-26-14-TSB4, assembly GCF_059423865.1. Taxonomy (NCBI): domain Bacteria; kingdom Pseudomonadati; phylum Pseudomonadota; class Betaproteobacteria; order Burkholderiales; family Comamonadaceae; genus Acidovorax; species Acidovorax sp. GW458-11-26-14-TSB4. The sequence continues at coordinate 165,384 of NZ_JBWKYR010000003.1, forward strand.
CGCAGGTACAGCTGCTTGAGCAGTTCGAGTTTCTGCTTTTCGCCGGCCGCCAGTTCCGAAGGTCGGGCATCCAGGTCCAGCCGGAAGGGCGTGGTGGTCAGAAAGGCCTGCAGTTCGGCCCGCTTGGCGCGCCAGTCGATCACCGCCGGGGTCTGGCCGGCGGCCAGCAGCAGGTTCTCGGCCACCGTCATGCCCGGCGCCAGCGTGAAGTGCTGGTAGACCATGCCGATGCCCAGGCTGCGTGCGACGATGGGGTTGGCGATGGCCTGCTCGCGCCCGTCGATCAGGATGGCGCCTTCCTCGGCGCGCTGGAAGCCGGCCACGCATTTCACCAGCGTGCTCTTGCCCGCGCCGTTCTCGCCCAGCAGGGCATGCACGCTGCCGGGTTCCACGCGCATGCTCACGCGGTCCATGGCGGTGAAGCTGCCAAAGCGCTTGGTCAGGTTCCAGGTCTCCAGCGCCAGCGCGCCGGTGCCGGAGGGCAGGGCGCCAATGGGGTGGTCGGGCAGGTGGTCGGACATGGCGTGGTTCCTTGAGGGCTATTCCAAGGCCATCAACAGATCGGCCGAAGTGGCATGCGCCCCGAACACGCCGCCCTGCATGGTCACCATGTTCAATGCGGCCTGGTGGTTGGCCGGATCGGTGGCGGCCGTGCAGTCCGAGAGCAGCAGGCACTCGTAGCCCCGGTCATTGGCCTCGCGCATGGTGGTGTGCACGCAGACGTCGGTGGTGATGCCGGCGAGGACGAGGTTCTGCACGCCCGCCAGGTGGAGCACCATGTCCAGGTCGGTGGCGTAGAACGAGCCTTTGCCGGGCTTGTCGATCACCACCTCGCCGGGCAGCGGCGCGAGTTCGGGGATCAGCTCCCAACCCGGCTCGCCGCGCACCAGGATGCGCCCGCAGGGCCCGGCATCGCCGATGCCCAGGCCGTCCTTGCCGATCTGGCGCGAGCGCCAGCGCTTGTTGGCCGGCAGGTCGGCCAGGTCGGGCCGGTGCCCCTCGCGGGTGTGGATGATGCGAAATCCCTGCGCGCGCATCGCCGGCAGAAGGCGCTGCAGCGGCGCGATGGGCGCCCGCGTGAGGGCGATGTCGTAGCCCATCACGTCCACATAGCCGCCGATGCCGCAGAAGTCGGTCTGCATGTCGATCAAGAGCAGCGCCGTGTTGTCCGGGCGCAGGTCGCCGTTGTAGGGCCAGGCATAGGGGTTGGCCTGGACATGGCGGGTAATGGGGCTGGTCACGAGGGTCGCTCCTTAGCGCTTATTTGGTTGAAGACAGCTCACCGGGGCTGCCGGCCGCGACACTGCCGGGCTTGCAGGTCACCACCAGGATGAGCAGGGTCAGCACATAGGGCACGGTGTTGAAAAGGTGGTAGCCCCAGCCCACACCGACCGACTGCAGGGCCGGGCCGATGGCGCCGGCGCCGCCGAACAGCAGGGCCGCCACCAGGCAGCGCAGGGGGCTCCAGCGCGCGAAGATCACCAGCGCCACGGCGATCAGGCCCTGGCCGCTGGAGATGCCCTCGTTCCAGCTGCCGGGGTAGAACAGGGTCAGCGAGGCGCCGCCCAGCCCGGCGATGAAGCCGCCCGCCGCCGTGGCAGCGATGCGGATGCCCGGCACCGAGTAGCCCAGGGCACGCGTGGCGTTGGCCGAGTCGCCCGCCAGCCGCACCAGCAGGCCCCAGCGCGTGCGCGCAAAGGCCCACCAGAGGACCACGGCCAGCACGATACCCAGTGGCAGCAGGGCATTGACCTGCAGGGCCGACTGCACCACCGGTGAGTCGCTCCAGCTACCCAGCGGCAGGGCGGGGATCTGCGGGGCCTGCGGCTGGATCAGCGGCTTGCCCAGGTAGAAAGCCAGGCCCGTGCCCAGCAGCATCAGCGCGATGCCGGTGGCCACGTCGTTCACGCGCGGCAGCGAGCACAGCACGCCGTGCAGCGTGGCCAGCAGGGCACCAGCAGCAGCACCGGCCAGCACGCCCAGCCAGGGCGAGCCCGTGAGGTAGGCGCCGCCGAAGGCCGCCATGGCCGAGAGCACCAGCACGCCCTCCAGCCCCAGGTTGATGCGGCCCGATTTTTCGGTGAGGCATTCGCCCAGGCTCACGAACAGGAAGGGCACGCCCACGCGCAGGGCCCCGCCCACGATGGCGGCGACGAGGGCAATCCATTGGTCTGTGCTCATATCGCCTCCACGTGGGCAGTCGGTGCCGGGGTGGTTCCGGTGTCCTCGGACCGCTTGCGGCGCTGGGCCCACCAGGTCCGCCAATCCACGTCGCGCAGCGCCTCGCTGGCCAGGATCAGCACGAAGGCAATGCCCTGCAACACCATCACCGAGGCATCGGGCAGGCCCAGGCGCCGCTGCAGCAGGCTGCCCGCTGCGCCGAAGCCGCCGAACACGATGGCCACCGGGATGATGGCCACCGGGTTGTGCCGTGCGATGAACGCCACGAGGATGCCTGCATAGCCATAGCCCGCGATCAACGCCCCGTTGGCATTGGTGTGCACGGCCGCCACTTCCACCGCGCCGGCCAGGCCGGCCGCCGCACCGCCCAGGGCGCAGGCCAGCAGCACCAGGCGCGTGGCCGGAAGGCCCACGAGTTGTGCCGCGCGCGGGTTGCCGCCCACCACGCGCACCGAGAAGCCCGAGGCCGTGAAGTGCAGCCACAGGCCCAGCGCCACGCAGGCCAGCACACCCAGCACCAGGCCCCAGTGCACGTCGGACCCGGCGATACCGCCGATCAGCAGTCCGGGATCGAGGCTGGGCGTGGCCGGCTTGTTCAGGCTGGCCGGGTCGCGCAGCGCACCTTCCACGAAGTGCTTGAACAGGCCGATTGCCACGTACGACAGCAGCAGGCTGCTGATGGTCTCGTTGATGCCGCGGTACTGGCGCAGCCAGCCCGCCAGCATGATCCACAGCGCGCCGGCCACCGCGCCAGCGGCACAGGCCAGCACCGTGCCTGCCGCGTTGGTGGGCAGGGCCACGGCCATGGGCAGGGCCGCGGCGGCCAGGCCGCCGAGCACCAGCGCGCCTTCGCCCCCGATCACCGTGAGGCCAGCGCGCGCGGGCAGCGCCACGCACAGGGCGGTGAGCATCAGCGGCGCGGCGCGCTGCAAGGTGTTCTGCCACGAGAACCAGTCGCCGAAGGCGCCCTTGAACAGCGTCGCCCACACGTCCAGCGGGTTCACGCCGGCAAAGCCGACGAAGCCGCCGAACAGCAGCAGCGCCAGGGCAATGGCGGCAACAGGCAGGAGGATGTCCTTGGCGGCCGGATGCATGGCAGTCCTTCGCTCAGAAAGAACCCAGGACGCCTTCGACCAGGTAGTCCATCTTTTCCAGCTCCAGGTCGGTCTGCTTGAACGACTTGCCGCTGGCGATGACCTCCTTGCCCTTGTTGGTCTTGAGCGGGCCCTTGAAGATGTCGAAGCCGCCCGCGACCATCTTCGCCTTGGTCTCGTCGGCCTGCTTCTTCGCCGCATCGCTCACGGCCGGGCCGTAGGCCGACATCTTCACGAAGCCTTCCTTCAGGCCCCCGCGCAGGAAGTTGGGGTGCGGCTTGCCGGTGCGCGCCGCCTCGATGATGGTGGTGTAGGCCGTGAGCCAGTTCCACTCGGCCCCCGTCAGGTAGGCCTGGGGCGCCAGCTTGGCCTGGCTGGCGTGGTAGCCGCAGACCATCTTGCCGCGCTTGGCCGCGGTCTCCACGATGACCTTGGGCCCGTCCACATGCATGGTGAACACGTCGCAGCCCTGGTCGGCCAGACTGTTGGTGGCCTCGGCCTCCTTGACGGCCATGGACCATTCGCCCGTGAAGATCACGCTGCAGGTGATGCCCGGCTTGACCGAGCGCGCCCCCAGCGTGAAGGCGTTGATGTTGCGCAGCACCTGCGGGATGGGTTTGGCCGCGATGAAGGCGATCTTGCCGCTCTTGCTCATGTGGCCGGCCACCACGCCGTTGAGGTACTGGCACTCGTCGATGTAGCCGAAGAAGCTGCCCGCGTTCTTGGGGTGCTTGCCCTCGGTCCACATGCCGCCGCAGTGCGAAAAGCGCACGTCCGGGTACTTGGCGGCCAGGGCCAGCAGGTGCGGGTCGAAGTAGCCGAACGAGGTGGGGAACAGCAGCTTGGCGCCGTCCTGCGCGATCATGCCGGTCATGGTCTTCTGCACGGCGGCGGTTTCGGGTACGTTCTCTTCTTCGACCACCTTCACGCCGGGCATCTTCTTGAGCTCGGCCGCCGCCTGGGCATGGGCCTGGTTGTAGCCGTAGTCGTCGCGCGGGCCCACATAGATCACGCCCACGGTGAGCGGGGCCTGTGCGTTCGCCTGCAGCGCCCAGCCGCCCAGGGTGCCTGCAACGCCGAGCGCCGCGAGGGATTGGAGGGATTCGCGGCGGTTCGGGTGGGCAAGGCGGGGCATGGGTTTCTCGTGTTGCATGGCAGTCCTTTCGGCAGGTGGGTTTCAGGGGAAAAAAGGGCAGGGGTCAATCGAGCAGGCTGACGTGGGCGGCCACCACGCGCCAGCCGGCTGGCGTGCGCAGCCAGGTCTGGCTCTGGCGGCCGGTGCGGGCGCTGCCCTCGCGCTGGAATTCCACGTTGGCGGTGGCGAAGTCGCGCCCATAGGTCGTGATCTCGGTGCGCAGCAGGCGCCGCTGCAGGCCCTGGGACGGGCGCGCGGCGCGAAACGCCTGGATCTGCGCGTAGCCGTACAGGTTTTCGGTGGCGCCATAGCGCAGGGTGTGGGGGCTGTCCCAGAACAGCTCGTCGAGCACATCGACCTTGTTGTTCACCAGCGCGTCTTCGTAGCGGGCGAACACGGCCTGCACTTCGGCAAGCACCTCCGGCTGGTTGATGGGGTAGTGCATGGCGTTCACAGAGTGGCTATGGGGGCGTGGCAGATGCCGGCGGCCTCCAGCGCGGCGGCGGCGCGCAGCACCAGGTCTTCGCGCCAGGGCGCGGCGATGAGCTGCACGCCGATGGGCAGGGTGGGATGCGCGCCCCATACCGGCACGGAGCACACGGGCAGGCCGATGCACGAGATGGGCTGGGTCAGCAGGCCCATGTTGGGGCGCAGCGGCAGGTCGCGGCCGTTGAGGTCCAAGCGCTCGGTGCCGATGGGTGTGGCCGCGCAGGGTGTGGCAGGGGCCAGCAGCAGATCGTAGCGCGCCAGCACGGCGGCAGCAGCGCGGGCATAGCGGCCGCGCACGCGCTGGGCCCGCGCCACCCAGGCCGCTGGGATCAGTGCACCGGCCAGGAAGCGGTCGCGCGACAGCGGTTCGAAGTCGGCCGCCCGCGTGCGCAGGTTGTCCAGGTGCAGCGCACCGGCCTCGGCATTGGTGATGAGGAAGGCTGCCGCACGGCCGGCCTCCACCAGCGGCAGTTCCACCGGCTCGGCCTCGGCGCCCAGCGCCTGCGCCACCCGGGCGACGGCGGCACGCGCCTCGGGCAGGGCGTTGTTTGCAAAGTAGCCGCCGAGCACACCGATGCGCAGGCCGACCGTGCCGAGTCCCAGTGTGTGGAAAACCGGCTCCACAGGCCGCTGCGCGCAGCCGGCATCCGTGTGCGCGCCGGGTGCCTCGGGCCCCTGCAGTGCGTCGTAGGCCAGTGCCAGGTCGCGCACGCTGCGCGCCATGGGGCCCAGGTGGTCCAGGCTGGAGATGAAAGGAAAGCTGCCCGTGCGCGGCAGGCGCCCGAAGGTGGGCTTGAGGCCGAACACCCCGCACAGCGAGGCCGGCACGCGGATGGAGCCATTGGTGTCCGAGCCCAGGGTGATGGGCACCTGGCCGGCGGCCACCGCCGCACCCGAACCGCCCGAGGAGCCACCCGCGATGCGCGCCAGGTCGTGCGGGTTGTGGCAGGCGCCCGCGTGGCTGTTCTCGGTGGTGAAGCCGTAGGCGTACTCGTCCATGTTGAGGGCACCGACCAGGATGGCGCCCGCGGCCTCCAGCCGCTGCACCAGCAAGCCGTCGGCCGTGGCGGGTGCTGCGTCCCGCTCGATCTTCGAGCCCGCCAGGGTGGCCATGTCCGCCACGTCGAACAGGTTCTTCACCGCGAAGGGCACGCCGAGCAGCGGCAGGGCCGCCTGCGTGCCATCGGCCAGGCCGGAATCGATGCGCGCGGCGCGTGCCAGGGCACGGGTGCCCAGCACTTCGGTGAAGGCGTTCACACGGGCGTCGGTCTGCCCGATGCGCGCCAGGCAGGCCGTTACCAGCGCTGTGGCCGTCACGTCGCGCGCCGCCACGGCCTGCGCCATGCCGGCGGCGTCCCGTTGCCACCACGGGCCTGTCATGCGCTGCCCTCCTGCGGTGACACGGGCACGAAGGCCATGGCGGGTTCGTCCGTGGCGTCCAAGGGCACGGCGTTGACGGTGTCGGCGAAGCCGCTGGCCAGGGCCAGGTAGCCGAGCACGGCCGCGCGGTGCTCGGGCGCGATGGGCAGGCCGATGGCGGCCGAGGCGGCGTCCAGGTAGCGTTCGAGTTCGGCGGCGTTCATCGGCGCACCTCGCGCTGGAAGATCTCCAGGCTGAGCTTCTTCGTCGCCACGAAACCGGGTTCGCTCAGCGTGGCCAGGGTGCGCGGGCGCGCGTCCTCGTAGTGCAGGATCTCGGCCACCTTGGTCGGGCGCTTGGTCAGCAGCAGCACCTCGTCGGCCAGGTAGACGGCTTCTTCGAGGTCATGCGAGACCAGCAGCATGGTCGTGCCGGTCTGCATGAACACCTCCTGCAGCTTCTCGCGGATGAACAGCGTCATCTCGAAGTCCAGCGCCGAGAAGGGCTCGTCGAGGAACAGCACCTCGGGGTTGGGCGCCAGCGCGCGCATGATGGAGGCCGTCTGCTGCTGTCCGCCCGAGAGCTCGTAGGGGTAGCGGTTGAGGTCGAACTTCACGTCGAACGAGGCCACCAGCTCGGCCATGCGGCGGTCCACCTCGGCCTTGCTCCTGCCTTCGAGCTTGAGCGGGTAGGCGATGTTGTCGATGGTGCGCATCCACGGGAACATCGCCTCGCGGTAGTTCTGGAAGACGTAGCCGATCTTGGTGTCCTTGAGGCTCTTGCCGTCGAACAGGATCTCGCCGCTGTCGATAGGCACGAGGCCGGCGATCATGTTGATCAGCGTGCTCTTGCCGCAGCCATTGGGGCCGAAGACCGAGACGATCTTGTGCTTGGGGATGTCGAGGTCGAAGTCCTCGTACAGCGGCCAGCCCGCGAAGTACTTGGTCAGACCGCGGATGGTGATGTGGGTGCCGGCCGGGCCGGGGGTGAAGGCGCGGCGGGGCAGGTCGGCGTACACGGCGCCGTTGACGACGGCGTTCATCGGCCGCTCCAGTGCACGATCTTGCGTTCGGCGACGAGGAACAGGATGTTCAGGGCATAGCCCAGCGCGCCGGCAGCCAGGATGGCGGCGTACATGCTCTTGACGTTGAGCACCTGCTGCGCGTCGATGATGCGGTGGCCCAGGCCGTTGTCGGAGCCGATGAACATCTCGGCCACGATGACGATGACCAGCGCCATCGACACGGCCGAGCGCAGGCCGACGAAGGTGGGTTGCAGGCTTTCCCAGACCAGCACGTCCTTGAAGATCTGCCAGCGCGAGGCGCCCATGACGCGCGCCGCCATCACGCGCTGCTTGCGGGCGTTGATGACGCCGTAGGCGCTGTTGAAGATGACGATCAAAAAGGCGCCGAATGCGGCGATGGCGACCTTGTTCACATCCGACACGCCGAAGATCAAGAGGAACAGCGGGATCAGGGCCGAGGAGGGCGTGGAGCGGAAGAAGTCGATCAGGAACTCCACGCTGCGGTAGGCGCGCTCGTTGCTGCCCAGCAGCACGCCCAGGGGCACACCGACCACGGCGGCGATCAAAAAGGCCTGCACCGTGCGCCAGACGGTCACGGCAAAGTCCAGCAGCAGCGGCCCGCCGGCCAGGCCGGTGACCAGGGTGAGCACGGTAGTGCCGGGCGGTGGCAGCAGGATGGGCTTGATGAAGCCCAGGCGCACCACCAGGTCCCAGACGATGAACAGGGCCAGGGGGCCGGCGAAGGGCAGGAACCGGTCCCAGGCGGGCTTCTTCGGTACGGCGGAGGCCGCCTTGCCCGCGGGTGGCGACCAGGCGCCGGCGGTGGTGGAGGTCGTGTCGGCCATGGTGCGCCTTGCCCTCAGGCCTTGTAGATCAGGCTGTCGACCACGACCTTCTTCTCGAAGATGCCCTTCTCGGTGAACAGGTCGTAGAACTTCTGGAAGTGCGCCAGGTCGCTGGGCTTGAACTCGTTGTAGAGCATGTACGAGGCCAGCGGCACCTCGGCCGTGAGCGGGCCTTCGATGGCGGTGTAGCCCTTCATGAACTGGCGCGCTTCTTCGGGCTTGGTGCGCACCAGCTCGATGCCCCGGGCATAGGCGGCGATGAATTTCTTCGCGGCTTCGGGGTTCTTCTTGATGAATTCGCTGGTCAGGCTGGCCGCGCCGCCGTGCCAGGGGGCCATGGCGTCGCCCAGGATGTATTTGGCCACCACGCCCGATTCAATGACGCGCGTGGTCCCGTTCATGCGGCCGATGGTGCCCGTGGGCTCCAGCGTGTAGCAGGCATCGACCTGCCCGGCCACAATGGCGGCGATGTGCTGGCCGATGGGCAGCTCGGTCACCGTGACGCCGCTGGCACCGGCACGCTCCAGCATGGTCTTGCACAGGGTCATGTTCTGGATGCCGGGGCCCGAGGCGACCTTCTTGCCCTTGAGGTCGGCCATGGTCTTGATGGCACTGTCCTTGCCGGTGATGAACTGATCGAGCACGAACTTGGCGTTGCTCGGGTTGGTCGCGAAGATCTTGAACAGACCGGGCTGGGCGATCTCGCCGATGGCCAGGTTGGCCGAGCCCGTGCCGTTGGAGCTGCCATCGGACCGGCCCGAGAGCATGGCCTCCATCACCTGCTGGGCGCCCGCGAACTTGAGCGGCTCCACGTCCAGCCCGGCCTCCTTGAAATAACCCTTTTCCACCGCAGCGAAGAAGGGCAGGCCGGCCGCCACGGGCCAGAAGCCGATGCGGATCTTGGGCGCAGCCTGGGCGCGCACCAGTGCGGGCGCGGCCAGTGCGCCCAGGGTGGCGGCCGAGGCCTGCAGGACGCGGCGGCGCGAGGTACCGGTGGAAGGGGTGGAACTGTGGGATGTCATGGCAGGCTCCTGCAGCAGGGTTGGAAGGGATGGAGTGGATGGAATCAGTTGCCGGCCTTGAGCGACGCGATGTATGCCCGCCAGCCGCCAAAGTGGCTGATGTCGCGTGCCCCGGCCAGAGCCAGCGGCTCGCAGATGAAGCCCTGCACGCTGCTGCCGTCGGCCAGGGACAGGGTGCCTATGCCCAGCGGCTGGGGAATCAGCGCGACAAAGCTGCCGTAGTGCGCGGCCGGCATGCGCCAGACCTCGACGGCGATGCGCGTGCCCTGGCCCGGCGCCACGCGCAGCAGGCCGGGCTTGGGCGGCACGGTGCCGGGCAGGGCGTAGAGCTGGTAATCGGGTGCGGTCTCGGTGGCGCGCTCGAGCGTGGCGCCGCGCTCGGCGAGCTGGCCATTGAGCGGCATGCCGCTCAGGTGCGCGCCGACCACGGCGACCCGTACCGTGGCGGGCGCCAGCAGGCCGGCGATGGGTTGGGGCGCGGGCAGGGGCGTGCTGCCGGCGGCCTGGGGCAGGCCGGTGGCATGGTGGTAGCGCTGGCCCAGCTCGGCCAGTTGCAGGTCGCTGCCGCAGGGTCCGATCAGGGTGATGCCGAAGGGCAGGCCATCGGCACGCAGGCTGCTGGGCACCGCGATAGCGGCATAGTCCAGCAGGTTGACGAAGTTGGTATAGGCCCCCAGGTTGCGGTTGAGCACCACCGGGTCGGCCTGCATGGCCGCAATGGTGTAGTGCGTGGGCGCCGTGGGCACCAGCAGCACATCGATGGCCTCGGCCCCTTGCCACATGGGTGCGACCTGCTGGCCCAGCGCGCGCAGACGGGTCTGGGCATCGCACAGGTCGGCCGCGCTGTAGCCGCGCCCGCTGGCCAGGATGCTGCGCACCGGCTCCACCACCTGGTCGGCATGCGCATCGAAGAAGCTGCGCACGGCGGCGTAGCGCTCGGCCACCAGGGCACTTTCGTAGAGCAGGGCGGCGGCCTGGGCCAGGGGTGCGTAGTGAATGGAGACCGGCGTGCCGCCCAGGGCCTTCAGCCGGGCCACGGCCTCGGCGAATGCGGACTCGGCCGCTGCGTCGCCAAAGAACTCCAGCACGTCGGGCACACCGAAGCGGAAGCTTGCTGGCAGCGGCTCGCTGGCCAGCCTGAGCTGGCGGCCATAGGGGTCCTCGGCGTCATAGCCCTGGGCCACCTGCAGCACGCGGGCTGCGAGGTCCACCGTGCGCGCGAAGATCGAGACGCAGTCGGCGCTCTGCGCCGCCGGCACCACGCCGCGGGCGCTGATGAGGCCCTTGGTCGGCTTGATGCCCACGATGTTGTTCAGCCCGGCTGGCACGCGGCCCGAACCGGCGGTGTCGGTGCCCAGAGCGAAGTCGACTTGCCCGGTGGCCACCACATAGGCCGAGCCCGAGCTGGAGCCGCCCGAGACATAGGCCGGGTCCAGCGCATTGGGCACGGCGCCGTGCGGCGAGCGCGTGCCGTTGAGCCCGCAGGCAAACTGGTCCAGGTTGGTCTTGCCCACCAGGGTGGCGCCGGCATCGAGCAGGCGCTGCACCACCGCAGCATGGGCCGCAGGCGCATGGGCGAAGGCCGGGCAGGCGGCCGAGGTGGGGTGGCCCGCCACGTCGATGTTGTCCTTGACCGCGAAAGTCAGGCCGCTGAGCGGCCCGCCGGCCGTGCCGGCGATGGGGGGCTCGCAGCGCAGGATCCAGGCCTGCGGCGCCAGCGCGGGCAGGTCCGCCGCTGCAGGAGGAAGTTCGGCCACCAGGGAGCTTGTTGCTTGCACCATTTTGAAGAATTCAATCTTGGATACAAGATGAGATGCAAGCGCTGTGCCAGCTTGGGCCGATGTCGACCGGCCATCATCGCGGGCGGTGGCGTGCCTTGTCCCGCCAGAGGAAGCCACCTCGTAAGGCGGCCCGAATCGCCCTGTGCGAGACGGCGCCGGGCGTTCCAGCCTTGGGGATGGCAGCACGGTGGTGCTGAGTTCTGGTGCACCGAAAGCGGTGCGGGACGCGCTAAAGTGGTGAGCCCTGCCGCCCCTGTCCTGCCGGGGCTGGCCTCCCTCTTTTTGACTCTGCCTGCATGATTTCCTTCCACAACCCGCTGCACCACCGGCATGCGCCGGTCCACGAGTTCTTCCGCGGCGAGCGCGTGCCCTGCTTCGAGAAGCCGGTGCGCGCCCAGTACGTCGAAGACGCCCTGCGCGAACGCGGCCACGGCCTGCTGGTGCCCGACGTGGACAGCAGCCCCGTACTGGCCCAGATCCACGCGCCGCGCTACCTGGCCTTTCTGCAGACGGCCTGGCCGCAATGGCTGGCGCTGGATGCGGCCAATGCCTCGGTCCAGCCCTTTCCCTCGGTGTGGCCGGTGCGCAGCCTGCGCAGCGACGTGGAGCCGGACAACTTCGTGGCCAAACTGGGCCTGTATTCGATGGACAACGGCACGCCCATGGCCGAAGGCACCTGGGAGGCCGCCAAGGCCGGCGCCGATGCGGCAGCCAGCGCAGCGAACCGCGTGGCCCAGGGCGCGCGCGCGGCGTTCTGCTGCACGCGCCCGCCCGGCCACCATGCAGGCCCGGATTTCATGGGCGGCTACTGCTTCCTCAACAATGCCGCCGTGGCCGCGCAGTGGCTGCGCAACCATGGCTCACAGCGCGTGGCCCTGCTGGACGTGGACTACCACCACGGCAATGGCACCCAGAGCATCTTCTACGGCCGCGACGACGTGCTCTTCGTCAGCATGCACGGCGACCCGCGCACCGAGTACCCGTTCTACCTGGGCCATGCCGACGAAACCGGCGAAGGGCAGGGCGCGGGTTTCAACCTGAACCTGCCGCTGCCCGCAGGCACCAGCGCCGAGCAGTGGTTCGCCGCACTGGAGCAGGCCTGTGCGCGCATTGCCCAGTACCAGGCCGATACGCTGGTGGTCTCGCTCGGGCTCGATGCCTTCGAGGATGATCCGATCTCCAAGTTCGCCCTCAAGACGACGGACTTCACGCGTCTGGGCGAACGCCTGGCCGCGCTCGGCCTGCCCACGGTGTTCGTGCTGGAAGGCGGCTATGCAGCGGCGGAGCTGGGCCACAACGCCGTGAATGTGCTCGACGGATTCGAGCAGGCGGCAACGCGGTGAGCGAAGCCGTCGATTGCGTGGTGGCGGGCGCCGGCGTGGTCGGGCTGGCCGTGGCCCGGGCGCTGGCGCTGCAGGGGCGCGAGGTGATGGTGTTGGAAGCCGCCGATGCCATCGGTACCGGCACCAGCTCGCGTAACAGCGAGGTCATCCACGCGGGGCTTTACTACCCGGCCGGGTCGCTCAAGGGGCGGTTGTGCGTGCAGGGGCGCGAGATGCTCTATGCCTACTGCGCCGCGCGCGGCGTGCCGCACCGGCGCTGCGGCAAGCTGATCGTGGCCACCTCCCTGGAGCAGATACCCTCACTACAGGGCATCGAGGCGCGTGCAAAAGCCAACGGCGTTCACGATCTCGTGTGGTTGGATGCTGTAGCCGCCCAGGCGCTGGAGCCTGCGCTGCAGTGCGTGGCCGCGCTGCATTCGCCGAGCACCGGCATCATCGACAGCCATGCGCTGATGCTGGCCTTGCAGGGCGACCTGGAGCATGCGGGGGGCCTGGTGGCGCTCAACTCTCCACTGGCGCAGGCGCGCTGCACGGCCGAGGGCATCCTCCTGCAGGCGGCCGATGGAACCGAACTGCTGGCGCGCACGGTGGTCAATGCCGCAGGGCTTGCCGCGCCTGAGCTGGCACGGCGCTTCGAAGGGCTGGACCCACGCCATGTGCCCGTGCCGTACTACGCCAAGGGCAACTACTTCACACTGGCCGGGCGCGCGCCGTTCACCCGCCTCATCTATCCCGCCCCCGAGGCGGCAGGCCTGGGTGTGCACCTCACGCTGGACCTGGGTGGCCAGGCCCGCTTCGGCCCCGACGTGCAGTGGGTGGGCGACCCTGCGGACCTGCAGGTGGACCCGGCGCGCGGCGATGCCTTCTACGCCGAGGTGCGCAAGTACTGGCCCGGCCTGGCGGACGGCGCGCTGCTGCCGGGCTATGCTGGCATGCGCCCCAAGATCACGGCGCCGGATGAACCGGCGGCCGATTTCCTGATCCAGGGGCCAGCGGTGCATGGCGTGCCGGGCCTGGTGAACCTGTTCGGTATCGAGTCCCCAGGCCTGACCAGTGCGCTGGCCATCGGCGCGCATGTGGCGGCTTTGTTCTCATGATGCGTGTCAACACCCTGTCATGCGTAAGCCATTGAGTCCAAGTCCTACAAGGCGTTTGGCAATGTGTCCGCTAAGATGACTGTGAGCGCTGCATGAGGGGGAGCCACAGGCAACCCATGGGGTGTGATTTCTTCAATGTCTAATCAGAAAGGTTTGCTTTATGAGCGTTTCCGACTCCATCTCCACGACCCAGGCCGATCTGGAAAAACTCGTGTCCGACCTGCGCGGCCTGCTGGCCAGCAAGGACCTCGATTCCATTCCCGACATCAAGGTCTTGCGCCAGAAGCTCGACGATGGCTTGCACAGCGCGCGGGAAGCGACCGTGCGTGCTGCCCAGGATGCCGCCCGCCAAGCCAAGGATGCCGCGCTGGCTGCGGACCGCTATGCCCATGACGAACCCTGGCGCGTGGCTGGTGCCGCGCTGGCCGTGGGCGCCCTGGTCGGCTTCGTGCTTGCACGCCGCTGAAGCGGCTGTGTGTTGACCCGCAGGCCGCATGGCCTGCTTTGACCTGTAGAACCCAAGGACACTGATGAACTGGCTTGCTCTTCTGGGCCTGGATGCGCTGGTGGCGCGCTGGCGCGCAAATGTCATAGAAGGGGCGATTGCAGCCGAAGACCGGATGGACCTGGCCCGCCTGGAATGGCAGGACCAGAAACAGCGCCTGCAGCAGCTGCTGGTGCTGACCATCCTGGTCGGCGGGCTCACGGTGGTGGCCCTCATCATGCTGTCCATGGCGGTGCTGGTGCAATTCTGGGACACCGAACACCGCGTGCTGGTGGGCTGGCTGGTGGCAGGGGCCTGGCTGCTCGGCTGGGGCGGCACGCTGTTTGGCCTGGTTTCCGTGGCCAAGCGGGCCAGCAACGGCTTTGCGCTGACCCGCAAGGAACTCGCCCAGGACTGGCGCGACATCAAGGAGCGCCTGTGATGGCTGCCGACAACCAACAAGCCTTTGTTCCCCAACCCACGGCCGAGCAGCAACGGGTGCTCGACCGCATTGCCAAGCAACGCGAGCGCATCCGCGCGCGCCGCATCGCGCGCGCCCAGTCGGTGGCGCTGGCCCAGTCGGCGCATCAGGCCTCCTCAGACGAGCCGTTTGCGCTGCGGGCCGCGGCCTTTGCCAAGGAGCACCCGGCCGCAGTGGCGGCCCTGGCGGGGGTCGCCCTGGTGGCCGGGCCGCGCCGCCTGATCCGCTGGGTGGGCCTGGCCATGCCGCTTGTCAGCCGCCTGCGGCCCTTCCTGGTGCGAAGGGGCTGAGGGCCTGGAAGGCCTCTCCACCCACGGGCGGGCCTGCCGCAAGGCTATGCGTCCAGCAGCTCGCTGCGCGACGCTTCAAGCAGGCGTCCGACCTGGAGCCTTGAGCGCAGTTCCCTGGTGAGGATGTTGCCGGGCCCGTAGACGTCCATGGCCACCCTGGCGGTGCTGCCAGCCCCGGGCTCCTCGGTGATCGTGATCTTGGAAAACTGCCGCGGGGCATCCGAGGCGAAACGCGCGGTGGACACCATGGCGGCATCGGCGTCGCTGCCCGGTGCATGCACCGGCTGGTCGAAGGTAAAGTCCGACGGCTGGGCGTTGGCGAAGGGCAGGCTGGCATTCCACGCCGAACACACGAGATTGAGCGCCGTCGCGGACTTGCCCTGGCTGGTGAGTTCCACCTCGACCAGTGCGCTCAGGTGGTAATCACCGGCCACGAAGATGAGGCCTTCGATTTCATTCTGCACAATGAAGCGCACCAGCCTGCGCCAGCTGGCCGGGTAGCCGAGCCAGTTGTCCGCGGCCAGGCAGGTGGCGGGTTCGGCCACGAAACGCTTCTCCGGCAGGGCGAAAACGCTGCCGCTGCACAGCAGCTTGGGGCCTTTGGGGTGGGCCAGCAGCCAGCGTTCGATGGCCTCCATCTGGCGCTCGCCCACGATGTGGGCATCCCTCCAGTTGTGCAGCGTGCGGGCGCTGCGCTCCGTGCGCGTATCGGCGGCGAAGGCGGGGATGCCACCGACGTCGAACTCGTGCCACAGGCCGCGCCTCACGGTCCATCCCTTGGGGGTGAGGGACAGGCTGGGCAGGTCCTTGCGGTGAAAGCGCGACTGGTAGGCCGCGGCCGCCAGGAAACCGTTGAAGAAGCGCTGTCCGCGCAAGGAGTCTGCCGTGGCGTTGTCCGCCCCGTCCAGGTTGTCGTCGAACTCATGGTCATCCACCACCAGCCAGACGGGAAGGCGTGAAAACAGCTGGCGTGTGGCGGCGCCGCCCCAGCTCTCGCGGTAGCGCTGTGCACCGCGCTCATCGCGTTCCGTGGTCTCCGCGATATTGGCCATGGCATCGGCATAGATCTGGTCGCCCAGCAGCAGCAGGGCCTGAGCGGGTGCCGTGGCATCGTCGATGTGCTGCTCCATGTCGCCGGCCAGCGCGTCGATCGCACGGCGCTCGAGCGCCATGCCCGGCCAGCGGCAGGAACTGGCGAGAAAACTCACCGCGGGGCGCGTGTGGGTGTCGCTGGTCCAGCGCTGCCACCAGGGCAGCGCAGCCAGGTCGAGAATGACTGGCAGCGATTCGCTCGTTGCAGGGCTCTGAACGGCACCATCGGGCGCCACCGCCCTGGCGGTACCGGACCCCTGGGGAAGGCAGCGCAGCGTCAGGCTGATCGGGGGCAGGTCCTGGAACGGCAGCTTCTCGCTTTCCTCCAGCACGCAGGTCCAGTAGTAGCCCTGTCCGGTGGGGGGCAGGGCCGGGGGAATGGTCTGCGCCACCACGCCGGGAAACGCCGTCACCTGGGCGCTATCGCACAGCACCCCGCCGATGCGGACCTCCGGTGCCATCGGCGTGCTGGTCGTGTCGAAATACTGCTCCACCCAGATCACCAGCCGGCGCCGGCGCTTTTCTCCTTGCAGGTACCACTCCGCTTGCAGCATGGGGCCGGTCAGGGGCCGGATGGGCGCGATGAAGTCCCGGTCGGCCAGATCGGTGTCGCTGGACTGGCCCACCGGGCGTGGCAGGTCGGGGTCGATGTGGCAGCCATCGGCGATGTCCTCGAATGCGGCCGGCTGGTCGAGAAAGCGGGTGAGGTGCGGGTAGATGTCCTGGTGGGCATTCTTGCCGAACAGGAAGTCCATGTGCCCATAGCCCCTGCGGATGAAGGTGCGCACCACCCGGTCGGGACTCTGTGCGAAGACCCGTCGCAGCCGGTTCCAGGTGCGTGCCGCGCCGCGCGGGTCGAACACCTTGTTTTCAAGCCCGTGCACGAACAGCGTGGGGAAGTGCCAGTTCGCGAGGAAGTTGTCTTCGAGCAGGTAGGCGTTCTCGCCCTCGCGGTTGGTCAGCCGCTCGCGCAGCACGATGAAGTACAGCTGGCGGAACACCTCGACGCCGGCCACGCCGACCAGTTCGCCGAGCCGCTCGTGCGTGCGCGGGTCCAGATTGGCATGCACCCATTCGCGCCCATAGAAGGCAGTCATCCGGTTGCATATGGCGCAGCCCGCGCCGGGCGAGTCGCGGTGCGCTTCGTGCAGGCTGCGCTCTTCATCCGTCCAGGCCAGGGTGGCTGCAAACCGGTCCAGCAGTTCGTCGGCAGGGCCTGGCTTGGCAGGCAGCAGGGGGTCGATGCGTTCGTTGCCCGTCAGCAGGTTGCGGTAGAGCGCGGCCAGTGCGCCCGAGAAGCGGTTGGACACGGAGGGCACCACCCAGGGGTGCACCGCATGGATGATGGCCGCGCGCACCTTGGCGGTGTCAAAGCGCGCCTGCAGCGCTGCCATGGCGAAGGCGCCCGCACCCACGCAGTGCGCGAACACGTCGATGGGCTGGCCCCCCGCCTGGGCATGCACGCGGTCGATGGCTGCCGGGATGTCGTTGTGCGCGATATCGTCCATGGTGTGCGCATCGCGCGCATAGCCCAGGCGGTTGGACATGCGGTTGTCCAGCAACCAGACGGTATAGCCCGCGTGCACGAAGTGGCCTGCCAGGTTGGTATCGACGGTGTCCGTTGCGTACACGCCGCTGCCGTGGGCCAGCCCGTGGATGAAGAGGATGTGCCCCACGCTCTCGGGGTGGCGGTAGACCGTGAGCTGCAGCTCGATCTGTTCCTGGTCGCCGCTGCGGCGCGCCGTCTTCAGCACCTCGGCCTGCGGCTGTACGTCGATGCCCTGTGCCGTCTTCAATGCGGGGTGGGGGGGCAGGGCTGGGCGCGTGTACTTGGCGTAGTCCAGGCCCCGCAGGGACCAGAAATGCGTCTGCATCACCGCGCGCAGCCACAGGGAGGCGAACGATGCCAGTCCGACGATGGAGGCCGGCGTGTTCGCCGTCTCGCGGATCTGCAGCCGCAGCCGGCTCACGAGGTCCGCGAGATCAACGCGCAGCGCAATCCTCCAGGGTGCGCTGTCGTCCTTGCTGCGCAGCTCGAGGTCCAGCATCGTGAGCGCTTCCCAGAGGGTGCGCGCGCCGTTGCGGTAGGCCAGCAGCTTGCTGCCCCGGGCGACGATCTCCATCGCCTGGTCCGCAGCAGCGCCCTGGGGCTGCAGGGTGAAGTGGTAGTCGAGCGTGCGGTAGTTCGTGTGCAGCCATCCCGCGCGGGAGAAGCCGAGAAGCTTGCGGAACCAGCCGGAAGTGAAGTACTGGGACATTCCGCCGGGCCTGCGCTTGAGGTAGGTGGCGACAGCGAGCAGCCAGCGCCAGCCCCTGCGCAGGACGCCGGCCCGCTCGAGCGCAAGCAGGGACACCTGCCCGGAGCCGCGCAGCAAGGGCTCGCCCTTCAAGGCATCGGAGTGGATCGATGGCCAGCCCGGGATGGCATTGGCGTAGATCGCCAGGGAGGCAGCCCATGGGCGCGATGGCTCGGCCAGCCACTGGTGCAGGTCGACCGCCACCTCCACAGCCGCGATCAGGGCGCGCGGCTGCGTGGCGGCCTCGGCGCTCAGCGCCGGGTCGTGCGCGGACAGGAGCTGCCGGGCCCAGTCGGGCAGGTGGTCCTTGTCCGAGCCGCCCAGCAGGTGCTCGTGGATGCGAAAGACCATGGCACTCCCGGGGCCGGCGGGCGCCGCTTCGGCCACGCGGGGCTGGAGTTGCGCCACTTGCGGTGCGGGGCCTGGCGTGGGTTGGGCGGGCGCGGCGCTGCGCTGGCCCGTCTGCGCCAGCTCGCGGGCGATGTCCCGCGCCGCGAGCAGGGACAGGGCGGAGATCGTGACGAAGGGATTGACGCCCAGGGCGTGCGGAACGATGGCTCCGTCCAGCACGTGAAGGCCCGCGTGCACCTCGCTTCCTGCGCCCTTGAACACGGCACCGCGCCAGTCGACCACCCCCCGGCTTCCGTCGTCGCCCATGGGGCAGCCGCCGAGCGGGTGCACGGTGATCGATTTTTCCTGCTGGCCACCGGAGATGATCTCCGCAAAGCCATCGGGGGCCGGATGCCACAGGGGGTTGGGAAGGTAGTCGCCGCCATCGAAGCCGCCGGCCGCATGCGCCTGGTTGAATGCGCGGTGCACGGCCTGGTAGTAGCTGGCACTGCCGGCCGTTGCGGCGCCGCTGTCGGGGGACCAGCGCACGTCCAGCTCCAGGGCATCCGGGTCCGCAGGGTCTGTTGTGCCCGACGGGGTGCGCAGCAGGATCTTCCCGTTCGATGCGTCCTGGCCCATGGCCAGCAGCAATTGCGCGTGGCGTGCCGCGTCCGGTGGCAGGGCCAGGGGGTCGTCGGTGCCGGGGAAGCGCGCATCCACGTCGCGCACATAGCGGTGCAGGGTCGCCAGCGTGTGGCCCAGCGTGCTGGTGGCCTGGGCAAGCGCGGAGGGAATGGCGCCGTCCTGCACCAGGATTTCCTGCTGCACGCCATCCACCTCCAGGGGCACGCGCAGCGTTCCCGAGATGGTCGGGCCGATATCCCGGCTGGGGCTGGTGTCGCCGGCTTCGGGGGCCGAGACGGCATGGACGGCCTGGCGCTGGCGCCAGCCCATCGCAATCACGTCGCCGTTGGTGGAAAAAGACGAGCCGAGCGCCTCTGAGCGCGGCAGCTGGAAGGACCGCAGCAAGAGCTCGGTGCTGCCCAGGCTGCCTGCGCTGGCGATGACGGTGTGCGCGTCGATGCAAAATTCGATGGGCGAGGTGTTGCGGCTGCCCGCCGAGCACCGGAAATGCACGCGCCAGCGCAGCTCGCGTCCGTTCGCGCTGCGTGCGGGGGTCTCCAGCGGCTCCACACGCAGGGCGGTGCCGCCGACGAAGAAGCGCGCACCGCGCGCGTGCGCAGCCGGAATGAGGTTGGTGGCCAAGGAGCCCTTGGCACCGACATTGCAGCCGGTGAAGCAGTTGCCGCATTGCACACAGGCCTGCATCTCCACCCCGTGTGCATTGGTTCTCTGCGTGTTCGAGATGGTGAGGTCGACCGGCTGGGCCGCCTGCGCCTGCAGCCCGCCCGCAAGCCGCGAAAGGGCCTGGAATTTGGGGAGGGCTGGCGCGCCCGCAAGGGGCGCCGCCTCCAGCGCCGAGACGACTTCGTCCAGGGCATGCACCAGGGCTTCGCGCCGCTCACCACCGCTTTGGTATACACGCGGCCACCAGTCCTGGTCGAAGGTGGCTGGCGCGGGCTTGAACGCCACGCCGGCGTTGATCAGGGAGCCACCTCCCAGGCCGCTGCCCGTGAGCACGGCCACTGCATCGAAATTCTGGACATTGAGCAGCGCCTGCGCGTTCCCCAGGGCTTTTCCGCTGGCGCCGCGCTGCAGCCTCAGGTGGCCGGGTAGGTGGCCGATGTCTTCGGGAAATTCCCCGAGCGCGTACTCTCTGCCCCTCTCGATCACCCAGGTCTCCACGCCCGGACCGGCCAGTTCCCGCGCGGCGAAGCTTCCTCCATAGCCAGACCCCACAATCAGCACATCGCAGCTGGGGTTTGGGTTGACCTGCAGCATCGTCTCGATCGACTCGGACCAGCGAGAATGGGTCGCCATAGGGCCTTTCCGTGGGCATTGGTTTTTGAGTAACAATTGTTTACATGCATTTTCTACCGCCATTTCCCGTTGATGCCAATCACCCATTGGATGTAGCAATGGCGCGCGAGTCGCTGCGGCTGAGGGCACAGCAGTCGGTCAGCGCGCGCACCATGGTGGTGGTGGCGGCCATCGTGGCGGCGATCTGCTTCGGTTTTTCCACGCCTGCCTGGCGCGTGCTGGCGTGGATGGTTCCCGTGGTGCTGATGGCCCAGATCAATTCGGTCCTTAGTGCGCGTGCGCTGGCCGTGCTCGACTCGGCAGACGCGGCCGCGCTGTCCCAGCAGCAGACCGATCATTGGTGGATCACCGTGGCCAACCAGGCTTTGATGGGGACCACCGTCTGGTGGATCGGCTATGGCACCAGCGGGGGCATCGCGACCTTTGCCACGGTGCTGCAGCTCATCTACCTGGGCGGCGCGCTGGTGAATGCGTCCACCCATCCGTCGACCTTCATCGCCGGGGCGTGGATCAACCTCGCCTTCGCGGCGGTGTTCTGGCTGACCCAGGGCGGCACCAACGGCCTGCCCCTGGCGCTGGCCTTGTTTGGTGTGGGCCTGGTGGTCGCGGCCTCGTCACGGCAGACGGCGCAGGCATTCCGCGATTCGCTGCAGATCCGCTTCGAGAACGCGGACCTGATGCGCCGGCTGGGAGAGGAGAAGCAGGTGGCCGAAGAGGCGAATGCCGCCAAGTCGCGCTTCCTGGCTGCGGCCAGCCATGACCTGCGCCAGCCCCTGCACGCCCTGCTGGTGTTTTCGTCCCTGCTGCACCGCCACGAGACACCGCAGACCGCGCAGTTGATCGCCCACATCCGCGATGCGGCAGGCTCGCTGGACAAGCTGTTCTCGGGGCTGCTCGATCTGTCCAAGCTCGAAACCGGCAGCATCGTGCCGCAGATGCAGGCGCTGAACATCGCCGCCATGGTGCGCGATCTCGCGCGCGAGTTCGGGCCGCGGTGCGCCGCCAAAGGGGTGACCATCGAGGTCGAGGGGGATGCGCAGGCCTGGGTGCTGAGCGACGCCTTCCTGCTGGAGCGCATCCTGCGCAACCTGGTGGACAACGCGGTGAAGTACACCAACGATGGCGGTGTCATGGTCAGCGTGTTCGCGCGGGAAAGCGTGGTGGAGCTGCAGGTGCGCGACACCGGCATCGGCATCGCCCATGAGGCGCAGGCCCGGGTTTTCGAGGAGTATTTCCAGGTCGGAAATCCCTCGCGCGATCCCGGGCAGGGCAGTGGCCTGGGCCTGGCCATCGTGCGCCGCCTGGCAACCTTGCTCGGGCTGGAAATGGGCATGCATTCCAACCCGGGCCAGGGCACCACCTTCACCCTCACCTTGCCCCAGGCGCCGATTTTCGAAAGCACGGGCGTCGGCGCCCTGTCGGCGCCAGCCGAGCCCGTGCTGACCATGGCCGTGGATGTATGGCTGGTCGAGGACCATGCCCTGGTCCGGATGGCGACCACCCAGGCACTCGAGTCATGGGGCTGCAAGGTCACGCAGTGGGAGGGCATGCCCCCGGATGCCGCCATCGAAGCAGCCACCGCGGCCCCGCATGCGCTGATTGCCGACTACCGGCTCGCAGGAGACGCCACCGGCCTGCAGGTGGCGCAGCGCCTGCGATCCCGCTGGCCTGCGCTGCCCGTGGCCATCATCACGGGCGACCCCGGCATCAATCTCCACGAGGTCGAGCGCCTGGGCAATATCGCGATGTGGCAAAAGCCGGTGCTGCCCTCGTTGCTGATCAAGTGGCTGGCCGATCTCGGTGAGCAGGTGCCTGAACGCGAGGCCCGGGCCTCGGCCCACTAAGAACCTGTTCAAAGTGTCAGGCGATGCGCACGCCCTGCCGTGCGCAGACGTACACCGCCTCGGTGCGGCTTTGGACGTTGAGCTGGCGAAAGATGACGCTCAGATGCGATTTCACCGTCTGGTCGCTGATGTTGAGCTCGCGCGCAATCACCTTGTTGGGCAGGCCGCGCAGGATGGCTGCCAGCACATCGCCCTGGCGCTGCGTCAGCTCGGGGAAGGCCTGGGTCAGGTCGCTGGGCAGATGGTTGTCCGGTGCGGGGCCGGCCGTCCTGCCGGGGCCGGAGAGCAGGGTGGCGGGCAGGTAGATGCCACCCGAGGCAATGGTGTTCAGGGCGAGCAGCAGTGTTTCCGGCTCGGAGTCCTTGGCGATGAAGCCGACCGCGCCGTTGTCGATGGCGGTGCGTACCAGCGCCGCGCTCTTCTCGCCCGACAGCACGATCTGGCGCGCCTGGGGCACCAGTTCGCGGATGGCCACCATGGCCTCGGCACCCGAGAGGCCTTCCATGTGCCAGTCCAGCAGCACGATGTCCGCGGGTTGCTCACGCAGTTTGGCGAGCCCTTCTTCGCAACTGCCTGCGATCTGGGTGTCGATTGCGAAGCCCAGCTCGGCCAGCAGCAGGCGAAGTCCCTCACGAAACAGGGAGTGATCGTCGATGACAAGAACATTCATGGGTTGGAACTACGGAGCATTGCCGCAGCACCCAGGGGGCCACGTGCATTGTCAAAAATGGAATGGATTGCCATCGGATGACACATTTGGTATCAAGCGACTATGCCACGGTCTTGGCGTGCATGCTCTGTAACACCGCCAATTTTTACCACTTGGTGGAATCTTAACCGCGTACCGGGGCTTGCCGGACGGGTCACCCCATGCCCTTGATGGCCTGTGCCGCACGGGTCACGAGGGCCGGGCCCTCGTAGATCAACCCGGTGTAGATCTGCACCACGTCCGCGCCCGCGCGGATCTTGCTCACTGCATCGTCGGCGCTCATCACGCCGCCCACACCGATGATGGGAAACTGGCGGCCCAGCGCGGCACGCAGCTGGCGGATCACGTTGTTGCTGGCCTCGAGCACCGGTGCGCCGCTCAGCCCGCCGGTCTCCTCGGCATGGCGCAGGCCCTTGACGGCATCGCGGCTGATCGTGGTGTTGGTTGCGATCACGCCGTCCATGCCGTGGCGCTGCAGCGTGGCGGCGATCACCGACACCTGCTCCTCGCTCAGGTCCGGGGCGATCTTCACGAAGATGGGCGTGCGCTTGCCGGCCTGCTGCGCCAGCACTTCGCGGCGCGCGGCGATCGCACCCAGCAGCCCGTCCAGCGCTTCGTCGCTCTGCAGGGCGCGCAGGTTCTGGGTGTTGGGCGAGCTGATGTTCACCGTCACATAGTCGGCATGGGGGTAGACGCCGTCCAGGCAGGTCAGGTAGTCGCTGGTGGCGTTCTCGATGGGTGTTGTGGCGTTCTTGCCGATGTTCAGGCCCAGCAGCATGCGCGGGCCCCGGCCCTGCGCCTGCTCGCGAAAGCGCGATCGCTGCACGTTGCGCAAAAAGGCGTCCAGCCCTTCGTTGTTGAAACCCAGGCGGTTGATCAGGGCGCGCTTTTCGGGCAGGCGGAACATGCGCGGCTTGGGGTTGCCGGGCTGGGCCTTGGGCGTCACGGTGCCCACCTCCACGAAGCCGAAGCCCATGGCGCCCAGGGCGTCAATGACACGCGCGTTCTTGTCCAGCCCGGCGGCCATGCCCACGCGGTTGGGAAAGCTGAGGCCCGCCAGCTCGATGGGGTCGTCCACCCGGGTGTTGCACCAGGCCCATTGCAGCGGCGTGCGCTGCCCGCGCGCCAGCATGTCCATAGTGAGTTCGTGTGCAGCCTCGGCATCCAGGCCGAAGAGGAAAGGGCGGGTGAGGGCGTAGGGGATCAGGGACATGGAGGGATGACAGGGGATAATTGCGCAATTACCCCTGATTTTCCCCCATGACGACCTCTACCCCCCTGACCCAAGACGAACTCAAGGCCCTCGTAGGCCAGGCTGCCCTGCAATACGTGGTGCCTGGCGAGATCGTGGGGGTGGGCACGGGCTCCACCGTCAACAAGTTCATCGACGCACTGGCCAGCATGAAGGACCGCATCAAGGGCGCCGTGTCCAGCTCCGTGGCCAGTACCCAGCGCCTGAAAGCGCTGGGCATCCCCGTGTTCGACGCCAACGAGGTCGAGTCCCTGTCCGTGTACATCGATGGCGCCGACGAGATCGACGGCCAGGGCCACATGGTCAAGGGCGGCGGCGCCGCACTCACGCGCGAGAAGATCGTGGCCGCACTGGCGGGCCGCTTCGTCTGCATTGCCGACGAGTCCAAGCTGGTGCCCGCGCTGGGCAAGTTCCCTCTGCCAGTGGAAGTGATTCCCATGGCGGCAGCCCACATCGCCCGCCGCTTTGCGGCCATGGGTGGCAAGGCGACGATTCGCCAGAAGGACGGCCAGCCGCTGGTCACCGACAACGGCCAGCACATCCTGGATGTCACGGGCCTGTCCATCACCGAGCCGCTGGCCTTCGAGTCCGACGTCAACCAGTGGCCCGGCGTGGTCACGGTGGGTGTGTTCGCGCACCAGAAGGCCTCGGTCTGCCTGCTGGGAACGGCCCAGGGCGTGAAGACGCTGAGCTACTGATCCCGCGTGAGCCCCTTTTGGAGGGGCTGCGCCAGCAAAATGACAATGGGCCGCAGTAGCGGCCCATTGTCTTGGCGGGTACAGGGCAGGCAGATGCCTGCCAGCAGGCTCAGAACCTGATGCCCGCCGGATTGGTGGGCGACGGGCCTTCGGTAGCCGCCGGTGCCGGGCGCGCGCGTGGCGAAGCCGTAGCGGCCGCCGCGTTCGAGGCGGGGGCCGCAGCAGGGGCTGCCGGCGCCGCGACCGCCACCAGTGGCGTGGCTGGGGGACGACGGTAGTTGGCCGACAATTGCGACGCCTTCGGGTAGCCCGCCGCATCCAGGTACTGCGTCCACTCTGTGTCAGAAAAGCCGGCCATGCGCTGGGCTCCGATGGTGCCGTAAGGCAACGAGGTGTCTCCGCTGAGTTTGCGCAGCGCGTCAAGATCCTCGTTGGTGGTCACGGTACGCTCCGTGAAGGGCACACCCCGGTTCACCAGCAGGCTGCGTGCACTGGCACAGGGCGAGCAGTCGCTACCGGTGTACAGCGTGACGGGAAAGCGCTGGGCGATGCGCGACAGCTCCAGCGGCAGGCCGGTAGTGCCGCCCACGGCACCCGTTGCGGGGTTGGTGGTGCTGGTCGTGGCCTTGGCGGCATTGTCGGGCGCCCGGTCCGAGAAGGTGACCTTGCCGTCGGGTCCGACGATGCGGTACACCGTTTGCGCCTGCGCTGCACTACAGGCCAGCAGGACCAGCATGGGGGCCAGCATCGGCAGGGACAGCAGGTTTTTGCGCATCGTCTTTCTCCTCGGAATCCGGTTATGGTGGGAAAACTCAGGCCGCGGCCGGCCCGGCCATGCCCTGGTGGCGCATCAGCGCATCCAGGCGCGGCTCGCGGCCCCGGAAGGCCTTGAACGACTCCATCGCCGGCCGGCTGCCGCCCGCCTCCAGGATGGCTTCGCGGTAGCGGCGGCCGGTCTCGGCGCTGGGCTGGCCGTCGCTGCCCACGGTCTCTTCAAAAGCCGCATAGGCGTCGGCGCTCAGCACCTCGGCCCATTTGTAGCTGTAATAGCCCGCAGCATAACCGCCCGCGAAGATGTGGCTGAATGTGTGCGCCGTGCGGCTGAAGGCCGGCGGCTGCAGCACGGCCACTTCGGCGCGTACCTGGGCCAGCAGGGGCATGATGTCCTGGGCAGGGTCGTGCTCGGTGTGCAGCAGCATGTCAAAGAGCGAGAACTCGATCTGGCGCAGCGTCTGCATGCCGCTCTGGAAGTTCTTGGCGGCGATCATCTTGTCGAACAGCGCGC
Source organism: Acidovorax sp. GW458-11-26-14-TSB4 (assembly GCF_059423865.1). NCBI lineage: Bacteria > Pseudomonadati > Pseudomonadota > Betaproteobacteria > Burkholderiales > Comamonadaceae > Acidovorax > Acidovorax sp. GW458-11-26-14-TSB4. The sequence goes on from NZ_JBWKYR010000003.1 coordinate 191,457, forward strand.
GCGGCAGCGGCTCGCCCGTGTCCACGTGGGCCGTCATGTGCTTGAGCACATCCCACTCCCAGCAGAAGTTTTCCATGAACTGGCTGGGCAACTCCACCGCATCCCACTCCACACCGCCGATGCCCGAGACATCGCGCTCGTTCACCTGGGTCAGCATGTGGTGCAGGCCGTGGCCGAACTCGTGGAACAGGGTGATCACATCGTCGTGCGTGAGCAGCGGCGGCTTGCCATCCACGCCACTCGCGAAGTTGCACACCAGGTGCGCCACCGGGGTCTGCAGCACGCCGGTGTCGGGGCGCAGCCAGCGGGTGCGCACGTCATCCATCCAGGCGCCACCGCGCTTGCCGGTGCGCGCGGGCTGGTCCAGGTAGAACTGGCCCACCAGGGTGTCGCCACGCTCGATGCGGTAGAACTCCACGGCAGGGTTCCACACGGGGGCACTGTCGCGGCGAATGGCCACCTCGAACAAGGTCTCGATGATCTTGAACAGGCCGGCCAGCACCTTGGGTGCCGTGAAGTACTGCTTGACCTCCTGCTCGCTGAAGGCATAGCGGGCCTCCTTGAGCTTCTCGGAGATGTAGGGCCAGTCCCAGGCCTTTGGATCGGCCAAGCCCAGGTTGGCGGATGCGAAGGCACGCAGGTCGGCCACGTCCTTCTCGGCATAGGGGCGGGCGCGGTGGGCCAGATCGCGAAGGAAGCTGACCACCTCGGCCGGCGAATCGGCCATCTTGGCCACCACCGAGACTTCGCCGAAGTTGGCATAGCCCAGCAGCTGCGCTTCTTCCTTGCGCAGCGCGAGGATCTCGCTGATCAATGCAGTGTTGTCGTACTTGCGGGCATCACCCTCGGCCTGGTCGGAAGCCCGGGTCACATAGGCGCGGTAGATCGTCTCGCGCAGCGCGCTCCGGTCGGCGAACTGCATCACCGGCAGGTAGCACGGCATCTTGAGCGTGAGCTTGTAGCCGTCCTTGCCCTCGGCCTGGGCAGCGTCGCGCGCGGCCTGCAGCACATCCGAAGGAATGCCGGCGACCTCGGCATCACTGGCGTAATAGGCAAAAGCGTCCGTCGCATCGAGCGCGTTCTCGCTGAACTTCTGGCTCAACTCGGCCTGGCGCTCCTGGATTTCGGCAAAGCGGTCCTTGGCCGTGCCGGTCAGCTCCGCGCCGCTGAGCACGAAGTTGCGCACCGCATTCTTGTGCGCCTGGCGCTGCTCGCTGGTCAGGGTGGCCGGATCGATGGCCTTGTACTTGGCGTACAGGCGCTCGTCGGCGCCCAGGCGGGTCCAGAACTCGGTCATGCGGGGCAGGGCGGCGTTGTAGGCGGCGCGCAGCTCGGGGGTGTCTGCCACGCTGTTGAGGTGGCTCACCGCGCCCCAGGCCGTGCCCAGCTGTTCGGTGGCCACGTCCAGTACCTGGGCGATGGCATCCCAGCGGGCGGGAAAGTCGGGGGCGGTCACCGTCTCCAGCGCCACATTGGCACGCTCGAGCAGCACATCGACCGCAGGGGCGACGTCCTCGGGCGTGATGCGGTCAAACTGGGGAAGGCCGGAAAATTCGAGAAGGGCGTTGCTCATGCGGTGTAGATGGCGCCTCGGGGCGTAGGTTCAAGAATCTTTTACCGGGCGGCCGTGCGTTCGGCCGCCTCGATGGTGTTCACCAGCAGCATGGTAATGGTCATCGGGCCGACCCCGCCAGGGACGGGGGTGATCCAGCCGGCCACTTCCTTGACGCCCTCGAAGTCCACGTCGCCGCAGAGCTTGCCTTCGGCGTTGCGGTTGATGCCCACGTCGATCACGATGGCGCCGGGCTTGACCATGTCGGCCGTGAGCGTGTTGGCGCGGCCCACGGCGGCCACCACCACGTCGGCCTGGCGCGTGTGGTAGCCCAGGTCGGGCGTGCCGCTGTGCGTCACGGTCACGGTGGCATTGGCCTGCAGCAGTAGCAGGGCCATGGGCTTGCCCACGGTGTTGCTGCGCCCGATGACCACGGCATGCTTGCCCTTGAGCGACTGGCCGGTGGATTCAATCAGCTTCATGCTGCCGTACGGGGTGCAGGGGCGAAAGCCCCCCAGCCCGGCCATCAGCTCGCCGGCCGACAGCACGGAATAGCCATCCACGTCCTTGGCAGTGGAAATCGCCTCGATCACCTTGTGCGGGTCGATGTGCTTGGGCAGGGGCATCTGCACCAGGATGCCATGCACGGTCGGGTCGGCGTTCAGCGCGGCGATGCGGGCCAGCAGCTCGGCCTCGCTCAGGGTGGCTTCGTACTTCTCGAAGACCGAGCGCACGCCGCTGTCCTCGCAGGCCTTGACCTTGTTGCGCACATAGACGGCCGAGGCCGGGTCTTCGCCCACCAGGATCACCGCCAGGCCAGGCTGGTGGCCGCGCGCGGTGAGGGCGGCGGCGCGCTGGGCGACTTCGCTGCGCAGTTGGCGGGAGAGGGCGGTGCCGTCGATGAGTTGGGCTGTCATGGCTGGAATTCGGATCGAAAAGGGCGCCGGGTGGCGCCCTGGTGGGGAACTTGGCTATGTATGGGCTCAGCCCTTGGGGGCATTTTGGCCCAGGGCGATCTTCAGCAGATCGGCCACGGTGTTGGCATTGAGCTTTTCCATGATGTTGGCGCGGTGCGCCTCCACCGTCTTGATGCTGATCCCGAGGTCGTCGGCGATCTGCTTGTTCAGGCGGCCGGCGACGATGCGTTCGAGCACCTGGGCCTCGCGGCTGGTGAGCTTGGAGAGCAGGGCGTCGCGGCTGGCGGCCTGCTGGTAGCCGGCAAAGGCCTCGCGGGCGTGGTCCAGCATGCGCTCGACCAGGCCGACCAGCTCTTCCTCGTCAAAAGGCTTCTGGATGAAGTCGAGCGCGCCCTTCTTCATGGTGTTCACGGCCATGGGCACGTCGCCGTGGCCGGTGATGAACACGATGGGCAGCGGGGACTTGCGCTCGATCAGGCGGTCCTGCAGTTCCAGGCCGGTCATGCCGCCCATGCGGATGTCCACGATCAGGCAGGCCACTTCGCGCGGGTCGTAGCGCGACAGAAAGGTCTCGGCCGAATCAAAGCAGCGCACCCGGTAGTCCTTGCCTTCCAGCAGCCATTGCAGGGAGTCTCGGACCGCTTCGTCATCGTCCACGACGTATACGGTGCCTTTTTTCGGAATCAAGCTCATGCAATTGTCCTTGGAGTATGTGCGTTTGCTACAGAATTTGTAGTGTCATCGGCAGGCTTGGCGAGCGGCAACCAGAAGGAGAACCGGCAGCCCGTGACGTCTGAACCATTGTAGATGTTCTCTGCATGCATCCGGCCCTGGTGCGACTCGACGATGCTGCGGCACAGATTGAGGCCCATGCCCATGCCTTCCTGCTTGGTGGAGAAGAAGGCTTCGAACAGCCGCTCCAGCACCTCGGGCGCCAGGCCCTTGCCGGTGTCCAGCACCGAGAACTCGACTACGTCGCGGTCTTCGATGGTCTTGGGGACCACGCGAAGCTCCACGCTGCGGCCGGCTGTGGGGCGGTTGGCCTGCTGGATGGCCTCGGCGCCATTTTTCATCAGGTTCACCAGCACCTGCTCGATCAGGATGGTATCGGCCATCACGGGCGGCAGGCGCGCGGCGATGTACAGCGTGAGCCGCACATGGTGGCGGCGCAGCTCGATGTCGGCCAGCTCCACGGCTTCGGTCACCATGGAGTGCACATCGGCCAGCGCCCGGTTGGGCTCGCTCTTCTTCACGAAGGAGCGGATGCGCTGGATGATCTGCCCTGCGCGCTGGGCCTGGTGGGCCGTCTTCTGCAGGGCGGTGAGCAGGGCTTCTTCCGTCAATTGCCCGCTCTGGATGCGCGAGACCATGCCGCTGCAGTAGTTGTTGATGGCCGTGAGCGGCTGGTTCAGCTCGTGCGCCACGCTGGACGCCATCTCGCCCATGGTGATCAGCCGGCTCACCGACTGGGCGCGCTCGGCCTGGCGCGAGGCCTGTTCCTCGGCCTGGCGGCGCGGCGTGATGTCGGTGGCGATCACCATCTGCGCCAGGCGGCCGTCCACCCAGTTCAGGTAGCGCGAACGCACCTCCAGCCACTTGCCCAGGTCGGGCAGGAAGATCTCGGCGTTTTCGGTGCGCGCGCTGGTCAGCGTGTCGGTTGGCAGGCCCATCAGGCCGTCTTCGTCGTCCACGCCCGAGCTGGTGCTGCCCGCCACCGGCACCACGCCGGCCTGGGCCACCAGCTGCAGGTGGCCGCCGGTCTGCGAGCCGAACCACTGCCGGTACAGCTTGTTGGCGAACAGCAGCTCCTCGCTGCCCAACGGCGCCACGGAGACCGAGGCATCGAGCGATTCGAGCACGATGGTGAAGCGCTCGTGCGATGCCGAGAGCTGCTCGCGCACCCGGTTGGGCTCGGTGATATCGGTCATCGACGTCATCCAGCCGGTCTGGTGTCCGTGCGCGTCGATCAGCGGCGAGACGTACAGGCGCGCGTCGAACAGCGTGCCGCTCTTGCGCCGCACCCGCACCTGAAAGCCGCCGACGATGGTCTTGCCGCTGAGTTCATCGCGCAGCTTGGCGTGCAGGGCCTCGTGGTCCGAGTCGGGCCAGTAGGGGAAGGGCGCCTTCAGGCCCACCAGCTCGGCCTCGCTCCAGCCCGTCATCTGGCAGAAGGCGGCGTTCACGTAGGTGATGCGGCCCTCCATGTCCAGCGCGCGCATGCCGGTGAGGATGGAGTTCTCCATCGCGCGGCGGAAGTTGGTCTCGGCCACCAGGGCCTGCTGGGCCTGCATGCGCCGGCGCGTGTGGCGCCAGGTGGCGATCAGCATCCAGGCCGTCATGGCGGAAAGGGTACCCACCAGCCAGAACAGGCCGCTGCCCACCACGCCCAGCGAGGTGCGGTAGGCCTGGGCGCGCAGCACCAGCCCGTTGCCCACGGGGGAGACGGGCACCTCGTATTCGTTGGCGCGCGGGCTCCAGGGCAGGAATTGCGTGGCCGGGTTGCGCGGGCCCAGCGGGGTGCCCGCCAGCACCTGGTTCTTGCTGTCGAGCAAGGTCACAGCGTAGCGCGCCAGCACCTCGGTGGGCGTGCCGTAGCGCAGCAGGCTGTCAATGGAGTATTCGCCCAGCACCACGCCGCTGAACTTGCCCTGGTTGTTCAGCGGCACCTGCAGCTGCAGCAACGGGGTGATGTCGCCCGCCGTGGCGGCCGGCTGGGCATACACGGGCTGCTGCAGGTCGCGCGCCAGGCCGTAGGTGTCGGCCGTATCGCCGGCCTTGAGCACCTCGCCGGCGATGCGCAGTTCACTGCTGGCCAGGGTGGGGGCGGCATGGCTGGCGCGGATGCGGCGGCGTTCGTCGATCCAGGTGATGGCCTGCAATTCGGGGTACTGGCTGATCAGGGTCTCGGCCCGGCTCACGAACTCGGATCGCTCCAGCTCCTGGTTGGACAGGTCGCGCGCTATGCGCATGAGCTGCTCCTGCCGTTCCAGCAGGCGCAGGCGCACCCGCTGCTGGGCGTATTCCACATCGCGGCGCAGGGCTTCCTGCTCGCGCTCGGCTTCTTCGGCGCGCAGGTACCAGAAGGCCGCCACGATGGCCGCCAGGAACATCAGCACCGCTGCCAATGGGGCCAGCGCGGCAAACCGGTCCTGCCGGGTGGGCGAGAGGCTGCGCCACCACTTGCGCCACCAGCGCGCAGGGGCCGCGATGGGCGAGACCGTAGGGGAGGGCGCGGGATCGGTGGCTTGCATGTCCCCTCAAGTGTAGAGGAGGTGCACACCTGGTTACGGACAGCCCGGGGAAACCTGTCCACGATCCGTTGGCTGCAGGCTGGCGGGCAAGGAGTGGACGTTTTGCGAACGCCCGTTCTTGTGCACTTGCAGCAAAATCTCATAATGCGATATTGATGGGCACCATTTGAAATTGGCAAAAAGTTGTGAGAAACTAGGGACAGTCATCTAAATTGCTGCCACACCTACAGGAGACAAAGCATGTCAGCTCAGCCCGATCCTCAGGCCGCGTTCGGCCTCGGTACCGACGTCGATCAGCAGGAAACCCGCGAATGGATGGACGCGCTGTCCGCCGTGATCGACAAGGAGGGCCCGGAGCGCGCCCACTTCCTGCTTGAACAACTCCTCGAACATGCGCGCCAGAGCAGCATCGACATGCCGTTCTCTGCCAACACGGCCTATGTGAACACCATCGAAGCCGACCAGGAGGCCCATTGCCCTGGCAACATCGCCATTGAAAAGCGCCTGCGCGCCTACATGCGCTGGAACGCCATGGCCATGGTCGTGCGCGCCAACCGCCTGAACCCCGCCGACGGCGGCGACCTGGGCGGCCACATCGGCTCCTTCGCCTCGGTGGCCAGCATGTTCGGCGCCGGCTTCAACCACTTCTGGCATGCGGCCAGCGAGAACCACGGCGGCGACCTGCTGTACATCCAGGGCCACAGCTCGCCCGGCATCTATGCGCGCGCCTACCTCGAAGGCCGCCTGAGCGAAGAGCAGCTCGACAGCTTCCGCCAGGAAGTGGACGGCAAGGGCCTCTCCAGCTACCCGCACCCCAAGCTGATGCCCGAGTTCTGGCAGTTCCCCACGGTGTCCATGGGCCTGGGCCCGCTGATGGCCATCTACCAGGCACGCTTCCTCAAGTACCTGCACGCCCGTGGCATCGCCAACACCGAGAACCGCAAGGTCTGGGTGTTTTGCGGCGACGGCGAGATGGACGAACCCGAGTCGCTGGGCGCCATCGGCCTTGCCGCGCGCGAAAACCTAGACAACCTGGTCTTCGTGATCAACTGCAACCTGCAGCGCCTGGACGGCCCGGTGCGCGGCAACGGCAAGATCGTGCAGGAGCTGGAAAGCGAGTTCCGCGGCAGCGGCTGGAACGTCATCAAGCTGCTGTGGGGCAACGGCTGGGACACCCTGCTGGCGCGCGACAAGACCGGCAAGCTCAAGCAGCTGATGATGGAGACGCTGGACGGCGACTACCAGGCCATGAAGGCCAACGACGGTGCTTTCGTGCGCAAGAACTTCTTCGGCCGCTACCCCGAGACGCTCAAGCTCGTCGAGCACATGAGCGACGAAGAGATCTTCGAGCTGCGCCGCGGCGGCCACGAGCCCGCCAAGGTGTACGCCGCCTTCCACGCCGCCAACGAGCACAAGAACCAGCCCACCGTGCTGCTGGTCAAGACGGTCAAGGGCTACGGCATGGGCAAGGCCGGTGAAGGCAAGAACACCGTGCACCAGACCAAGAAGCTCTCGGACGAGGACATCAAGTACATCCGCGACCGCTTCAACATCCCGATCCCGGACAGCCAGCTGGCCGACATCCCGTACTACAAGCCAGCCGACGACACGCCCGAGATGCAGTACCTGCACGAGCGCCGCAAGGCCCTGGGCGGCTACCTGCCCAAACGCCTGCCCAAGGCCGAAGAGAGCTTCACCGTGCCCGCGCTGGAGACCTTCAAGGCGGTGCTGGAGCCCACGGCCGAAGGCCGCGAGATCTCCACCACCCAGGCCTACGTGCGCTTCCTCACGCAACTGCTGCGTGATCAGGCCCTCGGCCCGCGCGTCGTGCCCATCCTGGTGGACGAGGCCCGTACCTTCGGCATGGAAGGCCTGTTCCGCCAGATCGGCATCTACAACCCCAAGGGCCAGCTGTACACCCCGGTCGACCGCGACCAGGTGATGTACTACAAGGAAGACAAGGCCGGCCAGATCCTGCAGGAAGGCATCAACGAAGCCGGCGGCATGGCCAGCTGGATCGCTGCCGCCACCAGCTACAGCACGAACAACCGGATCATGATCCCGTTCTACGTGTACTACTCGATGTTCGGCTTCCAGCGCATCGGCGATCTGGCCTGGGCCGCGGGCGATATGCAGGCCCGCGGCTTCCTGCTGGGCGGCACCTCGGGCCGCACCACGCTCAACGGCGAAGGCCTGCAGCACGAAGACGGCCACAGCCACATCCTGGCCGGCACCATCCCCAACTGCGTGAGCTACGACCCCACCTTCGCCCACGAAGTCGGCGTGATCATGCACCATGGCCTCAAGCGCATGGTCGAGCGCCAGGAAAACGTCTTCTACTACCTGACGCTGCTCAACGAGAACTACGCCATGCCCGGCCTGCAGCCCGGCACGGAAGAGCAGATCCTGAAGGGCATGTACATCTGCAAGCAGGCACCCGCCCTGGCTGCCGATGCACCCACGGTGCAACTGCTGGGCAGCGGCACCATCCTGCGCGAATCCTTCTTCGCCCAGGAGCTGCTTGAAAAGGACTGGGGCGTGGCCGCCAGCATCTGGAGCTGCCCAAGCTTCAACGAACTGGCCCGCGACGGCCAGGACGTGGAGCGCTGGAACCTGCTGCACCCGACGGAAACGCCTCGCGTCTCCTTCGTGGCCGAGCAACTGGGCAAGACCACGGGCCCCGTGGTCGCCTCCACCGACTACATGAAGAACTACGCGGACCAGATCCGCTCGTTCATCCCGGCCGGCCGCACCTACAAGGTGCTCGGCACCGACGGCTTCGGCCGCAGCGACTTCCGCAGCAAGCTGCGTGAGCACTTCGAAATCAACCGCCACTACATCGTCGTGGCGGCCCTCAAGGCGCTGTCCGAAGAAGGCAAGGTGCCAGCCGCCAAGGTGGCCGAAGCCATCGCCAAGTACAACATCCAGGCCGACAAGGTCAACCCGCTCTACGCCTAAATCGAACCGGAGACAACAATGGCATTGGTCAACATTCAAGTCCCGGACATCGGCGACTTCGACGAAGTCGGCGTGATCGAGCTGCTCGTGAAGCCCGGCGACACCGTCAAGGCGGAGCAGTCGCTGATCACGGTGGAATCGGACAAGGCCTCGATGGAGATCCCGTCGAGCCACGCAGGCGTGGTCAAGGAACTCAAGGTCGCCGTGGGCGACAAGGTCAAGCAAGGCTCGGTCATCGTGGTGGTGGAAGCCGCCGAAGCCGGTGCGCCCGCCCCGGCAGCAGCCGCGCCCGAACCCGCGGCAGCGGCCCCCCAGGCCGCGGCCCCTGCGCCGGCACCTGCAGCAGCAGCGGCCCCCGCCGCCGCAGCCGGCCCCGTGGAAGTGCGCGTGCCCGACATCGGCGACTTCAAGGACGTGGCCGTCATCGAAATGCTGGTCAAGGTCGGCGACACCATCAAGGTCGAACAATCGCTGTTCACCGTCGAATCCGACAAGGCCTCCATGGAGATCCCGTCGCCCGCCGCTGGCGTGGTCAAGGAACTCAAGGTCAAGATCGGCGACACCGTGAACATCGGTGACCTGGTGGCGATCCTCGAAGGCGCCGCCGGCAGCGCAGCCCCGGCACCTGCACCTGCAGCAGCTCCGGCACCCGCCGCCTCGGCTCCAGCTCCTGCGGCGCAAGCCGCTGCAGCGCCAGCGCCCGCAGCCGCCGCTGTGGCCGTGCCTGCCCACCAGCCCGGCACGCCCACCGCAGGCCTGCCCCACGCATCCCCCTCCGTGCGCAAGTTCGCCCGCGAACTCGGCGTGCCGCTGGAAGAAGTCAAGGGCACCGGCCCCAAGGGCCGCATCAGCCAGGACGACGTGCAGGCCTTCACCAAGCAGGTCATGAGCGGCGCCACCCAGACCAAGGCCCAGGCCGCCAAGGCACCTGCCGGCGGCGCCGGTGGTTCCGGCGCAGGCCTGGACCTGCTGCCCTGGCCCAAGGTCGACTTCACCAAGTTCGGTACGGTGGAGCGCAAGGACCTGTCGCGCATCAAGAAGATCAGCGGCGCCAACCTGCACCGCAACTGGGTGATGATCCCCCACGTCACCAACAACGACGAGGCCGACATCACCGAGCTCGAAGCCTTCCGCGTCTCCACCAACAAGGAGAACGAGAAGAGCGGCGTCAAGGTCACCATGCTGGCCTTCGTGATCAAGGCCGTGGTGGCAGCGCTCAAGAAGTTCCCCGAGTTCAACACCAGCCTGGACGGCGACACCCTGGTCTACAAGCAGTACTACCACATCGGCTTTGCGGCCGACACGCCCAACGGCCTGGTGGTTCCCGTGCTCAAGGACGCCGACAAGAAGGGCATCATCCAGATCAGCAACGAGATGGGTGAGCTGGCCAAGAAGGCCCGCGACGGCAAGCTCGGCGCGGCCGACATGCAGGGTGGCTGCATGTCCATCAGCTCGCTGGGCGGCATTGGCGGCACGCACTTCACGCCCATCATCAATGCGCCGGAAGTGGCCATCCTGGGCCTGTCCAAGAGCGCGATGAAACCGGTGTGGGATGGCAAGCAGTTCGTGCCCCGCCTCACGCTGCCGCTGTCGCTGTCGTACGACCACCGCGTCATCGACGGCGCCTCGGCCGCGCGCTTCAATGCCTATCTGGGCCAGGTGCTGGCGGACTACCGCCGCATCCTGCTGTAAAGGAGACCCTGGTATGGCAATCATCGATATCAAGGTTCCCGACATCGGCGACTTCGACGAAGTCGGCGTCATCGAAGTGCTGGTCAAGCCCGGCGACACCATCAAGGCCGAGCAGAGCCTGATCACCGTGGAGTCCGACAAGGCCTCCATGGAAATTCCTTCGAGCCACGCTGGCGTGGTCAAGGAGCTCAAGGTCAAGATCGGCGACAAGGTCGCCCAAGGCGCGGTGGTGCTGACGCTGGAGGCCGCGGACGCAGGTGCCGCGGCTCCCGCACCTGCGCCCGCCGCAGCACCAGCTCCGGCTGCAGCGCCTACCCCGGCTGCACCCGCGCCCCAGGCAGCCAGCTTTGGCGGCAGCGCCGACATCGAATGCGACGTGCTGGTGCTCGGCGCCGGCCCGGGCGGCTACAGCGCCGCCTTCCGCGCCGCCGACCTGGGCCTCAAGGTCGTGCTGGTCGAGCGCTACGCCACCCTGGGCGGTGTGTGCCTGAACGTGGGCTGCATCCCCTCCAAGGCGCTGCTGCACGTGGCGGCCGTGATGGACGAAGTCAGCCACATGGCCGACCTGGGCGTGAGCTTTGGCGAGCCGACGCTGGACATCGACAAGCTGCGCGGCCACAAGGAAAAGGTCATCGGCAAGCTCACCGGCGGCCTGGCCGCCATGGCCAAGATGCGCAAGGTCACCACGGTGCGCGGTGTCGGCCAGTTCATCGGAGCCCACCACCTCGAAGTGGAGGAAACCGGCGGCGCCACCGGCCAGGAGAAGACCGGCAGCAAGAAGGTCATCGCCTTCAAGAACGCCATCATCGCCGCCGGCAGCCAGGCCGTGCGCCTGCCCTTCATGCCCGACGACCCGCGCGTGGTGGACTCCACCGGCGCGCTGGAGTTGAAGCAGGTGCCCAAGCGCATGCTCATCCTGGGCGGCGGCATCATCGGCCTGGAAATGGGCACCGTCTACAGCACCTTGGGCGCGCGCCTGGACGTGGTGGAAATGATGGATGGCCTGATGCAGGGCGCCGACCGCGACCTCGTCAAGGTCTGGCAGAAGATGAACGCCAAGCGCTTCGACAACATCATGCTCAAGACCAAGACGGTGGGGGCCAAGGCCACGCCCGAGGGCATCGAGGTGACGTTCGCCGCGGCGGAAGAGGGCGGCACCGCACCGGCGCCCCAGGTCTACGACCTGGTGCTGCAGGCAGTCGGCCGCACCCCCAACGGCAAGAAGATCGCCGCCGAGAAGGCCGGCGTTGCCGTCACCGACCGCGGCTTCATCAACGTCGACATCCAGATGCGCACCAACGTGCCGCACATCTTCGCCATCGGCGACATCGTGGGCCAGCCCATGCTGGCGCACAAGGCGGTGCACGAAGCGCATGTGGCGGCCGAAGTCATCGCCGGCGAGATCCAGGGCAACAAGGAACTGGCCAGCGCCGCCTTCAACGCCCGCGTGATCCCCTCGGTGGCGTACACCGACCCTGAAGTGGCCTGGGTGGGCCTCACCGAAGACCAGGCCAAGGCCCAGGGCATCAAGGTCAGGAAGGGCCTGTTCCCCTGGACGGCATCGGGCCGGGCGATTGCCAACGGCCGCGACGAGGGCTACACCAAGCTCCTGTTCGACGACAGCCCCGAAGCCCATGGCCACGGCAAGATCCTGGGCGGCGGCATCGTGGGCACGCATGCCGGCGACATGATCGGCGAGATCGCGCTGGCCATCGAGATGGGCGCGGACGCGGTGGACATCGGCAAGACCATCCACCCGCACCCCACGCTGGGCGAGAGCATCGGCATGGCGGCGGAGATTGCGCACGGCAGCTGCACGGATGTGCCGCCGCAGAAGAAGTAATCCCCGACTGCTTGAGGATACGATAAAGCCGCAGGGTCACAGGACCCTGCGGCTTTTTTCGTTGACCGCGGATCCGTGAACAAGTTGGCAGACGGGCAGGGCGCTCGGGCCGGGTAGCCGCGCCCGGGTTTTAGGATGCGGGGCTTCGTCGCCAGACGGATGGGGCCCCATGCGGCGATCTGCCTGGCATCCTCAAGATCTCCTCCACTGCAATCCATGGCCTACCTGCAGCATTTCATCCGTCCCGCCTCCGGCCACCAGCCCTGCGCCCAGTTGCGCATGGGTGTGCAGGGCAACAGCGTGCATACCGCCGAGCTGCAGCCTGCTCCCGGTGTGGCGACAGACAGCCCCGGCGCGGCCTGGAAAGCGCTGCGCACCAAAAAATGCCGCAACGCCTTCGAGGCCGCCATGCATGCCAACGGGCAGGAATGGGATTGGCTGGGCAAGGGGTGGCAACTCGCTTGTGCGGCAGGGGTGCCCCTGCATGCCGGCAGCACCGCCGATGGTGGTCAGGCGCATTTGCCCGACCTTCGGCCCGTTAACCCTGGCCCTCTGAGCGTGCTGGCCAAGGACCTGGACTTCGACTGGAGCAGCTATTTCGAATACGCGGTGTGCCGCATTGCCGAGGTCTGGGAGTGGGACAAGCCCGAGCGCGCAGCCGAACTGCGGGCGCGCATGGCGCCGGCACAGATGGCCCTGTGGGCCATCGCCAATGCCGACGGCCAGATCTGCAATGGCGGCTTCTCGCAGTTCTTCTACAACAGCTACGGCGAACTGGCGCACGAGGCGCTTGCCGGCTTCGAATTGCTGGGCCTGGTGCAATTCGCCGACATCCTGCGCGATGCCTATGCCGTATTCCCCGGCCAGCGCATCCCCAAGGACCGGGACGAGCGCGTCGCCATCCTCGAAGCGTTGACGCCAGACGATGCATCTGCCAGCCCCCGCCTGCAGGCTGCGAGCAACGGCCTCGAACATGCCTCGGCCATCTTCAAGGGCACCGAAGACCTCTGGGACGAACTGGAAACCCGCTACTACGCCCTGATCCACCAGGACATCGGGGTGCGCGGCTACAACGCAGCCTTCTACAAGCCGTTGTGCGAGTGCATCGAAGCGCGTTCCCACGAGGTTTTCCGGTAGCCGCGCGGCGCGCCATTGCGCACAATCCGCTGATCCCTGTTACATCTTCGGGCGCCTGCCGCTGTCATGAGCACCATCGTCCAGATCTTCGACCGCATCACGGCCACCGACGTGCCCACCGCCCTGGCTGCGTGCAAGCGCGACCAGGCGGCCACGCCCCGGGTCGTGGCCATGCTCGAGCAGTTCCTGCGCGAGGTGCAGTGCTACTACCCGCTCGCAGCCGGTGCCAACGGTGTGGACCAGCCCCTGATCTGGACCGAGGGCCTGCCGTTCGGCCCGGTGGACCACTGGCCCCTCAATCTGGGTGTCGATATAGAGGCGCTGGATGCCACCGTCCTGTCCACCCTGGGCCATGTGGCGGCTGATGCCGGGCTGCAATTGTTCGAGCCGCAGAGCGCAGCGCTGTATCGGCTGGACCGCCAGGTGGTCTACGCCAACGGCACGGCCGAGCCCTTTGCCGAACGGGCCCTGCGCGCGGAGCCTCCCAGGGTGCAGGCAACGCCGGGCAGCTTTGCCCCGGCACGGGTGCCGCACAGCCTGGATATGCTCTGCGGCGCGCTGATGGAGCGGCTCGCGCCCCTGGGCTTCGAGGTCCACCCGCATCCGGTGAACTCCCGTGCGCGCTTCGTGCAGCGCAGCTACGGGCCCACGGTGCAGGCTTTTTCCCTGCATGTGCAGCCCGAGCAGGACCGGCAGTACATTCACTGCTCCGTGGGCTGGTGGCTGCCCAGCGTGCGCGAGGCCTGGCTGGCACGCCTGGACGAGATCGGCGGGCGCGAGCTGCGCAGCCGCATCAAGTCCTTCATCCCCGATCACGAACGCACGCTCAGCGACTTCCAGCAGATCCCCTGGCACCGCAATCCGCGCCTGGGCCAGAACGAGCTGCGCAGTGCGCAGGACCTCGATGACTACGCCCGCGCCCTGGCCTTCTGGGCCGCCGAGCGCGCCATCCTCTGGCAGAATGCGCCCAAGGACATGGCGGCCCTGGGCAAGCTGCTGCTCTCGGTCGACCAGCTGACCCGCGTGCTCAAGGACGGCGAGAGCGGGGTGCACAGTGCGTTCTGCCTGCAGGAGCAGATGGCGCTGCTGGTGCTGGCGCTGCACTGCCGGACGCCGCTGCGCGACATCTGGGTCGAGACCCTGCGCCACCGCCAGCGCGTGACCCAGCATGTGCAGTGGAAGCCTGTGAGCGGCAACGACGGCAATGCCTTGTTCGAGGGCATCTTCCAAAGCCTGGTCGGGCGGCCGCCTGCCTTGGGCGCTTGATCTTGTCCACTAGACATGAACTCTGAAAACGACATCGAAGCCCGCATCCGGGCATTGGTGCAGGCCTACCTGGCCGACGCCTCTCCCGCTGCCTGGCACGTCTTTGCCGCGCGCTCCAACTACGGCGACAACCTCCCGTCGCTCCAATGGCTGGTGGACCAGCCCACCCTGGACCGGGGCACGGCGCTGCTGATCTACTGGTACCTGGGCGCCGCCTGGCATGTGCAGTTCACCTCGGCGGAGCGGGCCCTGAGCCCTGACACCTTCACCCTGCTGCGCCTCATCGAGGAGCGCTATGCGGCAGGCTTCTACCGCACCGGCAATATCTGGTTCGATCCCCACACCTCAGAAGGTGGCCGGCCCGACGACTACCCCAATGTGCCGTTGGTGCGGCCCGTGCCTGCCCTCATGCTGGAGCCAGTCAACGGCAGCGGGTTGGTCGATCTGGACCCAGACGGCTTCGACGACGGGTTGCCCATGGATGTGGCGGTGGCGATCTACGCGCTGCTCGAGGACGGCGAGGGCTGAGCTTCTCCCACGGGTCAGCGGACCACCGTACCGTCGGATACCTCGGTGTCCGTGCCGTGCGAGCCCAGCCCCGCGCCCATGGCCACGCCACCCATGCCCGCGCCGCCAGCGCTGCCACCGCCGCCGCCACTCCCGCGTCCACCAGCAGCCCCGGCGTTGACAGCCGCTCCGGCCGCCCGCTTGCCGGCTGCACCTCCGCCACTGCTGCCGGCCGGGCGCAGCGGCCCCTGGTTGGGGATGGCCACGGAAGCTGGAATGGGCTCCAGGTCCAGCGCCGAGCGGATGAAGTGGCGCAGCGACACCACCAACTGCGCCGTCTCGATGCTGCGTCCGGCCACCATGTCCTGCGCGGCCTTGGCGGCCAGTTCCACCTGCTCCTCGGTGCCGAGCAGGATCACGTCGGACAGGGCTGCTTCCACCGCATCGCGCATGCGGCGCTGGCGTTCGGTGCTGGTCAGTGCCGGGGAGGGCAGGGCAGAGGGCGCATCGGCTTCCCGCGGCCCGTCCTCCATGGCCATCTGGACGGCGCTGTCATGCACCTGCTGGCGCCGCAGGTCGCGCATGTGCGTGGGGTGCACCTGCAATTGCCCCGTGAAAGAGCCGCCCAGCGTCTTGTAGGCAGCGATCAGGGTCTTGAGGCGTTCGTTGATCTGCCGGTTCTCGCGCTCGCGGCGCTTCTGGATGGTCTGCATGAAGACCAGCCGCGTGCCTACCATGACCAGGGTGGCCACCAGCAGGCCCATGAGCGTGGTAGCCAGGGTGGACCAGGAGGTGAAGTCGAGCAGATTGCGCATGCGGGGCCTGGGCAGGATGGGGACACCCATCCTAGGCGCGGCGCTGCAGCCACCATGTAGGCCGGGGCCTTACTCGCCTAACCGGATTTGCAATCCATAGTGGGGGCAGCTGCTGCACCCGATTCTCAATCCGCCGTCAACCCCAGCCGCTTCACCACCGGCTCCCAGCGCACCATCTCCTGGTTCAGCGTGGCCTGCGCCTGCGCGCTGGTGGTGCCCAGGGCCGTCACGTCGCTGTTCTGCAGCTTGCTGCGCACGTCCGGCAGCTTCATCACCTCCTGCGCCCGCTTGGCCAGTTCGGCGATCACGGCGGTCGGCGTGGCCTTGGGCGCCTGCAGCACCAGGCGGAAGCTCACGTCCAGGCCGGGCTGCTGCAGGGCCTGGGCCAGCGTGGGTACCTCGGGCGCCAGCGGCGACGGTGTGGCGGAGGACACGGCCAGTGCGGTGAGCTTGCCGGCGCGCACATGCGGCAGCACCGTGGGCGTGGCCAGGAAGCCGCACTGCACCTCACCGGCCAGCACGGCCTGCGTGGCGGGTGCGGGGCCGCGGTAGGGAATGTGCTCCATGCGCGTCTTGGCCGCATCCAGGAACATCTCGGTCGCCAGGTGGCCCGGCACGCCCGGGCCGCCGGAGCCATACAGGGTGCGCTCGGTCTTGCTCTTGGCGACCAGCTCGCCCACGGTCTTCACGCCCACCGAAGGGTGGCACACCAGCATCTGCGAGAAGCTGCCGATGATGGAGACGTTCACCAGGTCGGTCTTGGGATCGAAATCACGGTTCTTGTAGATGTGCGGGTTGACCGTGAGCACTGTGTCTGGGCTCAGGACCAGTGTGGCGCCATCGGGCTCGGCCTTGGCGGCCGCCATGGCGGCCAGGTTGTTGCCGGCGCCGGGGCGGTTGTCCACGACCACGGGCTGCTTGACCAGTTTGCCCAACTGGTCGGCGAACAGCCGCGCCGTGATGTCCGAAGGGGCGCCGGGCGGCGAGCCCACGAAAAGGCGCACGGGGCCCGCGGGCCAGGCCTGGGCGAGTGCGGCGACAGGCGCCAGTGCGAAAAGGCCGATGGCACCGGCGCTGCGGATCGTCTTGGTGAAAATGCCCATGAAAACTTGCTCCTTGTCGATACTCAGTACATCACCTGGCCGCGGCGGTTCACGACACCGATGTCCACCCACTGCGTGCCGATATTCTGGCCATTGGTGAAATCCAGCGGCAGGCCGCCCAGGTCCATGCGCAGCTGGCGCAGTGCGGCCGTGACCTTCTCGGGCGTGGGGGATGCGCCGGCGCGGTGGATCGCCTCCACCGCCACCTGGGCGGCCACATAGCCGGTGAGGTGGGGGTTGGACGGCTCGGATTTCGGGTAGGAGGTGCGCATCGCCGCCCGGAAGTCCCGCGTGAGCCGGGTCTTGTCGGCCGAGGCGTTGGGCAGCACCTGGGCCACACCCACGCCGATGGCCGACTCCAGCGGCGTCTTTTCCATGATGGCCTCGGCCGGCACGTAGGACATGCCGTAGATCGGCGTGCGGTCGGCGGCCGCGCGCACGTCGCGCACCAGCGCGGCGCCGCTGTTGCGCACCAGCACCATCACATAGGCCTGCGCGCCCGTCGCCTGCAAGGCCTGGGCCGTGGCGGCGAGCTGCTCGCCGACGGGCGGCACCGGCACGCGGCCGACCACGTCGAGCTTGAGTTCTGCAGCCGCTTCATTGAAGTGGCCCAGGCCGCTCTTGCCCATGGGATTGTCCTGATGGGCGACCGAGACCTTGCGGATGCCCAGCGTGGACAGGTGCTGCAGGATATGGCGGATCTGCGCGCGGTCGCCCGCGGCCACATGGAAGATCCAGGGGCTGCCGGGGCTGCGCATGGCTTCGGCCCCCGGTGTGGCGCCGATGGCCGGGATCTTGACGCGCTCGAGCACCTTGCTCGACTGCAGGGCCAGCACGTTGGCGGAGCCGAACAGGTTGATGAAGGCCAGCGGTCTGTCCCGCGCTGCGATGGTCTCGACCAGGCGCACGGTATCTTCGGGCTTGTACTGGTCATCCTCGTGCACGAAGCGGATCTTCTGTCCGTTCACACCGCCCTTGGCATTCACGGCGTTGAAATACGCCATCGCCCCCTCGTAGTTGCCCACGGCCGTGACGGCCAATGGCCCCTTGGTGGGCGAGACCTGGGCGATGACGATCTGGGCATGGGCGGCGGCTGCCTGCAGGGCCGCATATAAGATGAAGGCGCGAACGAACAAAAGCACAGGCTGTCTCCAGTGGCATAGGGAACTCTTTGCGAAGAATTCTTAGGCCTGCGCCAATGGTTCATCTAATGAAGAAAAGAGGAGACATTGCGAATGTTGCGCAATCCCCGTGTACCGGACGATTTCGTGAACTACCGGCTGCAGCGGCTGTACGCACTGGCCGGCGCGCCGGTGGTGCGCCTGTGCGAAGGGCGCTATGGCGTGACGCGGCGCGAGTTCCGGCTGCTGTGCCTGGTGGTTGATGGCGGGCCGGTATCGCCTTCGCGGCTGAGCGAGCTGGCGCACCTCGATCCGGCGCGCGCCTCGCGCGTCATCGCGGCGCTGGCCAGGAAGCGGCTGGTGCGCCGCGAGGTACAGGACGGCGACCGCCGCTTCGCCCTCATCGCCGCCACCCGCGAAGGCGTGGCACTGCACCAGGAGCTGTTCCCGCAGATCGCGGACATCAACCGGGGCGTGGTGTCGGTGCTCGATGCGGGGCAGGTCCAGGCGCTGGACCAGATCCTGTCGGTCCTTACGCGCCATGCCGAAGCGGTGAACGGCTCCATCGTGCTGGACGTGGGGGCGGACCGCCAGCGCGGACGGCGCAGCCCTGACGACGGCATGGCATAGCGGTGGTAGGCGTCAGCCCGCCTTGCCCGCCGCCAGCCCGGCAGGTACCACGGCGGCAGGCTCTGCCGGCTTGCTGCGCTTGCTGATCAGCAGCACCCCGGCCAGCACCAGCCCGGCGCCCGCCATCTGCCACCAGGACAGCGGCTCGTTCAGCAGCCAGCAGCCGAAGAAGATGGTCAGCATGGGCCCGAGGTTGCCGATCAGCGCGGTGCGGGCGGCGCCGATGCGGCGGATGGCGGCGGAGGTCATGAACACCGGCAGCACGGTGGAGAAGATCGCCATGCCCAGGGCATGCAGGTACACCGGCGCGGGTTGCGCCAGCGCCGCCACCGGCTGCGTGACTGTGAAGTGCGCCAGCGTCGCCACGGTGGACACCAGCATGGCCAGGGCGGTGAAGCGCGCCGCGCCCAGGGTGCGGATGGCCGTTTCGCTGCCCGCCTGGTAGAAGGCATACGACACCGCCGAGCCGAAAACAAAGCCCGCGCCGATGAGCACGGCCCGGGCATCGCCGGCCACATGCAGGTCGTGTGCAAAGGCCAGGCCGATGCCGGCGTAAGACAGCAGCAGCGAGCCGATTTCGCGCCTGGACGCGCGCTTGCCCATGAAGATCACCCCGATCACGATGGTGAGCGTGGGGTACATGAACAAAATCAGCCGCTCCAGGCTGGCACTGATGTACTGCAGCCCGATGAAGTCGAGAATGCTCGCACCGTAGTAGCCGAGCAGGCCCAGGGCGGTGACCAGCGCCCAGTCGCGCCGGGTCAGCGGCGCCAGGCTGCGGCTGGCGCGCCAGCCGACCCAGGCGAACACCGGCAGCGAAAACGCCATGCGCAGCGCCAGCAGGGTGACCGAATCGACCGGCGTGGCCTGGGGCACGGCATAGGCCAGCTTGACGAAGATGGCCTTGAACGAAAAGCCCAGGGCGGCGAGAACGGCCAGGACGATGCCGATGCGTTCAGCGGGCCAGTGTTTCCAGGAGGACATGGGAGCGTGGGTTAGCTGCATGCGGCTTCCGCGAACGGTATGTGTGCATGCGATATGGAATGAATCAATGGGAGCGATGTTGCCCTAGAATGTTGCAGGGCACAATTGCTATTCCCGCAAGCATGCCTTCGCCATGGACGAACGATGGGGCCTAACTGCATGAACTACGACCTGACCGACCTGCGCCTGTTCGTCGCCATTGCCGAAGAGCGCAACCTCACGCGCGGCGCCGCCCGGGCCTGCCTGGCGCCCTCATCGGCCAGCCACCGGCTGCGCCGGCTGGAGGATGCGCTCCACACCACATTGTTCGAACGCCAGACCCGCGGTGTGCAGCTCACCCGGGCGGGCGAGGCGCTGCTGCGCAATGCGCGCCAAGTACTGGCCAGCCTGGAGCAGATGCACGCCAACCTGTCGCCCTTTGCCACCGGCATCCGCGGCCATGTGAGCCTGTGGGCCAATACGCATGCCACGCACACCTTCCTGCCCGACGACCTGGCCGGCTTCCTCAAGCAGTACCCCCAGGTCAGCGTGACGCTGGAGGAGCGCACCAGCGCCGAGATCGTGGTGGCGGTGGCCAGCGGCGAGATCGAGGTCGGCGTGCTGGCCGACAGCGGCAGCAGCGCTGGCGTGGAGCTGGCCCCGTACCGGCAGGACCGCCTGGTGTTGATCGTGCCCAACGGCCATGCCCTGTCGGGCCGCGCCCAGGTGGGTTTCGCCGAGGTGCTGGAGCATGCCTTCGTGATGCTGCACGCGGGTTCTGCCATCCACACCTTCACCATGAATGCGGCTGCGGCCCTGGGCCGGCACCTGGACGTGCGCATCCAGGTGCGCAGCTTCGAGGCCGTCTGCCGCATGGTGGGCGCCGGGGTAGGTATCGGCCTGGTGCCGCGCAGCGCCGTCAAGCTGGCGGGTGTGGGCGATCTGCCGGTGGTGGTGGAGATGGACGAGACCTGGGCCCAGCGCGACCTGCAGATCTGCGTGCGCAAGGGGATCGAACTCTCGGGTTTCGCGTCTGCGCTGGTTGGACATTTGCGGCGCAGCGGTGCCAGGCATCCATGATGCAGCGTGTTCCCCGGTGGCTCGCTCGCTGCCGTCGGGATGGTCTTGGGCGAGGCTTTCGGCTGCCTCATCGGTAGCCATGGCGTGAGGCAGGTTCCGGGTGTAGGCGGGGGCTGACGGCTTTCCACGGTGTTGGCCCGCGTGCGGTGGTCAACTGCCCGCGTAACCTTGAGTCCATGCAAAGCAATCCTGCTCTGCTTCACCAACCAAAGGAACCGATATGAACACCGATCAAGTCAAGGGCGCCGTCAAACAAGCTGCTGGCAAGGTTCAGCAAAAGGCCGGCGAGGTGATCAACAGCCCCGAGCAGCAGGCCAAGGGTGCCGCCAAGCAGGTTGAAGGCGGCATTCAGAAAAACTATGGCGACGCCAAGGAAGCGGTCAAAGACGCCGTGAAGTGACGCTGGCGGGCTCGCCCGCTTGCCGCACCAAAGCCCCGCAGGCAGCGATGCCCGGGGCTTTCCTGTTTGTCCTATTCGGCGAGGACCAAGTTCACGCCAGTGGCGCGCAAGTCCTTCTGCGCGCGCTGGGGCGCCGTGGCCGGCACCACCAGCGTGGCCAGTTCCTTGATTGGTGCCACGGTGAAGGGCGAGGCTGCGCCGAGCTTGTCGGCGGATGCCAGCACCACGGTTTCGGCCGAGCGCTGGTGCAGTGCGCGCTTGACGGCGGCCTCCTCGAAGTCCCCGGTCGTGAGCCCGGCTTCGGCGTGCACGCCCGTCACACCCATCAAAAACAGATCGGCGCGCAGGCGCTCGGCAGCCTCGATCACGCTGGCGCCCACGTTCACCATGGAGTGCCGGTACAGGCGCCCGCCCAGCGTCAGCACCTCGATCTGCGCATGCCCGGCCAATGCCGTGGCCACCACCGGGCTGTGGGTCACCACCGTGGCGCGCAGGTCCGGTGGCAGGTGCTGCACCACCTGCAGCGAAGTGGTGCCGCCATCCAGGATGACCACCTGCCCGGGCCGCACCAGCGCAGCCCCAGCGCGCCCCAGCAGGCGCTTCTCGTCGGGCGCGAGCGCCTGGCGTACCTGCAGGTCGCCCACCGCGGCCGAGGCGGGCAGGGCGCCTCCGTGCACGCGCTGCAGCTTGCCCTCGGCCGCCAGCTCGCGCAGGTCGCGCCGCACCGTGTCCTCGGAGACACCCCATTCGTCGCTGAGCCCCTTGGCCACGACTTGGCCTTGCTGTGCCAGGCGCTGG
Organism: Acidovorax sp. GW458-11-26-14-TSB4; assembly: GCF_059423865.1. NCBI lineage: Bacteria > Pseudomonadati > Pseudomonadota > Betaproteobacteria > Burkholderiales > Comamonadaceae > Acidovorax > Acidovorax sp. GW458-11-26-14-TSB4. Next base: position 213,490 of record NZ_JBWKYR010000003.1, read on the forward strand.
AGGATGAACTGCTTGCGTTGGGTGGTGAGCATGGCCGGGTCGATTGCATGAAATTCATTGAAAATGCATGATACTGCACGAATGCACCTTTGGAGAATTCCATGCCCCATCCCTCAGCGGAAGACCGCCCCTTGCTCGTTCTCATCGCCGGCCCCTACCTTTCGGGCACCGATGGCGACCCTGAGCACATTGCCGCCAACCGCGCACGGCTGGAGGCCGCCGCGCTGCCCATCTACCAGCGCGGGCACCTGCCCATGCTGGGCGAGTGGCTGGCGCTGCCCATCATCCACGCGGCCGGTGGGCGCACGCACGGGGATGCCGTGTTCCATGCCTACCAGTACCCGGTGGCAGAACGGCTACTGAGCCGCTGTGACGCGGTGCTGCGCCTGCCCGGCGCATCGCGCGGTGCCGACAGGGACGTCGCCCGGGCGCAGGCCCTGGGTTTGCCGGTCTATCACCACGTCGACGAACTGCCCATGCGCGCCACGGCCGAAGAAGCGGTGGCGCCATGAAGCGCCCCGAAGCCGCGCCATTGCCAGGCGATGCAGACAACGTCCGGCTGCTCGATGCCGAAGTTCTGTCCGACAGCTGGTACACCCTGCGCAAGATCAGCTTCGAACTGCGCCGCCGCGACGGCGAATGGCAGCGATTGAGCCGCGAAGCCTATGACCGCGGCAACGGCGCCGTGCTGCTGCTGTGGGACCCTGTGCGCCGCACCGTGGTACTGACACGCCAGTTCCGCCTGCCGGCCTTCCTCAACGGCTCACCCGATGGCCAGTTGATCGAGGCCTGCGCCGGCCTGCTCGATGGCGATGATCCCGAGGCCTGCATCCGCCGCGAGGCCGAGGAGGAAACCGGCTACCGCATCCGCGCGCCGCGCAAGCTGTTCGAGGCCTGGATGAGCCCGGGCTCGGTGACCGAGAAGCTGCACTTCTTCATCGCCGAGTACGCGCCCGGTGACCGTGTGCGCGCGGGCGGCGGGCTGGTGGAAGAGGGCGAGGACATCGAGGTCATCGAGATGCCCCTGGCCGAGGCGCTGGCGGGCATTGCCTCGGGTCGCATCCAGGATGGCAAGACCATCATGCTGCTCCAGCACGTGGCCTTGATGGCGAATGAAGGCCACGCTGAATAAGTCTTCGCGATGGCGCGTGTCCTGATTTGGGATGGGCTGCCAGGCGCAAAGCGCAGCCATAGCCCGTGCTATGGCGAGCAATCGTAACGCCGCAGACCGCCCAAGCGGGGCGCGCGGCGCGCAAGGGACTTGTTCAGCGTTGCCTTTTAGGGTCGGATCAGCCGCAGCGGCTCGCCAGAAGAAGCTGTCGTTGCTGTTGTGCACCCCGTCGTTGCGAAAGGCCACGGGCATGCGGGCCATGGGGATCAGTCCGGGCACGGGCGAGGCGGCGTCCTTGTGCCAGGCGCAATCGCTGCGCGCGCCGTTGAGCACCACCAGGCCCGCCGCGTCACGCAGGGCGGCTGCGGGCTTGCCGGGGGCGCAGCGCTCAGGCCTTGGAATCCAGCAGGGCCATGATCCGGTCCCAATGCGCTTCGTCAACCGGCGTGATGGACAGTCGGCTGCCCTTTTGCAGCACACGCAGATCCGCAAGCTCCGGGTGCTGGCGCAACTCGGGCAGGCCCAGCAAGCGCGTCTTGCGCAGGGCCTGCACATCGAGCAGCAGCCAGCGCGGCGCATCGGGCGGCGACTTGGGGTCGTGGTAGGGCGAGGTGGGGTCGAACTGCGTGGGGTCGGCCCGCGTGCCCGAAGCCACGCGCGCAATGCCGACGATGCCGGGCTCGGCGCAGCTGGAGTGGTAGAACAGCACGCCGTCGCCCACCCGCATGCCGTCGCGCATGAAATTGCGCGCCTGGTAGTTGCGCACGCCGGTCCAGGGTACGGTGGCTTGGGGGGCGGCCAGGGCGTCGTCGATGGAGCATTCCTCGGGCTCGGACTTCATGAGCCAGTGGCGGGGGGTGGCGTCGGAGGGGGATGTCATGGCACCATTCTGGCAAAGAGCCTGTTCGACCGCAAAAGATGTGAGGGGGAAGTGCGCGGCAGCCCTCTGGGGCGGCGGCGCCACATGCCATGGCTGAAGAATCCAAGAGCAAGAGCAACGGTCCCGGCCCCTGGGTGCTGGTGCTGTTCGGCACGCCGTTTGCGGCCGTGGGCCTGGGCCTGCTGCTGCTGAGCGTGCTGCCCACCCTGTACGACTGGACCACCATGCAGGGCTGGCAGCCGGTGCAGGCCACACTGGTCTCGGCCGAAACGGTCGCCAGCCGCGGCAGCAAATCCACCACCTACAGCGTGAAGGCCGAGTACCGCTACCGCGTGGCGGGCCAGGAGTACACGGGGCGCCGCGTGGCCATCAACTCGGGCAGCGACAACGTGGGCGAGTTCCACCAGGAGCTGGGCGCCCGGCTGGAGGCGGCACAGCGCACCGGCACGCCGGTGCAGGCCTGGGTGAATCCCGGCGACCCCAGCGAGGCGGTGCTCGACCGGAGCCTGCGGACCGGGCTGCTGGCCTTCAAGCTGGTGTTTGCGCTGGTCTTCGGCGGTGCCGGGCTGGGCATCATCATCTTTGCCCTGCGTTTCCGGTTTGCGCTGACCCCGGGTGCCCCCACCTCGGGGCCGGCGTGGGAGGCACGCCCCTGGGAGAGCCGGGCCGCGTGGAAGGACAACCGCATCCGGGCCCACCAGCGCATCGGGCTGTGGGTGGGCTGGGCCATGGCCGCCGTCTGGAACCTGGTGGCCTTGCCCATGGCCTTCTCCGTGGTGCCGCGCGCCCTGGCCCGGGGCGACCACCTGGCCGCGGGCATCCTTGTGCTGATCCCGCTGGTCGGGCTGGTGCTGCTGGCCTGGGCCTTGCGCAGTGCGGTCCAGGCACGGCGCTACGGCGATGTCCGGCTGGTGCTCGATCCGTTTCCGGGTTCCATCGGCGGGCATTTCGGTGGCACCCTGGAACTGCCCGTTGCCTACAGTTCCGGCCTGCGTTTTCTGGCCACCCTGAAGTGCGTGGAGCACACCCGCACCCGCTCGGGCGGCAAGACCAGCTATGAAAGCCGCACGCTGTGGCAGGTGCGCGGCCTCGCGCAGGTGGAGGCGCGTGGCGAGGGCGTGCGGCTGGCGGCGCGGTTTGACGTGCCGGCCCACCTGCCCGCATCGGAAGACCCGGGCAGCGAGTACCACCGCTGGGAGCTGCTGCTCCAAAGCGTGCCCGGCAGCTCGGGCGACAACCGGGCGCCGGGCTTTGAACGCCGCTTCGACGTGCCCGTGTACATCACGAACCAGAAGTCCGCCTGGCTGCAGCACGACGCGGCCCAGCACCCGCAGCTGGGCGAGGTGGCCCCGGCCGGGGATGAGGCCGACGTGTCCGACATGGAGCAGGTGCCCGGCGGGGTGCGGCTGTATTTTCCCTACGGCAGGCGCTGGAAGACCATGTTGGCGCTGCTCGTGTTCGGCACCGCCTTCACGGGGGCGGGTGTGCTGATGCGGAACAGCGATGCACCGCTGCCCTTCACCCTGATCTTCGGCGGCATCGGCTGGCTGGTGGTGCTGGGCGCCCTCTACGGACTGGGCAACAGCCTCACCGTACAGTTGGACCGCCAGGGCATCCGTGCCGAGCGGCGCCTGTTCGGCCTGGTGCGTTTTCAGAGTGCGGCCACGGCGAGTGAGGTGGCGCGCCTGGAGCTCAAGGAGAGCTACTCCACCACCACCGGTGGCAACAAGGAAACCTACTACCGCCTGCAGGCCGCGCTGACCAGCGGCAAGGCCATCACCGTGGCCGACAGCCTGCGCGGCAGGGCCGCGGCGCAGCAATTGCTTTCGTCGCTGTGCCGGCAGACGGGCTACGCCAAGGGTTCCCTACCCGGTTGAGCTATCCGGCTTTGCGAAAGGTAAGGTTGATGCGAAAAGCGCCCGTCAGCGGGTGCTCCGCCTCGGCCAGCGGCATCACGCCGTGGTAGCGCAGCCGCGCCGGCCCGCCCCAGACCACCACGTCGCCATGGACCAGGGGCACGCGCTGCGCCTTGTCCGCACGCGCATTGCCACCGAACAGGAACACGGCGGGAATGCCCAGCGACACCGACACGATGGGGTGCCCGTGGTCGCGCTCGTCCCTGTCCTGGTGCAGCGACAGGCGGGCGCCGGGCGCATAGCGGTTGATCAGGCAGGCATCGGGCGCAAACCCGGCAAAGCCCGCGGCCTCGGCCGCATCGTGCGCCAGGGTGGCGAAGACGGCGGGCAGCGGCGGCCAGGGCCGGCCCGTGAGTGGATCGGCCCGGCCATAGCGGTAGCCGCTGCGGTCGGAGATCCAGCCCAGCAGGCCGCTGTTGGTCATGGCCACCGACATGCGCTGGCCGCCGGGTGTTTCCAGGTGGCGGAAAGGCGCATGGCCGGTGATGCCGTCCACGGCCTGCAGCAGCGCCGGTGCCACATCGAGCGCGAAGCCGCGCAGCAGCACCGCCCCGGGTGCCAGGGCCTCCCGGGTGCCTGCCTGCTGTTGCAGCAGCGCGGCTTCTTCATCATGGCTGAACAGGCTCAGTGTCATGTCGCGTCATGGAAGATGATGCCCGCGGTGTGCCGCACGCCCGAGCGCAGGCGGCTCACGCCATGGCGCATGTTCACGCGGTAGGGGCCGCGCGTGCCGTTCACGGGGCGGTGGTGCACGGCAAACACCACCGCATCGCCCTGGCGCAGCGGCACCACCTCGGCACGCGACTGCATGCGCGGGCGCTGCTCGGTCAGCACGAACTCGCCGCCCGTGAAGTCGCGCCCCGGCTCCGACAGCAATATCGCCACCTGCAGCGGAAACACATGCTCGCCATACAGGTCCTGGTGCAGGCAGTTGTAGTCGCCCGCCTGGTACCGCAACAACAGCGGCGTGGGCCGCAACTGGCCGGCCGCATGGCAGCGGGCGATGAAATCGGCATGCGCGGTAGGGTACTGCACATCGACACCCATCACCCGGTTCCAGTGGTTGGCCAGGGTCCGCAGGTGCGGGTAGAGCGCCGCACGCAGCCCGGCCACGAGGGGCGGCAGCGGGTAGCTGAAATACTGGTACTCGCCCTGGCCGAAGCCGTGGCGGGCCATCACCACGCGGCTGCGAAAGTGGGCCGTGTCCGGGTACAGGCCCGCGAGCGCCTGGCATTCATCGGGGCTGAGCAGGGCCGGGAGAATGGCTGCGCCCTCGGCGTTCAGGCCCTCCGTGGTGGCCGCCCAGTCGATGGCGCCTGCGCGTGCAGCCCAGTCGGCGGCGTGTTCAGGAAGACGGGCATTCATGCAGGCTGCCCCTTGGCCTGGCGGTGTTCACGGTCCAGCAGGGCCTGCTTGCGCTCCACGCCCCAGCGGTAGCCCGACAGGGCCCCATCGTTGCGCACCACGCGGTGGCAAGGGATGGCCACGGCCAGCGTATTCGCAGCGCAGGCCTGCGCCACGGCACGCGCGGCGGTGGGCGATCCGATGCGTGCTGCGATCTCGGCATAGCTGGCCGTCTCGCCTGCGGGAATGGCCTGCAGCGCCTGCCACACGCGCTGCTGGAAGGCCGTGCCCTGCACGTCGAGCGGCAGGTCCAGGCCCAGGCCCGGTGCCTCGACAAAGGCCACGACCCGGGCCACCAGTGCGTCGAAACTGCGGTCGTCGCCCACCAGGTGGGCCTGGGGAAAGCGGTCCTGCAGGTCCTGCGCGAGCACCTCTGCATCGTCGCCCAGCAAAATGGCGCACACGCCGCGCCCGCTCTGCGCCACCAGGATCGCGCCCAGCGAGCACTGCGCGATGGCAAAGCGGATGGTGACCTGCCTGCCCCCGGCCTGGTAGCGCGTGGGCGTCATGCCCAGCACGCCGTCGGCTTCTTCGTAGAAGCGGCTGGTGGCGTTGTAGCCCGCGTTGAAGATCGCTTCGGTCACGCTGCCGGCCTGGGGTGCGGCGAGTTCGCTGCGCACGCGCTGTGCGCGCTGGGCGGCGCCATAGGCCTTGGGCGTGAGGCCCGTCGCCTGCTTGAAGATGCGGTGGAAGTGGTGGGCGCTCAGGCCCACGCGGGTGGCCAACTCGTCCAGTGTGGGCGGCGTGTCGGCCGCCTCGATGATGCGGCAGGCCTCGGTGACCAGGGCGGCGTGGTGCGCCACGGGCGATGCCTGGCCGGGCTTGCAGCGCTTGCAGGGGCGAAAGCCGGCGCGCTCGGCATCAAGCGTGCTGTCATGGAAACGCACGTTCTCGGGCAGCGCCGGCCGGGCCGCGCAGCTCGGCCGGCAGTAGACCCCTGTGGTCTGCACCGAGTAGTAGAAGCGGCCGTCGGCCGAGGCATCGCGCATGCGCACCGCCGCCCAGCGCGGATCGGCCAGGGTGGCTGCGGCCAAGGCGGCCTTGGAGGGGCGGGTGGACGGCATGGGGCTGTCAGCGGTTGCGGTGGAGTGCATGGTAGACCTCGCAAGTGGATGGGATGGCCTACTGTAAAAATGGACCGCTTTCCACGCACCCCGAAGCTTGCTTTTGAATTCTGCACCTTTGGCGACCGCCCTGGTGCGGTCAGGGGTCAGGCACAAAGGGCCGGGGCCTGCGCAGACCCGTGCCACCCCAGCGCCTGGCATCTTCACCCGGTATCGCCAGCGGGTTGTTCTGCGGCTCCGACAGCGGCGCCAGCAGGGCCACCAGGTCGGCCTCGCTGAACTTCGCGGCGCCTTCCTCGTCGTGCCCCAGCACGCCCTGGGCCAGCGCGGCCTTGCGTGCCTGCAATTCCAGCATGCGCTCCTCGATGCTGCCTTGCACCACCAGCTTGTAGACGAAGACCGGCTGGTCCTGCCCGATGCGGTGGGCGCGGGCCGTGGCCTGCTCCTCCACGGCCGGGTTCCACCACGGGTCCACATGGACCACCGTGTCGGCGGCCGTGAGGTTCAGGCCCACCCCGCCGGCCTTGAGGCTCACGAGCAGGATGGGCGGGCTGGCTTCGTCCTGCGCCTGGAAGCGCTGCACCACGGCGCCGCGCCGGCCCGGCGGTGTCTGGCCCGTGAGGGCGAGGAAGGGCAGCTCCAGCGCCTGCAATTGCTCGGCCACCAGCTCCAGCATCTCGGTGAACTGCGAGAACACCAGCACGCGCCGGCCCTCGGCCACCAGCGCGGGCAGCATGTCGGCCAGCAGTTCGAGCTTGGCGCGTTCCATGGTGGCCGCCATCTTGCTGCCCTTGACCAGGCGCGGGTCGCAGCACACCTGGCGCAGCTTGAGCAGGGCATCGAGGATGGTGATTTGCGCGCCGTCAAAGCTCTCGCGCTCCAGCACGCGGCGCACCTGCTTGTCCACCGCGGTGCGCACGGCCTCGTACAGCTCACGCTGCTTGCCCTGCAGCTGCACATGCTGGATGACTTCGGTGCGCGGGGGCAGCTCGGTGGCCACGTCCTGCTTGCGCCGGCGTAGGATAAAGGGGCGGACGCGCTGCGAGAGCAACTGGGCGCGCAGGGTTTCGCCGTTTTCCTCGATGGGCTTGCGCCAGCGCGCGTTGAAGCTGCGCACGTCGCCCAAAAAGCCGGGCATCAGGAAGTCGAACTGCGCCCAGAGCTCGCCCAGGTGGTTTTCCAGCGGGGTGCCGGTCAGGCACAGCAGGTGCGGGGCCTGCAGGCGGCGCAGGGCGCGGGCGCTGCGGCTGCCAGCGTTCTTGACCATCTGGGCTTCGTCGAGGATGAGCAGATGGAACGCCTGCGCCGCCAGCGCCTCCACATCGCGCCAGAGCAGCGGGTAGGTGGTCATCACCAGGTCGTGGTCGCCTATTTCGGCAAACGCCTTGCCCCGGTCCGGCCCATGCAGGGCCAGCACGCGCAGGCCGGGCGCCATGCGCCGGGCCTCGGCCTGCCAATTGAACAGCAGCGAGGTGGGCAGCACCACCAGGGCCGGGCGGGTGAGGCGCCCGGCCTCCTTTTCCACCAGGATATGGGCCAGCGCCTGCGCGGTCTTCCCGAGCCCCATGTCGTCGGCCAGGATGCCGCCCAGGCCCTGCGCGCGCAGGTACTGCAGCCAGGCCAGGCCCTCCAATTGGTAGGGACGCAACTGCACCTGCAGGCCCTGCGGCGCGGGCACCGGCTCGGGCGTACCGATGGCCTTGAGGCGTTTGGCCAATTGGGACAGGCCGACATCGCCCTGCAGTTGCCAGTCGTTGGCGCTGTCTACACGGTGCGCCTGCACCAGCCCGGCGCGCAGGGCTTCGAGCCGGCGCAGCTCCCAGGCGCCCAGGCGCAGCGGGTCGCCGTTCTGGCGCTGGTTGCGCTCGGGATCGGTGATCAGGTCCACCATGGCGCCCACGATGGCCTTGAGTGGGCCGGCGGGCGCGTCGATGCGCCGCCCGCCGGGGGCGCGCAGAGAGATGATCTCCAGGTCGTCGATGCGCGCCATGCGCCGCGCGATGAGCCAGCGTGCGTCGCGCTTGAGCAGGTCGGCCAGCATGGGCGCCAGGTCCAGCGTCTCGCCATCGATCTCGATGCCCAGGCTGAGCAGCCAGGCGCCCTCGCGTGCGGGCAGCTGCAGCTTCTGCACCGGGCGTTCGCGCGGTCCCACGGGGCCCGCCAGTTCCTTGCCCAGCACCTCGCCGGTGTCGGGGGCGATGAGGAGCTTCCAGCGCTGCACGGGCACGCTCTCGTGCGCAAAGCCGGGCCGTACCACCACGCTCCAGCCCTGGGACGCAAGCTGCGGTACCTGCTCGGCCCAGAAGTCGCCGAAGAAGGCCTCCTGCGCCAGCGTCCATACCGGGCCCAGGCTGGCGCCGGCATCGCGGTTGCGCCACTGCAGGGTGCGCGTGTCCAGGGGCTGCAGGCCCAGCTCCCAGACCCGGTCCATGGCGTCCGATTCGGCCGCCAGGTCGCGCTGCATGCGTACCACGGGTCCGCCGGTGTCGTACAGGTCCACGAGCGGTGCCGGGCGCGAGTTGAGGATGGAGGTGGGCGCCGGTGCCTGCCAGGCGGTGGCGGCCTGGGGCGTGTCCTCCAGCCGGTAGGTCCAGTCGATCTGCACCAGGGTCACGCTGTCGCCGCGCGGCCCCATCTTGCCCTGGGGCTTGAGGCCCAGCAGCCCATCGCCGCGGCCCAGGGTCATGAGGGTGATGCGCGGCTGGAAATGGCCGGCGGCAATGCCTGCGGGCAGTGCGGGGCGTTGGGAGGATGTGGGCGCCTGATCGCCATCGCCGCGCATCAGCCCCATCACGCGCGCGGCCTCGGCGTCGGTGAGCGGGGGCAGGGCCTTGAGCGCATCGGCACCGGCCTGGCGGCGCAGGGCGGCCACCCAGGCGGCGATCACCGCCTGGCGGTCGGAGCGCGGAGGGGTGGGTTCTGCAGGGGAGGAAAAAGGGTCACCAGGGCGTGTCACTGGGCGGTGATTGTGCCCGGACTATTCCAGCACGGGCACGGCATAGTGCATCACCGATGCTTCCGATCCGACTTGGTAGCCGGGGCCGTGGATTTCCAGGTCGGCACCGCCGGTGTGCCGCTGTTATCTTCCACTGCGCCATGCAGAGCCGGTGGTGGCTCATGAAACGCTCGGCGGACAGGGTCTGTTTTTCAGCGGCGGTGGTGGCCTTCCATGAGACGACGTAGGTTTCCCAGGTGCTTTGCAGTGCGTTGTCCATAGGCGCTCCTTGAAGTTTTATGGGAGCTGCCGATGGTGCCCATGGCCGCGGGCTGCTTTTGATATTTTGTGCGCAATGCTCAGGAGCGGTTGCCCTGTGCCGCAGGCTCTGGCGTCGCCCGCGGCCGGCTGCCCTGCAGGTTCATGGCCGCCGCAGCCAGCAGGATGGCGGCTGCGCCCAGCCACTGCGCAGGCTGCAGCCGGTGGCCGAAGGCGATGAAGTCCACGGCAATCGCGACCACCGGGTAGATGAAGGACAGCGCGCCCTGCAGGTAGGTAGGCAGCTTCTGCACCGCGCCGTAGAGCAGGATGTACATGATGCCGGTGTGCACCACGCCCACGGTGACCAGCAGCGTCCAGGTGCGGGCGTCCGTGGGCAGGTCGCCGAAGTGGGTGAACGGCGCCAGCATGAGCACGCCCACGCAGACCTGCACCAGCGCGATCAGGTGCGGTGGCGTACCCGTGAGCCGCTTGGCGATCACCGAGGCCACGGCCCAGAAGAAGGCTGCACCCAGCGCCATGGCTATGCCCAGCGCATAGTTGCTGCCCGCAAAGCTGGCGCCCGGCCGGGCCTGCACGATGAGCAGCATGCCGCCAAACGCCAGGGCCAGCCAGCCGAGCTTGGTGACAGTGATGCGCTCGCCGAAAAGCAGGGCACCAAAGGCCACCAGCATGAAGGGCTGGGTGTTGTAGACCGCCGTGGCGATCGAGATGGAGGCATGCGCATACGCCCCGAACAGCAGCAGCCAGTTGGTGACGATGGCCACGCCCCCGAGCGCCGCCCAGGCCGCCTGGCGCCAGGTCAGCACCCCGCGCAGCAGCCCCATGGCCGCGCACACCCCGGCCAGCGTGGCCGCGCCGAAGGCGCAGCGCCAGAACACCACGTCGAGCGCCGGCAGGCCCGACTGCACGACGAACCAGCCTATCGTGCCCGAAATCGCCATGGCGCCGCCCATTTCCAGCGTGCCTTTTGTCTGCTTGTCCATTACCGTTCAACCCTTGTCATCAGATGCTGCAAGTGTAGAAAAACGGCCCCACAAGATGAATGGCTGAAGAAAGGCGAATTCAGAAATAATCCTAACAATCAAAGGCTTGAATTGAGTTTGGAGAAGTTTTCCATGGACCTGGTCGATCAATCCATTCTTACCGTATTGCACGCGGATGCCCGCACCTCGCTCAAGCAACTGGCAGAGCGGGTGGGCCTGTCGGCGCCCAGCGTGTCCGAGCGCCTGCGCCGGCTGGAGGAGCGCGGCGTGATCCGCGCCTTCACGCTCGACATCGAGCCGCGCGCCCTGGGCTACCAGCTGCAGGCCATCGTGCGCATCAAGCCGCTGCCGGGGCAACTGGCGGCTGTGGAGCAACTGGTACGCGACACGCCCGAGTTCTGCGAGTGCGACAAGGTGACGGGCGACGACTGTTTCATCGCCCGGGTTTACGTGCGCTCCATCGAGCAGCTTGACAGCGTGCTCGACCGCATTGCCGACAAGGCCGAGACCAGCACGGCCGTGGTGAAGGCGCAGACGATACGGCGCCGCCCGCCGCCCTTCCTGCCGGGATAGATTGGATCAGCGGCCCAGTACTTTCGCAAACAGCTCGTTGCGAAAGTGGATGCCCATGCGCGCGAAGGCGCGGTTGCGGTAGGTCTTGACCGTGGGCACCCCCAGGCCCAGGTCGGCCGCGATGCCTTCGTGCGTCATGCCCTGCAGCACGCGGGCGCAGACATCGAGTTCGCGGTCCGTCAGGTCGGGCTGCAGGCGCAGCAGCCGCTCGCGCAGGGCAGGCACCCCCTGGGGCAGCGCGGCGATGGCGGGCAGCACTTCGTCCATGCCGGCATGCTCCTGCACCACGGGCAGGGATGGCGGGCGCGCCAGCGCGATGTGCTTGCGTGCCAGGGCGAGCAGCACCGGCGCCATGCCTTCGAAGTCGCTGATCTGGCCATCGCGGAACGGTGCCTGGTGCTGGTGGCGGTAGAAGTTGACGGCGAAGACCGAGCCGTCGCTCTCGTAGTCGACCACCGAGACGCGCTCGGCCACACCATGCGCCTCGTAGACGCGCGCGCGGTGCTCGCCCTCGACCTCGCTGGCCGCCACGTGGCACAGGCGGGTCAGCGGTTCGGCAGGCACGTCCTCGAAGGCGCGGCCCCAGGTGCGGTCCTGGCGGTAGGGGCCTGACAGGTAGGCCCACCAGCAGTCCTGCGTGGTGTCGGGCACGCCCCGGCTGGCGGACATGAACAGGGTGGGCTTGCAGCGCTGGCCCGTACGGTACACCGACCACGAGGCCGCGGGCAGCACCGGTGCCAGTTCCTCCAGCAAACCGCCGGCAAAGCCGGGCTCGCCCAGGCGCTGCACCATGCCCGCCACCGCACGGCTGCCTTGGCCTTGCACTGCGGGGGGAGAGGAGGGGAGCCATTGCCTCATGGGCTTGGGGTAGGGGTGTGGGAGATCCGTGTCATCGCGCTGTCATCCTCAGGGATGACAGGCCCCGCACACAACCGGATTTACGCTAGGTTCATAACCAATTTTGCCGTGAATCAGCGCCATGTCCGACCCCTCATCCCTGCCCGAACCCCGCCTGAAATTCTTTGCCGACCTGCGCGTGCAGGTGGGCGTGCCGCAGGAGGTGGGGCAGACCGCCCACGGCCTGCGGCGCCTGATCCCCATCACCGGCGGCACCGCCACGGGCGAGGGCTGGACGGCCCGGGTGCTGCCCGGCGGCGCCGACTTCCAGCTCATCGTGAACGGCCGGCTCTCCGAGCTCGATGCGCGCTATGTGCTCGAGACCGATGGCGGCGACTTCATCTATGTGCAGAACCGCGCCGTGCGCTCGGGCCCGCCGGAGCTGATCGCGCGCCTGGTGCGCGGCGAGCCCGTGGACCCGGGGCAGATCTATTTCCGCTGCAGCCCGAGCTTCGAGACCGCCTCGCCCGCACTGGCCTGGATCGCCGAGCGCATGTTCGTGGGCTCGGGGGCGCGCTATCCCGACGCCGTGGCCATGCGCTTCTTCGAACTGGCCTGAGTATTTCCCGACCTTCCTCACAAAAAACCAATGGAGACCATCACCATGAAGCCTTCTTTCACCCCTGCACGCCGCGCACTGCTGGCCGCCGTTGCGGTGGCCGGCCTGGCCGCCCCCTGGGCGACCGCCCAGGCCCAGAACGCCGCTGCCGGCTACCCGAACAAGCCCGTGCGCATCATCGTGGGCTTCCCGGCCGGCACGGGGCCGGACATCGTGGCGCGGCTGCTGGCGCAAAAGCTCTCCGAGGCCTGGGGCAACCAGGGCGTGATCGTGGACAACAAGCCCGGCGCGGGCGGGCTGATCGCCGCCACCGAGGCGGCACGCGCCCAGCCCGACGGCTACACCCTGATGCTGGGCGAGACCGGCCAGCTGAGCATTGCGCCCAGCAGCTACACCAAGCTGCCGTACGCGCCGCAAAAGGACTTCGTGGCGGTGAGCCAGGTGGTCACCTCGGATTTCGTGCTGCTGGTCAACCCGCAGAAGGTGCCGGCACGCAACGTCAAGGACTTCGTCGACTGGACCAAGCAGCAAAAGGGCCTGTTCCTGGCCACCTTCGGCGCGGGCACGCCGGGGCACTTCGGCGCCTTCATGTTCGGTGATGCCGTGCAGCTCAAGCCCGAGCCGGTGCACTACAAGAACACCACCGACGCACTGGGCGGCCTGTTCAGCGGCGACGTGCAGGGCGTGTTCGCCAGCGTGGGCCTGGCTGCCCCCAACGTGAAGGCCGGCAAGCTGGCGGCCCTGGGCAGCACCGGTGCCACCCGCACCAATGCGCTGCCCGATGTGCCCACCATCAAGGAGCAGGGCTATGCCAACCTGGAGTTCTCGTCCTGGTTCGGCATCGTGGCGCCCGCCAAGACCCCGCCCGAAATCGTGGCCAAGCTCAGTGCCGACATCGTCAAGGCCGTCCAGTCGCCCGAGGGCAAGGCCAAGATGGAAGAGGCCGGCTTCCGCGTGACGGGCACCGGCTCGCAGGAGTTCACCAGGATCATCGCCGCCGACACGGTGACCTGGGGCAAGGCTGTGGCCGCCACGGGCTTCAAGGCGGACTAGACCCCACCGAGAACCACAAAACAGCCCAGGAGACAGACCATGCCATCCATCCTTGTTCGCGCACACGCCGTGCGCCGCGCGGCGCTGCCCGCCACGGTGCTGCTGCCCTTCGCCCTGGCCGCCTGCGGCGGCAGCAACGACGGGCCCGTCTGGCCGCCCGCCAATGGCGCCTATGCGGCCGCCTGTACCGACCTGGTCGCCAGCGCCAGGCTGGCGGCCACCACATTGGCGACCAGCTATGTACCGCCCGACACCAAGCGCCCAGGCGGTGCGGCCACGGGCGCCTTGCTGCCGGGCCACTGCGTGGTCACGGGCAGCATCAACCCGCGTGTCGGGGTGGATGGCAAGAACTACGCCATCGGCTTCCAGCTGAGCCTGCCGGACAACTGGAACGGCCGCTTCCTGTTCATCGGCGGCGGCGGCAACGACGGCATCCTGCGCGATACCTCGCTCAGCTCCAGCATCTCGGGCGGCACGCCATCGCCGCTGGGCCAGGGCTTTGCAGTCGTGTCCACCGACGCGGGGCACAGCGGTACCACGGCGAGCTTCGGCGCCGATCCGCAGGCGCGCATCGACCATGCCTACAACTCCTACGACAAGACGGCGGTGTCGGCCAAGTCGCTGATCGCCACGCACTACGGCCGCAAGCCCGACCGGTCGTACTTCTCGGGCTGCTCGGGCGGGGGCCGCCAGGGCATGGTGTTCTCGCAGCGCTTTCCGGACTACTTTGACGCCATCACGGCCGGCGCGCCGGCCATGCGGGTGTCCAGCGGCGCCACGGTGGCCGCGATGTGGAACACCATCGCCTTCAACGCCATCGCACCGCAGGATTCCGCGGGCAACCGCATCCTCTCGCAGGCCTTCAGCAATGCCGACCTGAACCTGGTGGCGAATGCAGTGAAGTCCTCGTGCGATGCGGCCGACGGCGTGGTGGATGGCATGGTCGGCAACACCAAGGCCTGCCAGTTCAACCCGGCCGTGCTGCAGTGCAGCGGTGCCAAGGGGGCTGAATGCCTGTCGGCAGCCCAGGTGGGTGCCCTCACCAAGGTGTTCACCGGGCCACGCAACTCGGCCGGGCAAGCGCTGTATGCCGGCCAGCCCTGGGACCCGGGCCTGGCCGCGCCCGGCTGGCGTGCCTGGACGCTGGGCAGCTCGACCACGGCCACGCCCGACGCGCGCTACATCACGCTGATGGTCGATGCCCTCGTCAACGAGTTTTTCACCCCGCCCGACCTCACGTTCAACCCGCTGGGCTTCAACTTCGACACCGACCCGGCGCGCATGGCCGCCTACTCGGCGATCTACGACACCTATGCGGACGACAAGCTCACCGCCTACCGCCAGCGCGGCGGCAAGCTGCTGTTCATCCATGGCATGTCGGACCCGATCTTCTCGGCCAAGGACACGGTGGACTACTACGAGCGGCTGGCCGCCAACAATGGCGGCATGGCCAGCACCCAGGGCTTTGCACGGACCTTCCTGGTACCGGGCATGAACCACTGCTCGGGCGGCCCGGCCACGGACACCTTCGACTCGATCCAGACCATGGTCGACTGGGTGGAAAAGGGTGTTGCTCCGGACACCATCGCCGCCAAGGCGTTGCCAACCCAGGCAGACTACCCGAACCGCACACGGCCGCTGTGCGCCTACCCGAAGTTCGCCAAGTACAAGGGGTCGGGCAGCGTGGAGGATGCCGGCAACTTCACCTGTTCTGAGTAGGTGAGCAAAAGGTCAGCCCTTGGCCGCAGGGGCTGGCAGCTGCAGCTGTGCCTCCTGCACCACACGGATGCAGTCCCGCATGTGCTGGTCGCCCAGGTAGCGCAGCGTGGCATAGCCGATGGCGGCCGACACCGCCTGCCCGGCAATGGGCACGTACTTGGCCAACTGCTTGGTGGTCAGGCGCAGGCCCACGGTGCGGGCGGCGCGCAGCACCAGTTCCTGGGTGATGAACTTGCCAATCAGCACCGAGCCGACCAGGGCCACGGCCTTCTGGACTTTCTCGCGCTTTTCCGGATCCAGGCGGTCGAGCTGTTCGGCCGACAGGCCGAACTCTGCGCTGATCTGGGGCAGAAGGCGTGAGAGCAGGGCTGCGTCCACGGCCCAATCCAGGCCTGGCACGGGAACCGTGCTGGCGGCAGCCGCCACCAGGGCACGCCGGTGCAGCATGCGCTGGCTGCGCTGCACGGCAGCAGTGAGCGCGGGATCGTCAGCGGCCATTTGTCGGGCAGTGGGCATCGGTCAAATCCTCAAAGTGTCTTGCCTGACTGATCTGGGGCCGAACCTGCCCGAGGACAACGGCACGGTGCTCAGTTCTTTCCCTTGATCAGGCCGTAGATGATCAGCAGCACGATGGAACCCAGGATGGAGGCGATCCAGCCCGCTGCGTCGCCCTGCTGGTACCAGCCCATGGCCACACCCAGATAGCTGGCCAGGAACGAGCCTGCCACGCCCAGCAGGGCCGTCATGATCCAGCCCATGGAGTCGTTTCCTGGCTTGATGGCGCGCGCAATGAAGCCAACGACCAATCCGATGAGCAGCGTTCCTATCAGTGAAAACATGGTTTATCGCTTTGTATGCAAGTGAAAGAAGGAATGGCCGACTGTAGCCGCGCAGCGTGCCCCCCGTCTGTCGGACAGCAGCCATTGGATGCACGGCTCGCAGTTGTTGACAATGGATACGGGTGCCTGTGTAGGAATTGCCGCACAGGGCGGCGCGCGCGCCGCTGATGACGGCCGCCCGGCTTCGTGTCTACAGTGACTCGCATGTCCTGCATCTGCCCCCAAGGAGGCCCGCCATGCGCAAGCCATTGACCCCACCCATTGGTCCGACGTCCCTTGTCGCGGCGGCAGCGCTCGTGGTGGGAGTGTTTTTCGCAGCACCGTCGACCACGCATGCGCAGGGCGACGAGGCATCGCTGCAGCGCGGTGCCGTGGCAGACATGACACCCCAGCAGCGCTACAACACCGCCATCCGCGAGGCGGGCGGCGGCATGAAGGTGGCGCTGGAGGAGTGCCGTGCCCAGGCGGGGGCCGAGCGCCGCTCCTGCGAGGCCCAGGCCCGGGCGCGCTACCAGGCAGACATGGCAGCCGCCAAGGAATTCCTGCGCAACCCGAATGCCCGGCCGGTGAACGTGACAGGCGGCCCGATCCGCAGCACGGAATCCACCTACGTGGTCAAACCATGAGCGCACAACGCAAAAGCGCGCCGTTGGCGCGCTTTGTCATGCGGATTGAAGCAGGCCGTTCGGCTTACTTGGCAGCTGGGGTGTTGGCTTCGACCGCAGCGGCTGCCGGGGTGACGCGGCGTGCCCCGTCGAAACGGCGCTGCCAGTAGGAAACACGCATGTCTTCGACCCGCACTTCCGATCCACTGCGAGGAGAGTGAATGAATTTGCCATCACCCACGTAAATACCCACATGGCTGAATGCACGGCGCATGGTGTTGAAGAACACCAGATCGCCCGGCTGCAGTTCCTTCTTGTCGATCACCGTGGTGGTGGCGGCCTGCTGGTCCGCCCGGCGGGGCAGCAAAAGGCCCACCGTCTGCTCGTACATCGCGCGGACGAAACCGCTGCAATCGAATCCGGTCTCGGCGCTGTTGCCACCGCGCTTGTAGCGCACCCCGAGGAAGCCCATGGCATTGCCCACGAGATCGGACGCCTTGTCCGCCACCGTGTGTGCCTTGTCTGCCACGGTGTGCTGCACGTCCTTCAACTGGGACATGAGACCCTTGTCCATCAGGATTTTTTCCATGTCATCCGCTTGACCGGTGGATGGTGCAGCCTGTGCGCTGACAGCGCAAGCCATGAGGAGGGTGCAAAACCATTTGGACATGGGTGCGGAGGGTACCACGCGAATTGGCACATTTTGTGAGGGAAGTCACGTATGTGGTGACGGCCTGGCTGGACATGCGCTCCCGATTCCCGTACGGAAACCCGAGAAAATGGGGCCGCTGTTACGATGGTTGACATGAATCTGACGCCAAAACGCACCATTTCTCCTGCATCTCTGGGGTTTTTCGCTGCCTTGGCCTGCGGGGGCATGCTCGCCATGCCGGCTGCCGCCCAGCCAGCCAAGGGTGTCACCTTGGCGTCAGTGGCAACGGGCCTGGTCAACCCCTGGGCGGTGGCGTTTCTGCCGGAGGGCCGCTTTCTGGTCACCGAACGGCCGGGCCGCATGCGCGTGGTCGAAGCCAACGGCCAATTGGGGCCCGCACTGTCCGGGCTGCCCAGCATTGCTGCCGGAGGGCAGGGCGGTTTGCTCGACGTGGTGACCGATGCCGATTTCGCGAAGAACCGGCGCATCTTCTTTTGCTACTCGGAGCCCGGCGCCGCCGGAGCCTCCGAGAACAGCACGGCCCTGACGCGCGCCACGCTGGCGGCTGACGGGCGCTCGCTGCAGGACGTCAAGGTCATCTTCAGCCAGAAACCCAAGGTGGCCAGCAACCTGCACTTTGGCTGCCGCATCGTGCAGGCGGGCGACGGCAACCTGTTCCTGGCGCTGGGCGAGCGCTACCACCGCAAGGACGACGCGCAAAAGCTCGACAACCACCACGGCAAGATCGTGCGCATCACGCCCGATGGCACGGTGCCGGCCGACAATCCGTTCCGCGAGCGTGCTGGCGCCTTGCCCGAGATCTGGAGCTACGGCCACCGCAACGCCCAGGGCGCCACGCTCGCACCCGACGGCAAGCTGTGGATGCACGAGCACGGCCCCCAGGGCGGCGACGAGATCAACCTGCCCCAGCCGGGCCGCAACTACGGCTGGCCGGTCATCACCTACGGCGAGAACTACGGCGGCGGCAAGGTGGGCGAGGGCACGGCCAAGGCCGGCATGGAGCAGCCGCTGCACTACTGGGTGCCTTCCATCGCCCCATCGGGCATGGCCTTCCTGACCAGCGAGCGCTATGGCGCCGCCTGGCGCGGCAGCCTGTTCGTGGGCTCGCTCAAGTTCGGCACGCTGCACCGGATCGAGGTGGCGGGTGGCAAGGTACAGCGCGAAGAGAAGCTGCTGCAGGGCAACAACGAGCGCATCCGCGACGTGCGCCAGGGGCCGGACGGCTGGCTCTACCTGCTGACGGACAGCCCGCAGGGGCGCCTGTTGCGGCTGGCACCGGCATCCTGACCCAGCCTGAGGCTGCGACAATATGGGGCATTCCCATTGAATTCCCCCCAGATCGCCCATGCTGCTCGACGCCTCTGAATCCCAACTCGTCCTGGTGGACTACCAGGAACGCCTGATGCCCGCCATTGCCGATGCTGCTGCCGTGCTGGCCAACGCGCGCCGCCTGGCACAGATCGCGCAGTTGCTGGAGGTGCCGGTCTGGGGCACGGAGCAGAATCCTTCGCGCCTGGGCGCCAACGACGCAGCCCTGCGCGCGCTCTGCCAGCGCACCCTGGCCAAGATGCATTTCAGCGCCGCGGAAGAAGGCCTGGGCGAATGGCTGCGCCCCCCTGCCAAACCCCAGCAGGGCGGCAATGCGCGCAGCCTGCCCAAGCACCTGCAAAAGCCTGCCCAGCAGGCGCCCGAGCGCGGCACCATCGTCATCGCTGGCTGCGAGGCCCATGTCTGCCTGCTGCAGACGGCGCTGGACCTGATCGAGGACGAGTTCGACGTCTGGGTCGTGACCGATGCCTGCGGCTCGCGCACCGACCGCAACCGCGACGCCGCCTTTGACCGCCTGGCGGGCGCTGGAGCAGAGCTGGTCACCACGGAAATGGTCGCCTTCGAGTGGCTGGGCAGCTGCGAGCACCCGGACTTCAAGGATGTGCTGGCGCTGATCAAGTAAACAGCCCGCCCCGGACCGCCGTGCCGCGGCCCCTGCGCCGCACGGCGCGGACGCGCGCTGTGCGTCAGCTTCCCGCAAGCCCGTCATGAATAATTATGAATTCAGAAATGCGCCCCAGCCGAGGTGCGCAGACGAGATGCAGGAGACACCGCATGACCACAACGCGCTACGCAGATTTCTACCGCCAGTCGATGGAGCAGCCCGAGGCTTTCTGGGCCGAACAGGCCCGGCTCATCGACTGGAACACGCCCCCGGGGCAGATCTGCGACTACAGCAACCCGCCCTTTGCGCGCTGGTACGCGGGTGGCACCACCAACCTGTGCCACAACGCGGTGGACCGGCACCTCGCCGGGCGCGCCGACCAGCCGGCCCTGGTGGCCATCTCCACCGAGACGGATACGGAGCGCAGCTACAGCTTTGCCGAGCTGCATGCCGAGGTGCAGCGCATGGCGGCCGTGCTCCTGGCCCTGGGGGTGAAGAAGGGCGACCGGGTGCTGATCTACATGCCCATGGTGGCCGAGGCGGCGTTCGCCATGCTGGCCTGCGTGCGCATTGGCGCTTTGCATTCGGTGGTGTTCGGGGGCTTTGCCTCGGGCTCGCTGGCCTCGCGCATCGAGGACGCCGAGCCCGTGGCCGTGGTCAGCGCCGACGCCGGCTCGCGCGGCGGCAAGGTCGTGCCCTACAAGCCGCTGCTCGACGAGGCCATCGCCCAGTCGCGCCACAAGCCCCAGGCCGTGTTGATGGTCAACCGCGGCCTGGCGCCGATGCAGCTGCACCCGGGACGTGACCATGACTGGGCGGC
The DNA here is from genome assembly GCF_059423865.1 of Acidovorax sp. GW458-11-26-14-TSB4. NCBI lineage: Bacteria > Pseudomonadati > Pseudomonadota > Betaproteobacteria > Burkholderiales > Comamonadaceae > Acidovorax > Acidovorax sp. GW458-11-26-14-TSB4. The sequence goes on from NZ_JBWKYR010000003.1 coordinate 233,736, forward strand.
CCTGCGTGCCCAGCATCTCGATGCCACCGTGCCCTGCGAATGGGTGGATGCCACGCACCCGAGCTACACCCTGTACACCAGCGGCACCACGGGCAAGCCCAAGGGCGTGCAGCGCGACACCGGTGGTTATGCCGTGGCGCTGGCGGCCAGCATGCAGCACATCTTCGACGCGAAGCCCGGCGACACCTACTTCGCCACCAGCGACATCGGCTGGGTGGTGGGGCACAGCTACATCGTCTACGGTCCGCTGATCGCGGGCATGACCACCATCATGTACGAGGGCCTGCCGATCCGCCCCGATGCGGGCGTGTGGTGGAGCATCGTCGAGAAGTACAGGGTGACGCACATGTTCTCGGCCCCGACGGCGGTGCGCGTGCTCAAGAAGCAGGATGCCAGCTGGCTGCGCAAGTACGACGTATCGAGCCTCAAGGCGCTGTGGCTGGCCGGCGAGCCGCTGGACGAGCCCACGGCCCGGTGGATCAGCGATGCGCTGCAGGTGCCCATCATCGACAACTACTGGCAGACCGAGACCGGCTGGCCCATACTCACGCTGGCCAATGGCGTGGAGCCGCAGACCACGCGCTTCGGCAGCCCGGGCAAGGCCATGTACGGCTATGCCGTCAAGCTGATCGATGAATCCACGGGCGAAGAGCTCACGGGCGCCAGCCAGAAGGGTGTGGTCGCCATCGAGGGGCCGCTGCCGCCCGGCTGCATGCAGACTGTGTGGCGCGACGATGCACGCTTCGTCAACACCTACTGGAAGAGCATTCCCGGCAAGCTGATCTACAGCACCTTCGACTGGGGCATCCGCGACGCCGACGGCTACCACTTCATCCTGGGCCGCACCGATGATGTGATCAATGTCGCCGGTCACCGCCTGGGCACACGTGAGATCGAAGAGAGCATCGCTTCGCACCCCAATATCGCCGAGGTGGCCGTGGTCGGCGTGGCCGATGCGCTCAAGGGCCAGGTGGCCATGGCCTTTGCCGTGGCGCGCGACGCGAGCGCGCTGGGCGAGCCGGCCGCGCGGCTGAAGCTGGAGGGCGAGGTCATGCAGCGCGTGGACCAGCAATTGGGCGCCGTGGCACGCCCTTCGCGCGTGCACTTCGTGACCGTACTGCCCAAGACGCGCAGCGGCAAGCTCTTGCGCCGCGCCCTGCAGGCCGTGGCCGAGCGGCGCGACCCGGGCGACCTGACCACCATGGAAGACCCGGCCGCGCTGCAGCAGGTGCGTGAACTGGTGGGAGATTCCCCGGCCTGAGGCGGATCCAGCCCGGTTCAGCGGATCTGCCGGACCTTGCCGCCTGCCTCGCGCACGCTGGATTCGATGCGCTCGCGCAGGTCCGCCGGCAAATCGGCCACCGGCAGGGTGCTGAACTGCGCGGGCGAGAACAGCAGCAGCCAGACGCGCTCGAACTGCCAGATTTCCTTCACACTGGACCAGGGCAGCGTGGCCAGGCCCGCATTCGACTGCAGCGTGAAGCTTGTCTCATCCGCCCGCAGGGTGGCCTGTGCCGTGCCGCCCATATCACGCAGCTTGCCCATGGCATTGCGGTAGTGCACGGCATAGACGGTCGCGCATACCAGCAGGCTGATGGCCACGGCCGCACCGGTCACGCCGATCTGCCAGGACCGGTCCCCGCGTGCCAGGAGCACGCCGAACCAGGTGGCCATGGCGGCAGTGACCAGCAGCGTGCGCATGCCCGTGGAGCGGCGCCAGAAGCAGGCGACCGCGTGGCGGACCAGGTCAGGTGTGTAGTGCAGGGTGGTTTCCAGGGGCATCGGAACAGATCGCCAGAAAAATGGGCCGCAGTGTGCCAGATGCCCGGCATCAATGCGGTCGCTGCCTTTGCCAGCCAGCCGGCGTCTGCCACTGGGCCGCCCAGTCCACGAACTGCTCCAGCGCCATGGGCCGCGCGATGCAGTAGCCCTGGGCCTGGGCGCAGCCCAGCTGCTGCAGCATCTGGCCCTGTTCGATGGTTTCCACGCCTTCGGCGATCACCCGGTAGCCGAAGGAGCGGGCCAGGCCGATCACGCCCTGCACGATGGCCAGGTCGCCGGGGTCGCCCATCATGCCGTGCACGAAGCTCTGGTCGATCTTGAGCGTGTCCATGGGCAGGCGGCGCAGGTAGGTGAGCGACGAATAACCGGTGCCGAAGTCGTCGAGCGACACGGTGACGCCCAGCTCGCGCAGCCGCGTCAGCGTGGCGGCCACGGCACTGAGGTCGTAGAGCGCGGCGCTTTCGGTGATCTCGATCTCCACCTGGCGCGCATCGATGTCGGGGCACTCGGCCAGCGTGCGGGCCATCCAGTCGGCAAAGCCGGCGTGCTGCAGGTGCAGTGCCGAGATGTTGATGCTCACGGGAAGGGCGAGGCCATGGCCGTTCAGGCGCCTGAGAAGGTCCAGGGCCGCCCCGACCACCCATTGGCCGAAGCTGATCTCGAGCTCGGTGCCCTCCAGCAGCGGCAGAAAGGCACCGGGCGCAAGCAGCCCGCGCTCGGGGTGTTGCCAGCGTGCCAGGGCCTCGGCCCCCACCACGGCGCCGCTGCGCATGTCCACCTTGGGCTGCAGGTGCAGGACGAACTGCGCGCCGGCGATGGCCTCTTGCAGGTGCTTGCCCTGCTCGCGCTGCGCCAACAGGGCCCGTTCCTGCGCGGCATCGAACTGGTGGAAGCGGTTGCGCCCGGCCTGCTTGGCCGCGTACATGGCCTGGTCGGCATGGCGCAGCAGGGTATCGGCATCGGCCTCGTCCAGCGGAAACACGGTGTAGCCGATGCTGGCGGTGACGAGCACGCGCTCGGTGTCCAGCGCGTAGGGGGCGGAGATGTTCTCCATCACCCGGGAGAGCATGCGTTCGCACTCGGCGGTGTCGGCCAGGTCGGGCAGCAGCATCACGAACTCGTCGCCGCCCAGGCGGGCCACGCTGTCGCCGGGGCGCAGGGCGCGCGTGAGGCGGCCCGCCACCATCACCAGCAGGCGGTCGCCAGCGCCGTGGCCCAGGCGGTCGTTCACGGGCTTGAAGCCATCGAGGTCCAGGTAGCCCACGCCCAGCAGGGTACCGCGTTCGCGCGCCTGGTCCAGGCATTCCTGCAGCCTGCGCGCCAGCAGCACGCGGTTGGGCAGGCCGGTGAGGGCATCGAAGTGCGCCATCTTCTGCAGCAGCACCTCCTGCTCGCGCTGCGGCGTCACATCGAGCGCCACGCCCAGCATGCGCAGGGGCTGACCGTCGGCGTCGAAGCTGACGATCTTGCCCAGGTTGCGCACCCAGCGCGTGCCCTCATGGGGTGCGGGCACCTTCCAGGTGGCATCGAAGGGCGTGGCCGGCCGCGCCGCATGGCGCGCCACTTCGGCCGTGATGCGGTCGATGTCTTCCGCCGCCACTGCGCTGGTCCAGCGCACCGAAGTCTGCGCGATGGTGCCCGGCGTCCTGCCCTGCATGGTGGCCCAGCGGCTGTCGCCGGTGATGGTGCCACGCGCCATGTCCCAGTCCCACAGGCCCAGGGAAGCAGCGGAGATGGTGAGCGAGAGCAGCTCTTCGCGCTCCCGGATCTGCTCTTCGTACCGCTTGCGGTCGGTGATGTCATGCACCGAGAACAGCCAGCAGGGTTCGCCGTCGAAATCGATGGCGCGCATGGACTGCAGCACGGTCAGCCGGGTGTTGGGGCGGCCATGGAGGGTCACCTCGTGGCTGGCCTGTGGGCCTTTCTGCTCGAAAGCCTGCATCAGCTGTCGCCGGTCCTCGGCGGTGAAGATGCCCAGTTGCACGGCGGTCTGGCCGATGGCCTCCTGGCGCGGTATGCCGAGCAAGGACTCCCAGGCCGGGTTCACGTCCAGGTACTGGCCGTCGGCGCGGCGCGACAGGCCCATGGGGAAGGGCATGAGCTGGAAGATGCGCGAGAACCGCTCCTCGGATTGGCGCAGGCGTTCGTTGGCGCGCTTGGCCTCGTCGATGTCCTGCATGACCCCGCGCACGCGGGTGACACGGCCGTTTTCGATAACGGGTTCGCCGCGGGCGCGGACCCAGACCAGCCGGCCATCGGTGTGGTGCACCTCCAGCTCCAGGCTCCATTCGGCGCGATCCAGGATGCTCGCGCGGAAATGGTTGCGCAGCAGCTCGCGGTAAGGCGGGGCCACCATGCGGTCGATGTAGTCGGTGGGCAGCGGCGAGCCGGGCGGCATGCCGTGGATGTCGAAGCACACGTCCGACCAGTAGACCAGGCCCTTGCCGCGCACATCCTCCCAGGCACCCAGGCGTGCCAGCCGGCCGGCCTGTTGCAGCAGGCCATTGAGTGCGCGCAGTTCGTCGCTGGTGCGTTGGGCTTCGGTCATGTCGTGGAAAACGAAGACGAAACAGTTTTCGCCATCCACAAGCACGGACCGTGCCGACATCAGCCCCGGGATGCGCACACCGTGCCTCTGCGCCACCAGGGGCAGGCGGTCCACCTTGCCATGGCGCTGGTAGGTGTCCAGCAGGCGCTTGCGCTCCTCATCGCTGGCCCAGATCCGAAGGCCGGTCGAGGTCTGGCCCACCACCTGCTCGTGCGACAGGCCGAACATCTCGCAGAAGGCCGGATTCACGTCGACGTAGCAGCCGTCGGCGATGCGGGTGATGCCCGCCGGATCGGGCAGCGTCTGGTAGAACGAGGTGTACTTGGCTTCCGAGTCGCGCAGCGCCTGCTGGACCTCGCGGTTCGCGGAGATGTCCACGTCCATGCCGATCAGGCGCAACGGCTTGCCGCCCGCATCGCGCAGGGACACCATGCCGCGCGACATCAGCCAGCGCCAGCGCCCTGTGGTGTCGCGCACGCGGAATTCAGCCTCGTAGGTGTCCTCGAGCCCGTCCATGGCCCGGGCCAGCCTGGCGGCGTTGCGTTCCCGGTCCACCGGGTGGCGCAGGTCGTACCAGCGCTGCCACAGGCCAGGCGCCTTGAGCGCGTCTTCGCCCAGGCCGAACTGGGCATAGAAATCGCCTTCACAGCGGAACTGGCGCGTGTCCACGTCCCACTCCCAGCGCCCGCCGTTCAGCGAGTCGAGGGCCATGCGCAACTGCTGCTCGCGCTGGCCCAGGAACCGGTGGGCCGATTCCGTCGCATCCATCGACTGGGCCTTGCTGATCAGCAGCAGGCGGCAACTGCCTAGCACCAGGATGCCGGCGCCATGCTGCCAGGGCAGGCCCTCCCACCAGCTCGCCATGGTGGGGACCTCGGCCTGGGCGCCCGCGGCGCTGAGCGCCAGGCCGCTCACCACCGGCAGGCTCGCTGCCAGGCCCAGCATCTCCGGCCAGCTGCGCTTGCCGCGGTAGAGCGCCACGCGCCGCCACAGAGCTCCGCAGGCCCAGCCACTGGCCAGCACCAGGGCCCCCGTGGGCGAGGGCGAGCCCTGGATCCAGGTGGCGGCCAGGAAGGCCAGCCCCGCGGAGAGGGCGGTCGCGCGCACGCCGAAGCACAGGGCGACGAAGGCGGTGGCCGTAGGGTAGGCCACCAGGCCCGGGCCGCTGGCCTGGAAGTTGAGCACGGCCAGCATGGCCGCCGACACCAGGCCGCCCACCAGCCCTGCCAGCCATTCGGTGCGCCGCGAAGGGGTCAGCACCTCCCGGGGCGGCAGCAGCGCCAGCCCCAGAACGGTCAGCAGCAGCAACAGGCTGCCCGCGAGCAGGGTGTTATGCGCCATGGTGCCCGCGGCCAGCCCCCGGTGCGTGCGAAGCCGCGGGCGCGCGGGCCGGTGCCGCAAAGCTTGTAAGCAGATGAAAAACCGACGCAAGGCCCATGCGCAGAGTTTAGGGCCGTTCCACAGCCTCCAGCGCCGCCGTGCACGTCCTGACAAGCCCGGTTGACAAGGGGTTGCGGGCCGCGATGATGGCCTCTTGGTGGCTGCGGGCCTGCCGGCCGTTCAGGCCGCCAGCAGATCCTGCGTCCGCGGACGGGCGCCTTCGATGGCCAGCAAGGCGCCCTTGCGCTCCAGGCCCCCGGCATAGCCGGTCAGGCTGCCGTCCGCACCCAGCACCCGGTGGCAGGGCACGATCACGCTGATCGGGTTGCGCCCCACGGCGGCCCCCACGGCGCGCACCGCACGCGGCCGGCCCAGTTCACGGCTCAGGCCGCCATAGGTGGACGTGGCGCCGCAGCCGATGGCCAGCAGCGCACGCCAGACCTCCTGCTGGAATGGTGTGCCGCCCGACAGGTCCAGCGGCAGGTCGAACCCGCGGCGCTCGCCGTGCAGGAACTGCTGCAACTGGCCCGCGGCCTCCTGCATCAGGGCGTGGCCAGCCACCTCGCGCCAGGCGCTGGGGCCGTCGAGCATGGCATTGGGCTGGTGGCGCTGGCCGTCGAACCACAGGCCGACCAGGCCCAGCGGAGATGCGGCCAGGCGCACGGGGCCCAGCGCGGAATCGGCGCGTGCTTGCACCGTGGCAGGATGGAATTGCATGGCGGGAAGACGGTGGTGGGTGGTCATTGCCCAGCCGGCGGCCGGGGTGTGGAGGCCTGGGCTGTGCCGGGCAGGGGCAGTTCCGCCCACGCGCGCAACACGGCATAGCTGCGCCACGGACGCCAGGCGGCCGAAGCTTCGGTGGCGGCGCGGGCCGGGTTCTTCTGGCCCTGCACGCCCAGGGCCTTGTGCAATGCCACGTCGCCAGCAGGAAAGGCGTCCGGCCAGCGCAGCACGCGCATGGCGATGTACTGGGCCGTCCAGTCTCCGATGCCGGGCAGAGCACTCAAGGCCGACGTGGTGCCGGCCACATCGGCGCCCGCATGCAGCGCCAGGGAGCCGCTGTCCACCGCACGTGCCAAGGCCACGATGGCCGCCTGGCGCTGGCGCACGATGCCCATCTGGCCGAGCATCTCGCCCTCGGCCCGGGCCAGCACCGAGGGCGGCGGGAACAGCCGGGTGAGCTCGGGCCAGGGCGTATCGATGGGTTCGCCCAGCCGTTCCACCAGGCGCTGGCCCAGCGTGCGTGCCGCAGCCACCGTGATCTGCTGGCCCAGCACGGCGCTCACGGCCAGCTCGAAGCCGTCGAAGGCGCCCGGCACGCGCAGGCCATCACCCTCTGGGAAACGCTCGTGCAGCACGGCATTGATGGCGCCGGGCTCGGCATCCAGGTCCAGCATGGCGCGCACCCGGGCGATCACCACGGGCAGCACCGGGTACAGGCTGTCGCTGGTCTGCAGCAGCACCTGGTGGCGCGTGGTGTCGAAGCGGGCGCTGAGCCAGCCGGTCACCTCCGTGGCGCCCGTCACGGCAGGCGACAGGCGCACCGTGCGCCGCAGGGCCGGGGCACCATCGCCCTCCTGCTGCACCCACTCGACGCCGAGGAACCTGCGCCGTTCGAAGAAAGCGAGCAGGGCTGCCACGTCGAGCGGTGGCCGGTAGGCCAGGCGCAGCGTGCCGGTGCTGCGCACGCCCTCCGCACGGCCGTTCTTGCGCAATTGGCCCGGGTTGAGCCCGTAGTGCTCGGCAAACGCCGCGTTGAAGCGGCGCACGCTGCCAAAACCGCTGGACAGCGCCACCTGGGTGATGGGCAGGGGCGTATCGGTCAGCAACTGCTTGGCCGTGAGCAGGCGCCGCGTCTGCAGGTACTGCAGCGGCGAGACGCCCAGCGCCGCCTCGAAGATGCGGCGCAGATGGCGGTCGCTCACGCCCAGGCGTTCGGCCAGGCGGGCCACCGTGGCGCCCTGGCTGTCCCTGGCCCAGCCCTCGGGTGCATCGAGCAGGCGCACCGCCTGCCGCACCAGGATGTCCGTGGCATCCTGTACCGACCAGGCCAGGGACTGCGGCGCCAGCTCGGGCCGGCAGCGCAGGCAGGGCCTGAAACCGGCGCTCTCGGCCTGGGCCGCCATGGCGAAAAAGCGGCAGTTCTCGCGCCGGGGCGTGCGCACGGAGCAGACCGGGCGGCAGTAGATGCCGGTGGAAGTCACCCCGGTGAAGAAGCGGCCGTCAAAGCGCGCATCACGGGTCTGCAGGGCCAGGTAGCGGCCCTCGTCATCCGCCGCCGCAGCGGTGGCGGGGGACGAGGGGCCAGGGGAGAGCAGGGGGGTGGACATGGGTGGAATGATAGGCCGCGCCTACATCCGGTCTGGCCGTTTTCGGACATGTGCCCCCGCAGACATGGTTACGATCCCTCCCTGGAGCTGCAGGGGGCGCCCCCTACAATCCAGCACCGTTCCAACGCTCACCGCAAAGGCCCTCCACGTGCAACCCACGCCTGCCATTTTCAAAGCCTATGACATCCGCGGCATCGTGCCGTCGACCCTGAACGAAGAAGTCGCCCTGGGCCTGGGCCGTGCCTTCGGCACCGCCGCCCGCGCCGAAGGCCAGACCATGGTGGCCGTGGGCCGCGATGGCCGCCTGTCCGGCCCGGCCATGTCGGCCGCATTGATCAAGGGGCTGGTGGAGGCAGGCATCGAGGTGATCGACGTGGGCATGGTCACCACGCCGCTCCTGTATTTCGCAGCCAGTACGCTGTGCCAGAGCGGCATCCAGGTCACCGGCAGCCACAACCCGCGCGACTACAACGGTTTCAAGATGGTGCTCAATGGGCGCGCCATCTACGGCGAAGAAATCCAGGCCCTGCGCCGCACCATGGAGCAGGAAAGCTGGCAGCTCGCCGATGGCGGCAGCGTGCGCCATGTGGACGTGCTGCCCGCCTACTGCGACAGGATCGTCGGCGACGTGAAGCTGGCGCGCCCGCTCAAGATCGTGGTCGACTGCGGCAACGGCATTGCCGGTGCCACGGCCCCGGCCATTTTCCGCGCCCTGGGCTGCGAGGTGATCGAGCTGTTCTCCGAGGTGGACGGCAATTTCCCCAACCACCACCCCGATCCGAGCAAGCCCGAGAACCTGCGCGACCTGATCGCCGCGCTGCAGGGCAGCGATGCCGAGCTGGGCCTGGCCTTCGACGGCGACGGCGACCGCCTGGGCATCGTCACGCGCGACGGCACCAACATCTTCCCCGACCGGCAGATGATGCTGTTCGCCCAGGACGTGCTCACCCGCGTGCCCGGCGGCAACATCCTGTTCGACGTGAAGTGCACCCAGCGCCTGGCGCCGGCCATCGCGGCCGCGGGCGGCGTGCCGGTGATGTTCAAGACCGGCCACTCGCTCATCAAGGCGCGCATGAAGGAGCTCGACTCGCCCCTGGGTGGCGAGATGAGCGGCCACATCTTCTTCAAGGAACGCTGGTACGGCTTCGACGATGGCACCTATGCCGGCTGCCGCCTGCTCGAAATCCTGAGCCGCCACGCCGACCCGAGCGCGGTGCTCAATGCACTGCCCACCAGCTTTTCGACGCCCGAACTCAACGTGGCCTGCGCCGAAGGCGAGCCGCACCGCCTCACGGCCGAGCTGCAGGCCCTGGCGGCCGGCAGCTTCAGCGCGCCGGCCCAGGTCAACACCATCGACGGCCTGCGCGTGGACTGGCCGGACGGCTTCGGCCTGATCCGCGCGAGCAACACCACGCCGGTGCTGGTGCTGCGCTTCGAAGGGCACACCGAGGAGGCCCTGAAGCGCATCGAAGCGGCCATGCTGGCGCTGCTGCACAAGGTCAAGCCCGATGCCCAACTGGGTGCGGCTGCCCACTGATTCCGGACCGACCCCCTTTGCGAATGCCTTGTCCTTGAACATCCCCCTGCCTCCCTCGCCGCGCATCGCTGCGGCACAGTCGATTTCCGTGCCGGGCCAGGTGCCGGCCAATGTGCAGGCGCACCTGGCCATGGTCCGCGCAGCGGCGCAGCAGGGCGTGCAACTGCTGGTGTTTCCCGAGTTGTCGCTGACGGGCTATGAGCCCGCGCTGGTCGCGGACCTGGTGCTCGGCGCCGATGATGCCGTGCTGGCGCCCCTGCGCGAAGCCGCCCGCGCCACTGGCATGGCCCTGGTGGTGGGGGCTCCGGCAGCGGCGGTCGTGCCGGGCGGCAAGCCCGCCATCGGCGCCTGGGTGTTCGAGGCCGATGGCAGCGCTGCCCTGTACCGCAAGCGTTACCTGCACCCTGGCGAAGAGCAATTCGCCAGTGCCGGCACCGAAGACGTCCATGTGCGCCCGCTGGCAGGCCAGCCCACGGCGCTGGCCGTGTGCGCCGACACCACCCACCCCGAGCACGCCCGCGCCGCCCGTGGCGTGGGTGCTTCCCTGTATGCCTGCGGCTCGGTGATCTCCGAGGCTGGCTATCCCCAGGATTCCGCCCAGTTGCAAGGCTATGCCGCCGATTTGGGGCTGGCGGTGCTCATGGCCAACCATGGCGCCCCCACGGGTGGCTACATCTGCGCCGGCCGCAGCGCCTTTTGGGCCCCAGGCGGCGAGCTGGTGGCGGCGGCGCCCGGGGCTGGGGCCTGCCTGGTCATCGCCTCCCGAAGGGGAGATGCCTGGCAGGGGCAGGTGGTCGTGGTGTCTCCATGAGCACCGCGCGCGCGCTGTACTCCATGGTGACCTGGGCCGCCCAGCCCTTGCTGCGCCGCAAGCTGCGCCGCCGCGCGGCTGCCGAGCCCGGCTATGCCGTGGCCGTGGCCGAGCGTTTTGGCCGCTACCCCCAGCCCATCGACAGCCTGGTGCTGCACAGCAGCACCGATCCGCTGGGCCAGTTCGTCTGGATCCACGCCGTGTCGCTGGGCGAGACGCGCGCCGCCGCCATCCTGCTGGCCGAGCTGCGCGCGCAACTGCCCGGCATGCGCCTGCTGCTGACGCATGGCACGGCCACCGGCCGGGCCGAAGGCGAGAAGCTGCTGCAGGCTGGCGATGTGCAGGTCTGGCAGCCCTGGGACACGCAGGGCGCCGTGCTGCGCTTTCTGCGCCAGTTCCGCCCGGCCATCGGCATCCTGATGGAGACCGAGGTCTGGCCCAACCTGGTGGCCGCGTGCCGCCAGCGTGGCGTGCCCCTGGTGCTGGCCAATGCCCGCTTCAACGCGCACTCGCTGCGCAAGGCAAAGCGAGTGTCGCCCCTGGCGCGGCCCGCCTATGGGGCCCTGGCGGCCGTGTACGCCCAGACCGACGACGATGCCGCACGGCTGCGCGCCATCGGCGCCCACGTGAAGGGCGTGTTCGGCAACCTCAAGTTCGACGTGGTGCCCGATGCGGCGCAGCTGGAGCTGGGGCGCGCCTGGCGCGTGCAGGCGATGCGCCCCGTGGCCATGCTGGCCAGCAGCCGCGAGGGCGAGGAGACGCAGTGGCTCGACGCGATCCGTGCCTGGAGCACCTCGCGTGCGGATGCGGCGCAACCCGTGCAATGGCTCATCGTGCCGCGGCACCCGCAGCGTTTCGACGAGGTGCAGCAACTGCTCCAGGCGGCAGGCCTCACGGTGTCGCGCCGCAGCACCTGGAGCCTGCAGCCCGAGCCGGCCGACGTGTGGCTGGGTGACTCGCTGGGCGAGATGGCCCTGTACTACGGCATGGCCAACGTGGCGTTGCTGGGCGGCAGCTTCGCCCCGCTGGGCGGGCAGAACCTCATCGAAGCGGCTGCCTGCGGCTGCCCTGTGGTGCTGGGCCCGCACACCTTCAATTTTGCCGAGGCTGCCGAGCTGGCGTGCGAAGCCGGAGCAGCGCAGCGTGTGCCCGACCTCACGGCCGGCGTCGCGCAGGCCATGCGATTGGTGCGCGACCCCGCGCAGCAGGCGGCCGCCAGCGAACGTGCGGCCCGCTTTGCACGCCAGCACCGGGGCGCCGCCCGTGCCACGGTGCAGGAGCTGCTGCAGCTGGTGCGCAGGCGCACCGTGGGACGCATCGAAGACTCCGATGTCTGAGCCGGCGCTGCCGTCCATCCGCACGGCAATGCTGGCCGACGCACCCGCCATTGCCGGTTTGATGGGGCAAATGGGCTACGAGGCCGGCGAGGCGCTGAGCGCCCGCAAGCTTGGCATCCTGGCCGCCCACGCCTTCGACCGTGTGCTGCAGGCCGAGGTGGACGGAGTGCGGCCGGGGTCATCAGCCTGCATGTCGCTGCTCGTGCCCCTGGCACTGCGCACGGCCATGACCGGCATCGCCCAGGCCGAACCGGCGCCCCATACGGGCCTGTACGTCGGTGGCGCGGCAGGCGTCTCGCGCTACCGTCCGGCCGATCCCGGCGCGCCGGTGGCCAGCAAGGACGCACCGGCCTCCAGCTCTATGGCGGCCTGCGCTTCACCGAGAACTTGGGCACCGAGGCCGGCTATGCGCAACTGGGCAAGTTCAGCGAACGCGTGCGCCAGGGCGGGACGGAGATCGAGCAGCAGGGCAAGGGCCGCGTGTTGTATGCCGCGGCCACCGGGCGCATTCCGGTCACCGATGCGATTGCGATCAACGCCCGGGCCGGCATTGCCCAGGGCCGGGTGTCAGGCCGCAATGTCCTGCCCGCCAGTGCCAATCCCATCGGGCGCGAGCGTGGGCTGATGCTGGGCGGCGGTCTGGAGTACGGCCTGTCGCGCAGCCTGGCCATCACCGCCGACTACGACCACTTCGGCAAGCTCTCGCGCGCCGCCAAGGGCGGCCTCGTGACCGTGGGCCTGCGCGCCAGCTTCTGAGGCAGGTGTGCCGCCCCACGCAAGCGGCGTCTGCTTGATGACATGAAATAACCATCTGTGACATGAAAATGTCACAGATGGTTGCGCACGCACTGCGAAAATACCGGTTTTCCGAGTGAGTCTTCCGCCGCGTGCGCAACCCATCATCTACCGGTCCATTGGCGCGGCACACGATATCCAGGCAGGACGGCTGGCTGCGCATACGGTGGGCGAGCATGGCGTTGGCCGTGTGCGCCGTCCTGCTCATCTGCCTTTTGACCTGGCAGCGCCTGCGGGCAGAAGAACAGCTGCTGGACAGCAATGCGCAAGCCCAGCAGCAAAGCCTGGCCACCATCATCTCGGAAAACCTCACCCAGGTGATGGACCGGGGCCGCACGGTGGCCGTGGCCGCGGAGTCCTGGCTCAGCGGGGACCGGATGGAAGCCGAGCAGCGCCTCGTGAGCATGCTGGCCATCGACCAGATCTTCCTGAATTTCTCGCTCTACGACACCTCGCTGCGGCGTGTGTACAGCTCGTCGCCCACCGGCACGAATGCGCCCACGCGCGAGGAGCTGGAATCCATCGTGCTCAGCAGCGACAGCACCGAAACCCGCGCGGTGGCGGTGCTGGCCTCGGTTCGCGCGCAGGAAAACCTGTGGGCGGTGCCGGTCCTGTTTCCCATTGCCGACGAGTACGGGGTCAGCAAGGGCTTTCTCTTGATCACGCTGGACATGGGCTACTTCCTCGGCCTGTACCGCAACATCGACATCGGGCGCAGCGGCGTCATCCGCATCCTGGGGCGGGACGGCACGGAATTGGCAGAGGCCCGCGCCGAGGGCCTGACGCACCAGCGCTAGCGGCGCCGGTTCGAGGAACTTGCCGCGCTGGCGTCAGTGGCCGATGGAACCAGTTTCGCGGGTGAAACCCAGGGCATTGGCGGCCACATCGCCAGCGCCCGCCAGGTGGAGCGTGCGCCGTTCATCGTGGTGGTGAGCAAGGAGCTGTCGGAGATCCGCGCCAGCCATGTGCGCAGCAGCATCCGTGTCTGGGCCACCATCGCCGTGCTGGCCGGGGTGCTGGCGGTGGCGAGCTGGGGCCTGGCGCGGGGGTTTCGGCGCCAGCAGTCGCTGTTCTTGGCACTGGTGAGCGCGGACGGCGAGAAGCGTTCGCTGATCGCGCAGCTGGAAGAAGAGAAGGCGCGCGCGGTGGCGCTGGCATCGTTCGACCACCTCACGGGACTGCACAACCGGCGCCTGTTCAATGAACTCGCGGCCAGCCACCTGGAAGTCGCGCGCAGGAGCCGCAAGCACTACGCACTGGTCTACATGGACCTGGACCGGTTCAAGTCCATCAACGACACGCTGGGGCACCATGTCGGGGACCGCCTGCTGCAGGCCGTGGCGGAACGGCTCCGAAACGGACTGCGCAGCGCCGATATCGTGGGCCGCATGGGCGGCGACGAATTCGCCGTGCTGCTGACCGAGCTGGATTCGGCCGAGTCGGTGGATGCCATCGCCACCAAGCTGCTGCACCAGCTGAGCCAGCCCTACGCGGAGCTGGAAGGCCACGAGGTGCAGACCAGCCCCAGCATGGGCATCGCCTTCTTCCCGCGCGACGGGCACGATGTGAGCAGCCTGTGCCGCAATGCCGATTCCGCCATGTACGCGGCCAAGCGCCGGGGGCGCGGCTGCTTCTCGTACTACGACGCGGCGCTCCGTCCCCAGACCGACCGGGCCATGCGGCTTCAGGAGGAATTGCCGCAGGCCATCGAAAAAGGCGAGATGGTGCTGCACTTCCAGCCCAAGGTGCGGCTGTCGGACTACCGCATCGTCGGGTTTGAGGCGCTGGTGCGCTGGGAGCATCCCGAGCTGGGCCTGGTCTTCCCGGGTGACTTCATCCCTCTGGCCGAGGAATCCGGCCTGATCGTCCCGCTCGGGGACTGGGTCATGCAGGCCTGCTGCACCCAGCAGGCCCTGTGGCGGCAGCGGGGAGTGGACGTGGTCCCGCTCGCCTTCAACGTCTCGCCCCGCCAGCTGCGCGATGCGGGGCTGCCCCGGCGCATGGCCGAACTGCTGTATGCCCACGGCCTGGGCGCCGGCGACATCGAAATGGAGATCACCGAAAGCTCGCTGGTCGAACCCCTGGACATGGCCATCCAGGTGCTCGAGGAACTGCAGCACATGGGCGTGCTGGTCGGGCTCGACGACTTCGGCAGCGGCTTTTCGAACCTGAGCCAGGTGCGCCATCTGCCCATCAGCAGCCTGAAGATCGACCGATCCTTCATCAACGACATCCGCACCAGCAAGGAAGTCGGCGTGATCGTGACCTCCATCATCACCCTGGCGCACAGCCTGGGCATGCGGGTCATCGCCGAAGGCGTCGAATTGCTCGACCAGCTCGTCCAGCTCAAGACCGCGGGCTGCGACGAGGTGCAGGGCTACTACCTGAGCCGTCCCGTGCCTGCCGACGAAGCGCTTCGATTGCTGAACCAGCCCACCATCGTGCCCGAATGATGATCTCCTCCCCCCTCCACAGACTGGCAGTGTGCTGCCTGATCGCATCCGCAAGCGCCGCCTGCCTGGCCCAGGGCTGTGACGATCCTTCCGTGCTGCGCTTTGCCTCGATCCCCAAGGCCGACGGCGCGCAGCAGGAACAGGCCTTGCGCCCCCTGATGAAGGAGCTGGGGCGCGTGCTGCAAAAAAGGGTGGAGGTGGTGCGCAGCAATTCCTATGGGGCCGTGGTCGAAGGCCTGCATGCCGCCACCATCGACCTGGCCGAGCTGGGGCCGGCCTCGTATGCCTTGCTGATGGAGCGCGCCCCGTCGGTCACGGCGTTTGCCGTGCTGTCCGAGGGCCTGCGCGCCGATGCCGCAGCACCCGGAACCTACCGGGCGGTCCTCGTCGTGCGTGCAGACAGCGGTTTCAAGTCGCTCAAGGACCTGCAGGGGAAGACCCTCAGCCTGACCGACCCTGTAAGCACCTCGGGGGCCTTGCTGCCCATGCAGGCCGTGCAGAAACTGACCGGCCAGCCGGTGGAGAAGTACTTCAGCCGGGTCACCTACGCAGGCTCGCACCTGCGCGCCCTGGAGGCAGTCCACAAGGGCCTGGTGAATGCGACCTTCGTGTCCAGCAGGCGGCTGGAGGAGTATGGACAGAAGAAGACGGCCTCGCCCCGGGAGCTGGCGGTCCTGTGGAAGTCGCCGCCCATACCGACGGACCCTTTCGTCTACCGCAGCAGCCTGTGCCCGCCCGTCGTGGACAAGATCCGGGCGGTATTTCTGGGTGATTCTCCCGCGCTGCAGCCCATGTTCAACGAACTGGGTGGGCGGCGCTTCGTGCCGGCGTCGGACGCGGATTACCAGTCCATCCGGGAGCTGGTGCGCCCGCAGTAAAAGACAAGAGCCAAGGGACGCTGGATCCAGCCTGGGCAGCCAGGCTGAGCGCCAGCGCGCCCGCAAGGCACGCCCTGACGGCCAGCCTACGGCGGCTTCATTAAACATTCGTGACTTGAAGGGTCTTTCAGGGTAAATCCCAGGTCATTATTTTGCAACAAAGAAATTACAGAATGAAACACCTTTCTCGCAGTGAGAGAGGCTGGACTTACCCATCGCGACGGAGCCTCCATGCAGATCAGTTCGAACCGGAGAAAGCTGGTTAAATACTGCGCAGCGTCCATGGCCGGTTCGGTAATGGGGTGGAGTTCATCATTGCCCAGGGCCGCGCAGCCGGATGCGATTGCCATTGCCCAGGTGGTGGATATGTCGGCTGGCCAGCAGGAGGTCAGCCGCGATTTCATGGCAGGCTCCAAGGTGGCATGGCAGAACCTCAATGCCAAGGGCGGTATTCGCGGCAAAAAGATACAGCACCTGGTAATGGAGGTGGATGGGACGCCAGAGTCCGTGAAAAATGCCTGGAATGGCATTATTTCCGATGCGCGCTGCGTGGCCATTTCCGGCTGTGTGGGAAACAACCTTTCCGAGCAGTTGTGCGCACTGCAGAAATCGGCAGGCATTGCCAGATCGCTGCCGATTATCGCGCCCTGGATGCACAACCCTGCCGAAAAAGGCAATCTTGAGGGCTCCTTCGACATATTTGCGGGGCATCGTCAGCAGATCGAGTTTGCCGTGCGCTCGCTCGCCGTCATGGGCGTGCCCCGGGTGGTGACGGTCTTCGCATCCCCCCTGTACGAGCAGCAATCGAGGAGCTCGGTCGAGAGAGCGGCTCTGGCGACCAGGATCAGCGTCAACCATGTGCCGGCTTCCACTTTCAGTACCAACGGGTACAAATACCAGCCGGAAGTGCCGGTGGTCCTTTTCCTGGGCGATACGCTGCAATTGCACGAATTCATCCAGCAACTGGCCATGCCGGCGGGCAGGCAGTGCTACGTCATTGCCCTGGCCGATGTGAATCTGCAGGTACTTGCACAAATGTCGAAAATACCCCGGCAGATATCGGTGGTTGCCACCCAGGTGGTACCGCCGGTCACGGCCGGTATGCCCGTGGCCCGCGAATACCGGGAAGCCCTGGGGCGCCTTTTCGATGAAGAGCCGACGCCGCAGGGCCTGGCAGGGTTTATCGCCGCGAAGTTCACGGAAAATGCCATTTCCCGGTCGGCACAGCCGGTGACCCGGTCTTCTCTGTTGATTGCACTCAAGAAAAGGGAAGACAGCGATCTGGGCGGATTCAATGTCATTTTCGACGGAAAATCCCGCATCAGCCATTATGTCACCCAGACCGTGATTGCCAGCGACGGGCGTGTCCTAAGGTAATCCCATTCCAAATAACCCATGATGGATGCAATCCCTGCATCGCGGTAAGATCCACCAAGGCCAGGCTTAAACCGGTGTTGGTGCAACTTCGGAGGTCGAATGTCAGATGTTCACGTGGTGGTTTTTGTTTCTGCGCGCAATTCCCTGCGCAGCGTGCTGGCGCGGGCCTGCCTGGAGCACGTCAGCAAGGGCCGGTTCCGCGCCTATTCCTGCGGCAAGCCGGGCATGCTGGCCACGGGCCCGCACGAGCTGGCCCTGCAGGCCATCCAGATTGCCGGCATCGCGCTGCGGGATGACAAGCAGTACGACTGGAACGAGTTCGCGCGCCTGGGCGCACCCAAGGCGGACTTCGTCATCACCATGGACGAAGGTATCCAGAACCTGACCCCCAAGTGGAGCGGCCAGCCGGACACGGCGCTGTGGGCCTACCCGGACCTGGTGGGCGGGGCCACCGGCGAGGAGGACCCCCTCAAGGCCGCCAACGCGATGCTGATGTCGCTGCGCCGCCGGCTGGAAATCCTCTCCAGCCTGCCGATGCGCGACCCGGACCGGGCTGCACTGCGCTCGGATGTCCGGGACCTGGCCTACCTGGGCTGACTTTTTCGAGGCCGAAACCAGCCCGAAGCGGGGCGGAGCAGCAGGGCTGCTCCGCCCCGCTTCTTTTTCAGGTGCCTACCACACCGCCGTCCGCCTTGCGGATCACCACCGTGGCCGAACGTGGGCGCCCGGCCGGGCGCTGATCGGGCCAGTTGGAGAACTTGCGTGGCTCGGCGGGGTCGCTGCGCTCGCTCGGGCTCTCGCCAGGGTGCTGGATGTTGATGAACATGGTCTTGCCATCGGGTGTCATGGTCGCGCCGGTGATCTCGCAGCCCGAAGGGCCGACCAGGAAGCGGCGGATCTCGCCGGTGCGCGGGTCGGCCGCCAGCATGGCGTTGTTGCCCATGCGCGCCAAGTCGCCCTTGCCCATGGCCGATGTGGACATGTCGGTCTGCACCCACAGCACGCCGCGGCCATCGACCCACAGGCCATCGGGGCAGGCCAACGCGTCTCCCTTGACGCTGCCCTTGGCCTCCGCGCGCTCGTTGGCCGGGTCGCCGGCCAGAATGAAGTGGTCCCACTGGAAGCGCGCGCCGTCGAAGTCTCCGGCCTCCTTCCAGCGGATGATGTTGCCCATGCTGTTGTTGGCGCGCGGGTTGGCCGCGTCCACACCGGGCTGGCCCGGGGTGCCGCGGCTGCTGTTGTTGGTCAGCGTGCAGTAGACCGCGCCGTCCTTGCCGATGGCGATCCACTCGGGGCGGTCCATCTTGGTGGCACCCAGCAGGTCGCTGGCCTGGCGCGTCTTGATCAGCACCTCGCCAGCATCGGCAAAGCCGTTGGCGGCCGTCAGCGGGCCCTGGCCGTGCGTCAGCGCCAGCCACTGGCCGCTGCCGTCGGCGTTGAACTTGGCGACGTAGAGCGTGCCGTGGTCCAGCAGCTCGGCATTCTCGCGCGCGCCGCCCTTGCGGATCTTGTCACGGCTCACGAACTTGTAGATGTACTCGAAGCGCGAGTCCTCGCCCGAGTAGACGACGGCACGGCCGTCCTTGGTCACGGCCACCGTGGCGCCTTCGTGGGCGGCACGGCCCAGCGCCGTGCGCTTGACCGGCGTGGAACTGGCGTTGAACGGGTCGATTTCCACGATCCAGCCGAAGCGGTTGGGCTCGTTGGGGTTCTTGGTGGCGTCGAAGCGCGCATCGTGCTCGGCCCAGCGGTAGCCGGCGGGCTCGCCCTTGCGCAGGCCCCAGCGCGTGTCATGGGCGTTCGGAGCGTCCGGGCCCTTGAAGTAGTTGATGAAGTTCTCTTCGCAGGTCAGGTAGGTGCCCCAGGGGGTGATGCCGCTGGCGCAATTGTTCAGCGTGCCCAGGGGGCGCATGCCCTCGGGATCGGCTGCGGTGCGCAGCATGGCGTTGCCGGCGGCCGGGCCGCCGAAGACCATGGGCGTGCGCGCCGTGATGCGGCGCGCCCAGGGCGAGGGGCGCACGATGTCCCACTGGCCATCGGCCTTCTGCTCCACCTCGATGACCGAGACACCGTGCGCGGCCTGGGCCTTGCGCACCTTCTCGGCCGTCCAGGTCTTCATGCCGTCGGCGTGCAGCAGGCCATCGTCGGTGTACTCGTGGTTCATCACCAGGAGGCCCTGGCGGCTGCCTTCCTGGGCGTAGAAGTGGATGCCGTCATGGTGCATGCCGAGCTGCGCTTCCTGGTCGGCCGCGGTGTTGGAGCCGTCTTCCTTGAACGCCGGGTTCTCGCCCGACAGGCCCACCGGGTCGCCCCAGGGCGCGATGATCTGCACCACATAGCCCTCGGGCACGACGACCCGGTCGGCCGTGCCGATGGGCACGCTCTTGAAGCCCAGCAGTGGGCCGCTGGGGATGCCGGTACCGCTGGCGCAACCGGGCAGCGATACGGCGGCCAGCGGCGCCAGCAGGCCCCCGACGGCCGATGCCAGGCCGCCGCCGAGCAGGGTGCGGCGGCGCAGCGCCGACACCTCGTGGATGCTCGGGTTGGCCGAGCGGTTGCTGTCTTCCATCGAATCGAAGTCTTTTGCCATGGGAGTCTCTCAGTGGGGTGGGCGGGATTGCTTTTGGGGGAACGGGAAATTCATGCGCGCCGGGGTTCCAGCGTCTGGCGGTAGATGGCCTCGCCCGATGCATCCTTGAGCTGCACGGTCAAAGCCTGGCTCCGGGCATCGACGTCGATCTGGCCGAAGAACTGCAGGCCCGCCAGCGGCGACAGCGTCTGGCCGGGCGGAGCGCCTTTGCTGAAGACGACCTGCGGGCCGAAGGTGTTGTCCATGGGCAGCGGCGCCGCCGTGCCGGCGTGGATGGGGCCGGCCACGAACTCCCAGAAAGGCTCGAAGTCACGGAACTGCGCGCGCGCCGGGTCGTAGTAATGTGCTGCCGCGTAGTGCACATCACCTGCGGTGAAGACCACGTTGCGCACCCGCCCGCGCGCCAGTTGGCGCAGCAGGCGGGCGATTTCCAGTTCGCGGCCCAGGGGCGGACCGTCTCCGTTGGCATTGTTTTCCATGACCTGGCTGCCCTGCGCGTCCTTCAACTGGCCGTCACGCACCAGGGTGCCCAGGGGCATGTCCAGCGAAATCACCTTCCACAGTGCACGCGAGGCCTTGAGTTCACGCAGCAGCCAGTCCACCTGGGTGTTGCCGAAGTAGGCCGTGTCCGCGCTCTCCTGCGGCTGCAGGTTGCTGCTGTTGCCACCCCGGTAGCTGCGCATGTCCGTCACGAACACGTCGAGCAGGGGACCGTAGGGAATGCGCCGGTAGATGCGTTCGGCCTCATCCTGCGCATGCCAGCGCATGGGCGCGTATTCCAGGAAGGCCCGGGTCCCGTAGGCCTGCAGGATGCCGAACTGCTTTTCGGTGTAGTCCTGCCAGGGCCCCAGATCCTTGGATGGGGACCAGTTGTTGGTCACCTCGTGGTCGCTCCAGTTCCAGACCTGCGCCACTTCGGCATTGAAACGGCGCAGGTGCTCGTCCATCAGGTTGTAGCTGTGGCAGCCGCGGAACTCGGCCAGGGTCTGTGCGGGCCGGGACCGTGCCGGCGTGACGATGTTCTTCCAGACCCGGCCGTCTTCGACCACCTTTTGCGCCGCCAGCGGCGTGGTGGCGTAGATCGTGTCCCCCGCATGCAGGAACAGGTCGGGCTCGGCGCGGCGCATGGTCTCGTACAGCGCCATGCCGCCCATGTCGGGGTGGGTGCCGAAGCCCTGGCCGCCCGTGTCGGCCGACCAGATGATGCGGACGTTGCGGCGCATGGCGGGCGCGCTTTGAAAGTGGCCTGCCACCCATTCGCTGGCCAGGGTGGGCTGCCCGGCATCCTGGAACTGGACGCGGTAGAAGATGGTCTGGCCGGGAGGCAGGCCCGTGAGGTCCACCCGGGCTGTCCAATCGCTCACGTCCAGGGCCAGCGGGCCCCTGACGGTGCGGGCGTCGGCAAAGCGCGGCGTCGTGTCCCATTGCACCTGCATGCGCGCGGGCCGGTCGGTAGCGCTCCAGACCATGGCGCGGCCGGGAACCACGTCGCCGCTCATGACCCCCTTGGCCAGGGTGGGGCGCTGGGCCTGCGGTGCGGTCTGCGCCCAGGCGGTGGCCGCCCGCCAAGGCAATGACAGGATGCCGCAGGCACCCGCAACCGAGCGCAGGACGGCCCTTCTTTTCAGCGGCGACCCCTCCGATATTCTCATTGCCGGTTTCTCTCGCGGTGTCCACGGGGCCGCAGGCGCGAGATATCACGGCACAGGGCATACCTGGAGCCGCCAGCTTAGGATACGAAAATGGCAGATTGATGACAGGCGGGCCTGTTGCGCCAGGGGGACAATAGGCCCATGGAAATCGAATTCAAGTTCAGCATCCCGCCCAAGCGCCTGGCGGCTGTGAAGGCGGCGGCGCGGCGCGGCGGCTCCTCGGCCATCCGCCTCGAGGCGCGCTATTTCGACACGGCGGAGAAGGCGCTGTCCTCGCGCGGCATCGCGCTGCGCCTGCGCAAGGAGGGCGAGCAATGGGTGCAGACCGTCAAAGCCATGGGCGATGGCCCGCTGGACCGGGAGGAGCACAACGTCACGCTCGATGCCCCGTCGCCGCTGGCGCGCCCCGCGCTGCATGCTGGGACCAGGGCGGGCGAACGCCTGCGCGCCGCGCTCGACAGCGCGGACGGCCCCCTGGTGGAAACCTACCGCACCGAGATCGACCGCACCACGCGCGATCTGGCCTTCCGGGGCGGCGTGGTCGAACTGGCTTTCGACCTGGGCCGCATCGTCGCCCACGGCGGCTCGCCACAGGAAAAAGAGACACCGGTCTGCGAGCTCGAGCTGGAGCTCAAGGAGGGCCCGGTGGCGGGCCTGGTGGAGGTGGCGACGCAGTGGGCGGCCCAGTATGGGCTGGTGCTGAACACGGTGTCCAAAGCCGAACGCGGCGAGCGGCTCATGGCCGAACACTGGGCCAGGCCGGCCGCCAAGGCACGCCCCATGGCGTCAGCCAAAAGCCGCAAGCAGTTTCTCCAGGGCCCGAACTTGCAGCGTGCTGCGGTGGCCAACTGCCTGGCGCAGATCCTGGCCAATGCCAGCGAGATCGTGGAGGGTTCGGGCGACGCCACCCATGTGCACCAGTTGCGCATCGGCATCCGCCGCCTGCGCACGGCCTTGCGCGAGCTCGACGCCCTGGCCCCGGGCCGTTTCGCCCCTGCCTGGGAGGCGCCCCTGGTGGATGCCTTCCGGGGCCTGGGCGAGTTGCGCGACCGCGACCAGGCGCTGGACGCGATCGGTGCCGAACTTCGCGAGGCGGGCGCACCGCCCGTGGGAGAACAAGCCGCCAGGGCAGCCAGCGCATCCCCGTTCGATATCGTCAGCGCACCGGCCCTGCAGGCCGCGCTGGTTGCGTTGATGGGATTCACGGCCCAGGGTTCGGGTCCGCAGGAAGACGAGGCGCTGGGCCCGGGACAGGCCCGCAAATGCCTGGACAAGCGGCTGCATGCGCTGCACGGCAAGATCCACAAGGACACCAGGCGCTTCGCATCGCTCTCGGCCGAGGAGCAGCACAGCGTGCGCAAGCGCTTGAAGCGCCTGCGCTTCCTGGCCGAATTCGTGGCGCCCGTGCTCGAAGGGGAGGGGGGCAAGTTCCTGGAAAGCCTGCAGCCGGCGCTGTCGGCGCTGGGGCGGCTCAACGACGAGCAGGTGGCCAGCGGCATCTACCGCGAGATGGCCGCCAGCGATCCCCAGGCCTGGTTCAGCGTCGGCTGGCTGGCGGCGCGCCGCGAGGGGGTGGTCAAGGCGACGAAGAAGGCGCTCGCCAATATCGGCGAGCCGCCCCGTTTTCGCCGGATCTGAAATCTACGTACGCTCAGGGCGTCAGCAGCGCATTGATGGCCTGCACGTCTTCGAGCGTGAGCGTGCCGGCGGCCTGGCGCAGCTTGAGCGTGCCCAAGAGCACGTTGTAGCGCGCCTGGGCCAGGTCGCGCTTGGTCTGGAACAGCTGGCTCTGGGCGTTGAGCACGTCGATGTTGATGCGCACACCCACCTGGTAGCCGAGCTTGTTGGCGTCGAGCGCGCTCTGGCTCGATGCCTCGGCGGCCTGCAGGGCCTGCACCTGGCCCTGGCCCGATTGAACGCCGAAGAAGGCGGCGCGCGTGGCCTGGGCGACGTTGCGGCGCGTGGTCTCCAGGTCGGCGCTGGCCTTTTCTTCCAGCGCCAGGGTTTCCTTGATGCGGTTCTGCACCGAGAAGCCGGCGAACAGCGGCAGGTTCAGGGCCAGGCCCACGCTGGCGTTGTTGGTGCGGCTGTTGATGCCCGGGGTGGTGATGGTGCCGGTGGGGTTGCGCTGGATGTTGTAGCCGGCCTGCAGGTCCACGGTGGGCAGGTGGCCGGTCTCGGCCTTCTTCGTTTCCAGGCGCGCGATATCGAGGGCGATCTGGGCCTGGCGCACGCCGGGCTGCAGTTCGCGCGCCGTGTCCACCCAGGTCACCACGTTGTCGGGCTGCACGGGCGGCAGTTGCAGGGGCAGTGCCAGCGGCTTGGGCTGGGTGCCGGTAATGCCCACCAGTTGGTCCAGCGCCAGCTTTTTCACACGCAGGTCGTTCTCGGCCGCGATCTCCTGGGCGATCACCAGGTCGTAGCGGGCCTGGGCCTCGCGCGAGTCGGTCACCGTGGAGGTGCCGACTTCGAAATTGCGCTTGGCCGAGGCCAGCTGCTCCGACACGGCGGCCTTCTGCGCCTGTACGAAGGTCAGCGTGTCCTGCGCGGCCAGCACGTCGAAGTAGGCCTGGCTCACGCGCACCAGCAGGTCCTGGCTGGCGGCATCGAGCTGGGCCTGGGCCACGTCCACGCCGCGCTGGGCCTGTTCCAGGTTGATGCGGTTGGCCGGGCGGTACAGGGGCTGCGAAGCGTTCACGCCCAGGGTCTGGGTGGTGGCGGTCTTCTCCACCGGCGGGCGGCTCACATCGGTGTTGGCGCGCGAGAGGCCGGCCGAGAGGCCGGCGCTGGGCAGCAGGCCGGCGCGGGCCTGGTCGGCGCGGCGCGCGGCCGCATCGAGCTGCAGCCGGGCCGATTGCCAGGAGGTGTCATAGGTGCGCGCGGACTCCAGCAGTTCCATCAGGCTCTGGGCCTGTGCGGGAGCGCACAAGGCCATGCCCAGCGCAAGGGACAGGGGAAGTAACCGAAACAACGGTGTCATGGGTGCCTTTCAGGAGAGTCTGCATGTCGAAGGGGTGCGAAAGCGGGCGCGCATCTCAGTAGCGGGGCACGGCCGGGTCGCGCTCGTGCGACCACGCGTCGATGCCGCCACTGATGTTGGCCAGGCGCTCGAAACCCTGTTGCTCCAGGAACGCCGCCACGCGCAGGCTGCGCGCACCGTGGTGGCACAGGCAGGCGATGGGCGTGCCCGCATCGCGGGCGGCATCGAGTTCGGCCAGGCGGCCGGTGAGCTGGCCCATGGGGATGGCCACCAGCTCGAACCCGTCAGCGCGCACGCTGGCCGTCTGCAGTTCCCAGGGCTCGCGCACATCCAGCACCACGGGCCGGCTGCCAGCGGGGGCGGTGGCGAACCAGGCGGCGAGTTGGGCGGGGCGGATGTGCTCGATCATGCAAAAAACTCCAGAAAAGGCAGGTCAGAAAGTGAAGCCGGAGGGTTCGGGGAAGTTCACCAGGCGCGGCGCGATGGTGTCCCAGGGCGACGTGGTCTCGAAGCGGTCGCCGCTGCGGCGGGTCAGGGTGAAGCGCATCACGGGATCGCTGCCCACGATGGCGCCCAGGCGGCCGCCATCGCGCAGTTGCGAGAGCAGGGCTTGGGGCACTTCGGCCACGGAGCCGCTGAGCACGATCACGTCGAAGGGGCCATCGGTGGCGCCTTGCGAGCCGTCGGCCAGGCGCACTTCGACATTGCGCACTTCAGCGCCAAGCAGGTTCTCACGGGCCATCTCGGCCAGTTCGGGCACGATTTCCAGCGACACCACGCTCTGGGCGCGGGCGGCCAGCAGGGCGGCCATGTAGCCGGAGCCGGCGCCGATCTCCAGCACGCGGTCGGTCGGCTTGATGGCCAGGTCCTGCAGCATGCGGGCTTCCACGCGCGGCTGCAGCATGCTGTGGCCGGCGCGCACGGCGTCCTCGGCATCGCTGCCCTGCAGAGGCACCTCGATGTCCATGAAGGCCATGCTGCGGTAAGCCGGCGGCACGAAGTCTTCGCGGCGCACCACGGCCAGCAGGTCGAGCACGTCGGCATCGAGCACGTTCCAGGGGCGGATCTGCTGCTCGATCATGTTGTAGCGGGCCTGGACGATGGGATCGTTGGGGTTGGCCGAGGTGTTCAGGGGCAAGGTCATGGAAGTTCTCCGTGGGGCGGGTGTCAGGACAAACCCTCGATTTTACGGGCCTCCGGGGTCGGTTGGCCGCGACCCATGCGCGCCAGGGCCCAGCGCGCCAGATCGTCCATGTAGCAATACACCACCGGCACGACCACCAAAGTGAGCAGCGAGGAGGTGATGACCCCCCCGATCACGGCCTGGCCCATGGGCGCGCGCTGCTCGGAACCCTCCGACAAAGCGAAGGCCAGCGGCACCATGCCGAAGATCATGGCCAGCGTGGTCATGAGGATGGGGCGCAGGCGCACGCGGGCGGCAAGCAGCAGGGCCTCGGCCCGGGGCAGGCCGGGCACGGTGGCGCCGCTGTCGTCCACATGCTCCTCGCGGGCGCGGATGGCGAAGTCCACCAGCAGGATGGCGTTCTTGGTCACCAGGCCCATGAGCATCACCACGCCGATGATGGAGAACATCGACAGGGTGGAGCGGAACATCATGAGCGCCAGCACCACGCCGATCAGCGTGAGCGGCAGCGAGGTCATGAGCGCCAGCGGCTGCAGAAAGCTCCTGAACTGGCTGGCCAGGATCATGTAGATGAAGACGATGGCCAGCACCAGGGCCGAGATGGCGTAGCCGAAGGATTCGGCCATGTTCTTGGTGGAGCCGCCGAACTGGTAGCGGTAGCCGGGCGGGAAGTGCACCTCGTCCAGCGCCTTCTTGATGTCGGCCGACACCTCGCCGGCCGAGCGCTGCGACACGTTGGCGTTGATGGCGACCTCGCGCGTCAGGTCGCGGCGGTTGATCTGGTTGGCTCCGGTGGACTCCCTCACCGCGGCCACCTGGTTCAGGCGCACGACGCGCGAGCTGCCATCGGCGGCCGAGGCCATGGCAAAGGGCAGGCGCTCCAGGTCCTGCGGGGCGGTGCGGGCCTCGGGTGCCAGGCGCACGTTCACGTCGTAGGTCTGGTCATCGGGCGCGCGCCAGTTGCCCACCGTGGTGCCGGCAACCAGGGTGCGCAGCGATGCCGCCATCTGCGCCACCGACAGGCCCAGGTCCGAGGCCGCGTCGCGCTTGATGTCCAGGGCGATCACCGGCTTGTTGGGCTTGGCGCTGGTATCGAGGTCCACCAGGCCGGGGATGGTGCGGATCTTCTCGGTCACGGCGCGCGTCAGGCGCTCCAGCTCCTGCAGGTCGGGGCCCTGCAGCGAGAACTCCACCTGCTTTTGCCCGCCCACGGCGTCGAGCAGGCCCACGTGCGTGACGGTGATGCCCGGCACGGTCTTCAGGCGCTCGCGCAGCACGTCGGACATGGCGTCCACGCTGCGCTCGCGGTCCTTGCGGTCCACCAGGCGCACGTAGATGCTGGCGTAGATCTTGCCCTGGGCATTGCCGGTGTTGATGGTGGACAGCGTGTAGCGCACCTCGGGCATCTCGTGCAGTATGGCCTCCACCTGGGCCGCCTTGGCCTCGGTGGCCTCCAGCGACGAGCCCACGGGCGTGTAGAAGTTGATCGAGGTCTCGGAGAAATCCGCCTTGGGCACGAACTCGGTGCCCAAGAGCGGCACCATGAAGATGCTCAGCACGAAGATGCCCACGGCGATCGCCATGGTGGTCAGCTTGTGCACCAGCGACCAGCGCAAAATGTGCTGGTAGCCCTCGGCCAGCGCATCGGTGGCGCGGTCGAACCAGCCCGTGACCCGGCCGATGGACTTGTCGTAGAAGGTGACGGGCTCGGTCTTCTGGCCATGGCTGTGGATGCTCGGGTCGTGCCAGATGCTCGACAGCATCGGATCGAGCGTGAAGCTCACGAACATCGAGATCATCACCGCCGCGACGATGGTGATGCCGAACTCGTGGAAAAACTTGCCGATGATGCCGCCCATGAAACCGATGGGCATGAACACCGCCACGATGGACAGGGTGGTGGCCAGCACCGCCAGGCCAATCTCCTGCGTGCCGTCCATGGCCGCGTCGTAGGCGCCTTTGCCCATCTGCACGTGGCGCACGATGTTCTCGCGCACCACGATGGCATCGTCGATCAAGAGGCCCACGCACAGGCTCAGCGCCATCAGCGTGATCATGTTGATGGTGAAGCCGAACATGTTCATGAACAGGAAGGTGCCGATCAGCGCGATCGGCAGCGTCAGCCCGGTGATGACGGTGGAGCGCCAGGAGTTCAGGAACAGGAAGACGATCAGCACCGTGAGGATGGCGCCCTCGATCAGCGTCTGGCGCACGTTGTTCACCGCCACGCGGATCGGACGGGCGCTGTCGCCGATGGTCTCCAGCCGCACGCCGGGTGGCAACTGGTTGCGCAGCTCCACCACCGCGGCGTTCAGGCCGTCCACCACCTCGATGGTGTTCTCGCCCTGCGACTTCTGCACCGACAGCAGCAGCGTGCGCTGGCCGTTGTACAGGGCCAGGCTCTCCACCTCCTGCGCGCCATCGTTGACGCGCGCCACCTGGTCCAGGCGCACGGGCGCGCCGTTCTTACGCGCCACGATGATGCGGCCGAAATCCTCGGGCCGCTGCATGCGCGCGTCGATCTGCACCACACGCTCCTGCGCCAGCGAGCGGATGGCGCCCACGGGCAGGTCCTGGTTCTCGTTGCGCACGGCACTGGCCACCTGGTCCGGCGTCACGCCGAAGGCTTCGAGCGCCTGCGGGTTCAGGTAGATGTTGATCTCGCGCTTGGTGGCGCCCACCAGGTTCACGGCGCCCACGCCGCGCACGTTCTCCAGGCGCTTCTTGAGGATCTGCTCGGCCCAGGTGGTCAGTTCCACCGCGCTGCGCGTGGTGCCTGCCTTCTCGTCCGGCAGCACGGCCAGCGACCACACGGCACGGCTGGCGGGGTCGAAGCGCAGCACGCGTGGCTCCTTGACCTCGGTGCGCAGCAGGGGGCGCACCGTGGCCACCTTCTCGCGCACGTCCTCGGCGGCCTTGCGGCCATCGATGTGCAACTGGAACTCGATGATGACGACGGCCGTGCCCTCGTAGCTGCGCGAGGTCAGGGCGTTGATGCCGGCGATCGAGTTGACGCCTTCCTCGATCTTCTTGGTGACCTCGCTCTCGACGATCTCGGGCGAGGCGCCCGGGTAGTCCACCGTGACCACCACCACCGGGAAGTCGATGTTGGGGAACTGATCCACCTTCAGGCGCTGGTACGAAAAGAGGCCCAGCACGACGATGGCGAGCATCACCATGGTGGCGAACACCGGGTTCTTGAGACTGACCTTGGTGAACCACATGGCGGATCAGGGCGCGGGGCGCGATGCGGCGGTCGCGGCGGAGGCCGCTGCAGCGGGGGCCGCCGCCGTGGTGACGGCCGTGCCTTCGCGCAACTGGCCCATGCGGCCCGAGACCACCACCGTGCCTTCGGGCGCGCCTTCGATGGCCACCACGGTCTGGCCATCGACCACGGCGCGAGCGCCGGCCTTGACCGGCAGGTAGGACACCTTGCCGTCCCGCACGGCCTGGATGTAGGGCGCGGGCTTGTCGGTGCGCACTGCGTCCAGCGGCACGGTCAGCACCTCGGCGCGGCCGGTGTCCAGCAGGCCCTGCACGAACAGGCCCTGGCGCAGCACGGGTGCGCCGCGGTTCTGCGCGATGGCCAGGTACACCGGCACCGTGCGGCTGCCGGCCTGGGCGCTGGGGTTGATGCGGGCCACCGTGGCCACCACGGGCTCGGTGCTGCCTTCGATCTGCAACTGCGCCTTCTGGCCCACGCGCACGGCCAGCGAGTCGGCCGGGCTCAGCAGGGCTTCGAGTTCCAGGCGTGACAGGTCGACCACCTCCAGCACGCGGCCATCGATGGGCATGCGCTCGCCGGGCTGGGCCAGGCGCTGCGACACCTGTCCCGTGATGGGGCTGCGCAGCACGGTGTCGTCCAGCGACTTCTTGGCCACGTCGGCGGCGGCCAGCGCGGCGCGGTAGGTCGATTGGGCCGACTCCAGGCTGGCCTGCGAGGTGACCAGCGCCGTGGCCGAGATGAAGCCCTGGTTCACCAGCGCCTGGTTGTTGGTGACCGTGCGCTGGTTGATGTCCACCTGCGCCCGGGCCGCATCGGCCTGCTGCTGCGCCTGGCGCAGGCGGGCCTGGGATTCGGTGGCCTCGATGCGGGCCAGCACCTGGCCGGCGCGCACGCTGTCGCCTTCGCGCACCGTGAGGCCCTGCAATTCACCGGCCACGCGCGCCTTGACCATGGCCGATTCGGTGGCGCGCAGCGAGCCGGACACCGGGATGCCCAGCACCAGGTTCCTGCGCACCACGCCCACCAGTTCGCTGGCGGCCAGCTGCATGGGCGCCTCGGCGCGCTGGCTGGCGGCCTGCGCCAGGGCCTTTTGCTGGGCCTGGCGTGCGGCCATGGCGCGCCATGCGCCACCGCCCACCAGCACGACAACGGCGGCCGCAGCCAGCCAGGGAATCCAGCGTTTCATGGTCAGGCCGCAGAGGAAGAGGAGGGGGGAGGGGAGGAGTACGCGGGCGCGAAAGGCCCTGTTTCCGGTCGGGCGCACAGGCCGTAGAGCACGTTGTCGACCTGCGCATCGATGAACTTCTCGGGCGCGAGATCCAGGGCATCGGGCATGCAGGCCGCCATGGTGTGCTTCCAGAGCATGAGAAAGATCATGGGCGCCAGCACCACGTGCACGGCGTGGTCGAGGTCCACCGGGCGGAACTCTCCCCGTTCCACGCCACGGCGCAGGATGCGTCGCACCAGGTCCTGGCCCGGCCGTATCACCTCCTGCTGGTAGAAGAGCGTGATCTCGGGAAAATTCTGCGATTCGCTGAACATCAGCTTGGTGATGCCCGACGCCTTGGTGGCGCCGATGCGCTCCCACCAGACCTGGTAGCAGTAGCGCAGCAGCTCGCCGGTCGTGCCCTCGAAGGTTTCGAGTTCGTGGCTCCATTCCTCGAAACGGCCGGCGATGTTCTGGCGCACCACGGCCTTGAACAGCTCTTCCTTGCTCGGAAAGTAGAGGAACAGGGTGCCCTTGGACACCCCGGCGCGCGCAGCCACGTCGTCCACCCGGGTCGCGGCAAAGCCTTTCTCGACGAACAGGTCGAGCGCCGCTTCCAGCAGTTCGCCGGGGCGGGCTTCCTTGCGGCGCTCGCGTTTGGTGCCGGCAGAAGGGGTGGTGGGGGCGGTGCTCAAAGGGCCTTCTAAATTAATGACTGACTGGTTAGTAATATAGCAAGCACCGCCGGGCGCGTCAATTGAGCGATGCCATCGCCCATGCAGAAAGCATTGAGGGCGCACGGGTTCGGGTAAACCCCGGGCCATCCACCCAAGCTGCCCGCAAGGCCGCTTGTGGGCCCGGCAGCAGCCCGCCCCAAGACAGTGCAGCAGGTCTCGAAAAGCCCTATCCGTGTGCGCAATCATGCTCCAAAAAAGGGAGCGCCTTGGGCCTTGCCACTCTCTTGCGCAAATGTCCTTAAAACAGGACCAATCAGGCTTAAATGTCTTATTGACAGGACATTAGGCATGTACCACCATGCGGGCCATGTCCTCGTCGTCCAAGCTGCCGCTGCCCAAGTACCACCAGATCTACCTGGTGCTGCGCGAGCAGCTGCAGGAGGGCCACTTCGCCGCCGGCCTGCCGGGCGAACTGGCGCTGATGCAGCAGTTCTCGGTGGCCCGTGTCACAGTGCGCCGCGCTTTGGAACTGCTGCAGGGCGAGGGCCTGATCTCGCGCGAACCCGGCCGGGGCACCCGCCCCGTGGTCGCGTCCGCTGCAGAGCAGGGCCTGCCCCAGGGCAGCCTGCACAGCAACCGCGCCCAGCTCACCGGCCTGCTGGAAAACCTGGTCAGCATGGGCCTGCGCACCTCGGTCAAGGTGCTCGACGTGGAGACCGTGACCGCCTCGCGCGCCGTGGCCGGTGCCCTGCAGATCGCCGTGGGCGATGCCGTGCAGAAGGCGGTGCGGGTGCGCAGCACGCGCGAAGGCCCGCTCTCGCACATCACCACCTATGTGCCGGCCGACATCGCCCGCCAGTTCGGCCGGCGCGAGCTGGCGCGCAAGCCCATCCTGGTGCTGCTGGAGGAATCGGGCGTCAGGGTGGGGCGTGCCCACCAGACCATTTCCGCCAAGCTGGCCGACGCCGTGGTGGCGCGCCACCTCGACGTGGCGGTGGGCTCGGCCCTGCTGGCCGTGCGCCGCCTGATCTACGACGACCAGGAGCGCCCCGTGCAATGGCTGCACGGCCTGTACCGGCCGGACCGCTACGAATACGAAATGCAGCTGTCCCGCGTGGGCAGCATCGATGCCAAGGTCTGGGTCAGCAAAGAGCTGTCGGCCCAGTTCCACTGAAGAACACAACAACCACCCCGACCCACCATCCAAGGAGTACGCCCATGAGCAATCGCCGCCATTTCCTGTCCCAGTCGGCCGCCGCCGCATCGGCCCTGGCCTTCCCCCTGGTGGGCGGCGCGCAGGCCAAGGCCGTCAAGGTGGGCGTACTGCACCCGGTGACGGGCGCGCTGGCCTATTCGGGCCAGCAGTGCCGAGAGGGCGCGGTGATGGCCATCGAGGACATCAACAAGGCCGGCGGCATCAAGTCCCTGGGCGGTGCCAAGCTCGAGGCCCTGCTGGGCGACGCGCAGTCGCAGCCCCAGGCCGGTGCGGCCGAGGTCGAGAAGATGAACGAGGCCGGCGTGTCCGCCGTGGTGGGCGCCTTTGCCTCCGCCATCTGCCTGGCGACCACGCAGGCCGCCGCCAAGTACAACCTGCCGCACATCGTGGACGTGGGCGTGGCCGACCAGATCGTGGAGCGCGGCCTGAAGAACACCTTCCGCTTCGGCCCCGGCTACAAGAAGTGCACCGAGACCGCCATGGCCAACCTGCACGTGCTCAACACCGCGGCCGGCAAGCCCGCCAAGACGGTGATGGTGATCCACGAGGAGTCGCTGTTCGGCTCGGGCACGGCGCAGCTGCTGTCGCGCGAGCTGCCGGGCTATGGCTACGAGGTCAAGGAGGTGGTCAAGCACGCCAACCCCACGCGCGACTTCAACAACATCGTGCTGCGCATGAAGGCGGTGAACCCCGACATCGTGATCCCCGCCAACTACTACAACGAGTACGCGCTGCTGGTGCGCACCATGCAGCAGCAGAAGGTCACGCCCAAGGCCATCTACTCGGTGCTGGGTGGTGCCGCGTCGAGTTACAAGTTCGTCAAGGAGTTCCCGGAGGCAGCCAACGGCATCATCGACTGCAACCACTGGTTCAACCCCAAGGACAAGCGCGCCCAGGACCTCAAGAAGCGCGTGGAGGCCAAGGGCCTGTTCTTCAGCTACGAGCTGTTCATGACCTACACCAGCATGTGGCTGCTGGCCGATGCGCTGGAGCGCGCCAAGTCCGCGGACCGCGCCGCCATCATCGACGCGCTGGAAAAGAGCACGTTTGCCGAGCACATCATGCCCTACGGCCCCACGAAGTTCGTGGCCGGGCAGAACCAGGGCGCCCAGCCGCTGATGACCCAGGTGCTGAACAAGGACATCAAGGTCATCATCCCGCGCGACTACCGCGAAGCGGACCCGCTCTTCCCGCTGAAAGCCTGAGAACTCCCACTTTTCGGCCATGCACAGGCTCGCGAGGCACCAGAAATCGCTGGTGCCCGGCCGCGCCTTCGCCTGAATGCCGCGCACACCACCTCCATGTTCGATCTCAGCATTCTCTTCCCCTCGGTCCTCAATGGGCTGACGACCGGCGCGGTCTACGCGCTGATCGCACTGGGCCTCACCTTGATCTACGGCGTGCTGCACATCATCAACTTCGCGCACGGCGCGTCGCTGATGCTGGCGCTGTACGCCGTCTACCTGCTCAAGCAGCACTGGGGGATCGACCCCTACTTGGCGCTGCCCATCCTCGTGCCCGGCATGTTCGTGCTGGGCTATGGGCTGCAGCGCGTGGTCATCAACCGCGCCAGCCACGGCAAGGACGAGAACATCCTGCTGGTCACGCTGGGCATCTCCATCGTGATGGAGAACCTGGCCCTGCTGTTCTTCAAGTCCGACACGCGCACCATCGAGACGGCCTACACCCTGACCACCGTGGCCATCGGCCCGGCCATGATCGCGCTGCCCAAGCTGGTGTCCTTCGCCGGGGCGCTGGTGGTCTCGGGCCTGCTGCTGTGGATCGTGGGGCGCACCGACCTGGGCCGCGCCATCCGCGCCGTGGCGCGCGAGAAGCACGGCGCCAAGCTCATGGGCATCCATGTGGACCATGTCTACGCCATGAGCTTCGGCATCGGCCTGGCCTGCCTGGGCGCGGCCGCATGCTTTCTGCTGCCGGCCTACTACGTCAACCCGCAGGTGGGCAGCGGCTTCGTGCTGGTGGCCTTCACCATCGTCGTGCTCGGCGGCATGGGCAGCTTTGCCGGTGCGCTGGTGGGTGGGCTGTTGATCGGGGTGGTGGAGTCGCTCGGTGGCCTGTACCTGGGCGAGTCGCTGGGACAGATCGGCATCTTCGCCATCTTCATTGCCGTGTTGCTGTTCCGCCCGCAGGGCCTGTTCGGAGCCCGGCAATGAAACAGCTCGCATCCATCGCAGTCTTCGTGCTGGCCGTCTCGGCCATCACCCTGGCGTCCGATTCGGGCGTGCTGCTCAACTTCGTCATGATGTCCCTGTACGCGGCGCTGCTGGCACAGGCCTGGAACATCCTGGGCGGCTTCGGCGGGCAGTTCTCGTTCGGCCACGCGCTGTTCTTCGGCACGGGGGCCTACATCCAGGCCATCGCGCAGATGCAGGGCGGCATCAACCCCTGGCTGGCCCTGCCCATGGCGGTGGGTGGCAGCGCGCTGGTGGGGCTGTTCGTGGGCGGGCTGTCGTTCCGCTATGGGCTCAAGGGCTCGTACTTCGCGCTGGTCACGCTGGCGTTCGCCGAGGTGTTCCGCATCCTGGCGCTGTCGGTGCCGTTCACCGGCGCGGGCGTGGGGCTGATGCTGCCGCTCAAGGAATCGCTCTCCAACATGCAGTTCGGCTCGCGCAAGGGCTATGTCTTCCTGATCCTGGCGCTGGTCACCCTGGCGCTGTTGGCCAGCTGGTGGCTGCGCAACTCGCGCTTCGGCGCCTGGCTGCAGGCCGTGCGCGACAACGAGGATGCGGCCCGCGCCGTGGGCGTCAACCCCTTCCGCGTCAAACTGGGTGCCATCGCGCTGTCGGGCGGCTTCATGGGCGCGGCCGGGGCGTTCTATGTGCAGGTGTTCCAGTACATCGACCCGGGCATCGCCTACGGCTCGGCCACGTCGGTGGAGGCCTTGGTGGCGGCCATCGTGGGCGGCATCGGTACCGTCTGGGGTCCGGTTCTCGGCGCCCTGGTATTGCACGTGCTGGCGGACCTCACGCGCAACCTGTTCGGCCAACTGCCCGGGATCAACATGGTGATCTACGGCACGGTGCTGGTGCTCATCGTCATGTTCCTGCCGCGCGGCATCGCGGGGCTGGGCCAGTCGGTGGTGGACCTGTGGAAACGATCGGGAGGCCGCCATGGCCAATGAACTGTTGACCCTTAGCGGCGTGGGCAAGTCCTTCGGCGGCCTCAAGGCCGTGCAGAACGTGAGCCTCGCCGTGCCCGAAGGCACGCTGACGGCGCTGATCGGCCCCAACGGCGCCGGCAAGACCACCTTGTTCGCGCTGATGAGCGGCTTCGTGCGGCCCGACACGGGCAGCGTGCGCCTGGCCGGGCAGGGCATCACCGGCCAGGCCCCGTACCTGAATGCCCGGCTGGGCATGGCGCGCACCTTCCAGATCGTGCAGCCCTTCGCTGCCCAGACCGTGCGCGAGAACATCGCCGTGGGCGCCCACCTGCACGAGCCGCGCCGCGCCGCCGCCCTGGCACTGGCCACCGACGTGGCCGCACGTGTGGGCCTGGCCGCGCAACTGGACAAGCCCGCCTCGGACCTCACCGTGGCCGGGCGCAAGCGGCTGGAGCTGGCGCGAGCCCTGGCCACCCGGCCGCGCCTCTTGCTGCTCGACGAGGTGCTGGCCGGACTCAACCCGCAGGAGATTGCCGAGATGATTCCCGTGGTGCGCGGCATTGCAGAGGGCGGCGTGACGGTGCTGATGATCGAGCACGTCATGCAGGCCGTGATGAACCTGGCCGAGCACGTGTGGGTGCTGGCCCAGGGCCAGTTGATCGCAGAGGGCAGCCCCGCGGCCGTGACCTCCGACGAACGCGTGATCGAGGCCTACCTGGGCCATGGCACGGCCGCGCGCCTGCGCGCCGCCGCCGCGAAGGAGGCCGCATGAACACGGCTCCCTTGCTCGGCATCACCGGCCTGCGCGGCGGCTATGGCCGCGTCGAGGTGCTGCGCGGTGTCGACCTCACGGTCAACCCTGGCGAAACCGTGGCCCTGCTGGGCAGCAATGGCGCCGGCAAGTCCACCCTCAACAACGTGGTCTGCGGCATCTACAAGGCCTGGGCCGGCACGGTCGCCTTCGGCGGCACGGACCTGAGCGGCGCGCACTACACCGAGGTCGTCAAGGCCGGGCTGATCCAGGTGCCCGAGGGGCGCAAGATCTTCCCCAATCTCAGCGTGCTGGAGAACCTCTCGCTGGGCAGCTTCACCCGCGCCCGCGAACGCCGGGCCGAGAACATCGACAAGGTGTTCGCGACCTTCCCGCGCCTGAAGGAGCGCACCGGCCAGTTGGCCGGCACCATGAGCGGCGGCGAGCAGCAGATGCTGGCCATCGGCCGCGGCCTCATGGCCGAGCCGCGCCTCTTGATCCTGGACGAGCCCTCGCTGGGCCTGTCGCCCCTGCTGGTCGAAGAGATGTTCGGCCTGATACGCCAGCTGCGCGCAACCGGCCTGGCCGTGCTGCTGGTCGAGCAGAACGTCGGCCAGTCGCTGGAGATCGCCGACCGCGCCTATGTGATGGAAAACGGGAGCATCCGCTTTGCCGGCGCCCCTGACGAACTGCTGCGCAGCGACGAACTGCGCCGGGCCTACCTGGGCCTCTGACAAAAAGGAGACAACCACATGACCATTCCACGCCGCAACCTGCTGCTGGCCTTGCCCGCAGTGCTCCCCTTCAGCCACGCCCTGGCCCAGAGCAACGCGCCCATCCGCATCCTGGTGGGCGCGCCCGCCGGCGGCTCCACCGACACCCTGGCGCGCAACCTGGCCAATGAGATGGGCCGCCAGCTCGGCCGCACCGTGGTGGTGGAGAACCGCCCCGGCGCGGGCGGCAACATCGCCGCCGAGGCCGTGGCCAAGGCCGCGCCCGACGGCAACACGCTGCTGATGAGCTTCACGAGCCATGCCATCAACGCCAGCCTGTACCCCTCGCTGCCCTTCGATCCGATCAAGGACTTCACGCCACTCACCTGTGTGGCCACCTCGCCCTCGATCCTGGTGGCCAACCCCTCGGTGCCGGCCAGGGACGTGCGCGAGCTGATCGCGTTGGCCAAGGCGCGGCCGGGCAAGCTCAACTTCGCGATCGGCGCCGTGGGCTCCTCTCTGCACCTGGCGGGCGATGCCTTCAAGATGCAGTCGGGCGCCTACATCGTCAACATTCCCTACCGCGGCACGGCCCCGGCGCTGCAAGATGTGCTGGCAGGGCAGGTGGAGCTGATGTTCGCCGCGGTGGGCAATGCCCAGGCCCAGGTGCGGGCGGGCAAGCTCCGGGCGCTCGGCGTCACCAGCGCCAGGCGCCTGCCGGCCTTCCCGGACGTGCCCGCGATTTCCGAGGTGCTGCCGGGATACGAGTCGAGCGCCTGGTTCGGCCTGTTCGGGCCGGGGAACATGGCCCCCGAGTTGGCCAAGCGCCTGAGCGACGCGGCCCGCCAGGCCATCGCCACGCCCGAGGTGAAGAAGCGCCTGGAGACTGAGGGGGCCGTGCCCGTGGGCAACAGCCCCGAGGAATTCGCGCGCTTCGTGCAGGCCGAGATTCCGCGCTGGGCCAAGGTCGTGCGCTTTGCCGGAGCCAAGCCCGAATGAGCTCCCCGCCCAGCACCCTGGCACAGAAGCTGGTGGCCCGCGCGAGCGGGCGCACTGGCGTCACGCCGGGTGAGATCGTGAACTGCAGCGTGGACCTGGCCATGTTCCACGATTCGTCCGGCCCGCGCCGGCTCAAGCCCATGCTCGACGAGCTCGGGGCCCGTATCTGGGACAAGTCGCGCGTGGTGCTGGTCATGGACCACTACCTGCCCGAGCGCGACGAGGAGTCGCGCCGCATCGTGCGCATCGCACGCGACTGGGCACAGGAGCAGGCCTTGCCCCACGTCTACGACGGCCAGGGCATCTGCCACGTGGTGGTGCCGCAGCACGGCCACATTCGCCCCGGCATGTTCTGCGTGGGCGGGGATTCGCATTCGCCCACGGGCGGGGCCTTTGGCGCCTACATGTTCGGCATCGGCAGCACCGAGATGCTGGGCGTGGTGGTCACCGGCGAGATCTGGCTGCGCGTGCCGCACACCCTGCAGATGCACTGGGGCGGGCACCTGGCCCCCGGCGTGACCGCCAAGGACATGATGCTGCACATGATCGGCCGCTTCGGCATGAACGGCGGCCAGTACCAGGCGGTGGAGTTTGCCGGCCCGGCCGTGCAGGCCTTGTCGATGCAGGAGCGCATGACGCTCTCCAACATGAGCGCCGAGCTGGGCGCGCAGGCTGGCCTGATCGCCCCCGACGCGACCACGCGCGACTGGCTGGCGGCCCATGGCGTGCCCCCGTCGGACCTACAAGGCCTGGACGCCTGGAGGACCGACCCCGGCGCGCCGCTCACCCGCCACGATTTCGACGCCGATACCCTGGCACCCCAGGTGGCGGCGCCCCACAGTCCCGCCAATACCGCTGCGGTGGGCCAGCATGCGGGCACGCACATCGACGTGGCCTACATCGGCGCCTGCACGGGCGCCAAGCTCGACGACCTGCGCGCCGCAGCCAGTGTGCTGCGCGGCCAGCGCGTGGCCAGCGGTGTGCGGCTGATGGTGGCGCCCGCCAGCCAGCAGGACCAGGCTGCGGCCCGCGATGAGGGTGTGCTGCAGGTGCTGCAGGACGCCGGGGCCGAGCTGTTCCCGACCACCTGCGGCGCCTGCGCCGGCTATGGCGACACGGTGGGCGACGGCACCACCGTGATCTCCAGCACGGCGCGCAACTTCAAGGGGCGCATGGGCTCGGCCACGGCCCAGGTGTACCTGGCCTCGCCCTACACGGTGGCCGCATCGGCCCTCAGGGGCCGGATTGCCGACCCGCGCGAGGTGCTGGCATGAGCGGCGCACCGTTGCACAGGGTCTGGAAGCTCGGTGCCGACATCGACACCGACGTGCTGGCCCCGGGCCACGCGATGAAGCATGGCATCGAGGTGCTGGCGCGCCATTGCCTGGAGTCGGTGCGCCCGGACTTCGTGGGCGGCGTGCGCCAGGGCGACGTGATCGTGGCCGGACCCAATTTCGGCATCGGCTCCTCGCGCGAGCAGGCCGCCGCCGTGCTGGTGCGCCTGGGCATCGTGGCGGTCGTCGCGCCCTCGTTCAGCGGCCTGTACTTTCGCAACGCCTTCAACCTGGGCCTGCTGCTGCTGACCTGCCCCGAGGCGGGCCGCGTGGCCGAGGGCGAGCGGATCGCACTGGACTGGCAGGCCCCGGCGGCGCTCACCGCAGACGGCACGCGTCTGGCGTGCGACCCGATTCCCCCGTTTCTCATGGACATGGTGCGCGCTGGCGGGCTGATGAACCAGCTGCGCGCCCGATTTGGCAAGGAGGCCGTGAATGGCTGAACACACAACCACTACCAGCAGCATGGACCCCGTCACCCTCGCGGTGCTGCGCGGGCGGCTCGAACAGATCGCCGACGAAATGGACGCCACGCTCTACCGCAGCGCGTTCAACCCCATCATCGCCGAGGCGCACGACGCCTGCCACGGCCTGTACGACGCCACCAGCGGCGACACCCTGGTGCAGGGCAAGTCGGGCCTGCCGGTCTTCGTGGGGGCCATGGCC
Source organism: Acidovorax sp. GW458-11-26-14-TSB4 (assembly GCF_059423865.1). Classification (NCBI taxonomy): domain Bacteria; kingdom Pseudomonadati; phylum Pseudomonadota; class Betaproteobacteria; order Burkholderiales; family Comamonadaceae; genus Acidovorax; species Acidovorax sp. GW458-11-26-14-TSB4. Next base: position 273,240 of record NZ_JBWKYR010000003.1, read on the forward strand.
TTTGCCGTGCGTGCGGCCATGCAGGCCGCCAGCGGGCGGGGTGGCATGGTGGAGGGCGATACCTGGCTGTTCAACGACCCCTACGAGGGCGGCACGCACGCCAACGACTTCAAGCTGGTGCGGCCGTTCTTCCGTGGCGGCAGGCTGTACTGCTTTCTCGCCTCGGCCGCGCACTGGCACGACGTGGGCGGCAACGTGCCCGGCAACTACAACCCCGCCGCCACGGAGTGCTGGCAGGAGGCGGTGCAGATACCGCCCGTGCGCATCGTGCGCGGCGGCGCGCTCGACGAGGACGTGCTGGCCATCCTCAAGGCCAACACCCGGCTGCCCGACAGCCTGTGGGGCGACCTCAACGGCCAGCTCTCGGCCCTGGACCTGGGCGAGCGGCGCCTGCATGACTTGCTCGACCAGTACGGCGACGGCGTGGTGCTGCAGGCCATGGGCGAGCTGCGCACGCGCGCCGTCAGGCTCATGCGCTCGCACATCGCGGCGCTGCCCGACGGGCGTTACAGCTTCAGCGACATGCTGGACAACGACGGCGTGAAGGACGAGGCGCTGACCATCGCCCTGGACATGACGGTGCACGGCGACCGGCTCACGCTCGACTTCTCGCGCACATCGCCCCAGTGCGCCGGGCCGGTCAATATCTCGCGCGCCACGGCCATCGCGGCCTGCTACGTGGCGCTCAAGCACCTGTTTCCCGATGTGCCGGCCAATGCCGGCGTGCTCGACGCGGTGGACTTCGTGCTGCCCGACGGCCTGTTGATCAGCGCCGCGCGCCCGCGCCCGGTGGGTGGCTACACCGAGACCATCTTGCGCATGATCGACGTGATCTTCAGCGCCACGGCCCTGGCCGCGCCCGAGCGCGCCATGGCCCAGGCCTACGGCACCATCAACGCCCTGTCCATCGCCGGGCACCGAACAGACCCAGCGCGCAAGGGCCAGCGCTGGGTGATGTTCAGCTTCTTCGGCGGCGGCCACGGCGGCCATTCGGATGGCGACGGCATGAGCCACGGCAATGCGCCCATCTCTACCGCGACGATTCCGCCGCTGGAGATTTTGGAGGCGGCCTACCCGGTGCGCTTCACCCAGTGGGCGCTGCGCCCGGGCTCGGGCGGCGACGGCCAGCACCGGGGCGGCCTGGGGGCCATCTACGAGATCGAGCTGCTGGAGCAGGATGCCGAGGTCTTCATCTTCGGCGAGCGCGGCAAAGCCGCGCCCCAGGGCATTGCCGGGGGCGGGGAGGGTGCCCTGAACGTCTTCAGCTACGAGAACGCGGGCGAGTGGAAGACCCCGCCCATGCGCTCCAAGATGATCGGCATCAAGCTGAAACAGGGCGAGCGCGTGCGCCTGGAGACCCCGGGCGGGGGCGGCTATGGTGCACCGGCGGCGCGGGCAGCGATGGCGCGCCAGAGCGACGCGGCGATGGGTTATGTGGTGGGCGATAGCGCAGCAGCAGTGAAAGGCGCAGCATGAGCGGCAAGGCTTCCTTTGTGGTGGGGGTGGACGTGGGTGGCACCTTCACCGATCTTTTCGTGCTCGACGAGGCGGACGGCAGCGCCCGCATCGTCAAGGTGCCCTCCACCCGCGGGGAAGAGGCGCGCGGCTTCATGAACGGCGTGGCGCGCGTGGCAGATTCGGCGGGCGCAATCGCCACCATCGTGCACGGCACCACGGTGGGCACCAATGCGCTGCTGGAGCGCAAGGTGGCGCGCACCGGCATCATCACCACGCGCGGCTTTCGCGACGTGCTGGAGATGCGCCGCCGCGACCGCCCGCAGACCTGGGGCCTGCGCGGCAGCTTCGAGCCCATCGTGCCGCGCGACCTGCGCCTGGAGGTGGACGAGCGCGTGCTGGCCGACGGCACGGTGCACACACCGGTCGACCTGGACCAGGTGAAAGCCCAGGCCCAGGCATTGCTCGATGCTGGTTGCGAAGCCGTCTGCGTGTTCTTCATCAACACCTATGCCAACCCGGCCAACGAGCAGGCAGCCGTGGCCGCCGTGCGCAGCCTCTGGCCCAATGCCCACGTGACCGCGGCCAGCGAGGTGCTGCCCGAGATCCGCGAGTTCGAGCGCTGCTCCACCGCCACGCTCAATGCCGCCTTGCAGCCCGTGGTGGGCAGCTACCTGGAGCGGCTGGAGGGTGACCTGCGCGCCCAGGGCTTTGATGGCGAGCTGCTCATCGTGCAGAGCAACGGCGGTGTGATGTCGCGCCAGACGGCCTGCGACGTGCCGGTGCGCACGGCGCTGTCGGGCCCGGCGGCGGGAGTGATCGCCTGCGCGGCCATCGCGCGGGCGGCGGGCTTCCCCGATGCGATCACGGGCGACATGGGGGGCACTTCGTTCGACGTGTCGCTGGTGACGGGCGGCGAGGCGGCCCTGGCGGCGCAGACCTCCATCGAATTCGGCATGGTGGTGCGCTCGCCCATGATCCAGATCGAGACCATTGGCGCGGGCGGCGGCTCCATCGCCTCGGTGGACGCCAGCGGGATGCTGCAGGTGGGCCCTGAGTCGGCCGGCAGCGTGCCCGGCCCCGCCTGCTACGGGCGCGGCAACACCCGGCCCACGGTGACCGATGCCAACGTGCTGCTGGGCCGCATCGCGGCCGACCGGCCGCTGGGTGGCGGCCTGTTGGCCGCCATGGATGCTGCCAAATCGCGCGATGCCATCGAGACCCATGTGGCACTTCCCCTGGGCCTGGACGTGATGGCCGCTGCCGAGGCCATCCTCACCGTGGCCAATGCCAAGATGGCCGGCGCCGTGCGCGTGGTCTCCATCGAGCGGGGGCACGACCCGCGCCAGTTCGCCTACATGCCTTTTGGAGGCGGTGGCGCCCTGCATGTGTGCGCCATGATGCGCGAGGTGGGCGTGGGCACGGGCATCGTGCCGCGCTACCCGGGCGTCACCTCGGCCCTGGGCTGCGTGATGGCCGACATGCGCCACGACGCCGTGCAGACCCTGAACAAGCCCCTGGCCGAGCTGGACGTGGCCGACCTGCGCCAGCGCGTGCAGGCCCTGTCCGAGGCCTGCCAGCAGCGCCTGGATTCGGCGGGCGTGCAGTTCGTGCAGGTGCAGGAGATCATTGCGCTGGACATGCTCTACGCCGGGCAGACGCACACGGTGCAGGTGCCGCTCGCCGCAGAGGCACTCCACCGCGAGGGCATCCAGGCAGCGTTCGAGGCCGCCTACCGCGCCGCCTTCGGCCGCGTGCTGGCCGGTATCGCCGTGCGGGTGATGAACCTGCGCTACGCACGCGTGGGTGTGCGCCCCAAATTCGACCTCACGGTGCTCGCCCCGCAATCGACCACGCTGAACCCGCCGCTGGGCGTGCAGCGCGTGTTCCATGCCGGCCAGTGGTGGGACGCCGTGCGCCACGCGCGGCTGGACCTGCCCGTGGGCACCCGCATCGAAGGACCGGCCATCCTGGAGCAACCCGACACCACGGTGTGGCTGGAGCCGGGCTTTCACGCCACGGTGGACACGCTGGGCAACCTGCTGGTGCGTGCAGCATGAGCAGCGCCGCCGCTCCCCTGCACCCCCGGCGCGTGGCGCTGGTAGTGATCGACCTGCAAAACGACTTTCTCGCGCCCGATGGCGCCTATGCGCGCGGTGGCGCCGTGAGCCCGGCCGCGCAGCTGCTGCCGCCGCGCGTGGCCCAGGTGGCCCAGGCCGTCAAGTCGGGCGGCGGCCTGGTGGCGGGCAGCCAGTTCACGCTGTGGCCGGACGCTGAGGGCGAGCCCATGGTCTCGCCCCACCTCAAGGAACTGCGGCCCTTTCTGCGCCGCGGCGACTTCGCCCCCGGCGGCACGGGCCAGGCCCATGTGCCCGAGATCGCGCCCTGGGTGGACGTTTCGGTCTGCAAGGTGGCGTATTCGGCGTTCTTCAACACCCAGCTCGACTGGGTGCTGCGCCGCGCGGGCATCGACACCGTGGCCGTGTGCGGCATCGTCACCAATGGTGGCGTGGCCAGCACGGTGCGCGACGCCCACATGCGCGACTACCGCACGCTGGTGCTGTCGGACGGCTGCGCCGCCTTCCGCCAGGAGGTGCACGACACCGCGCTGGCCGACATGGCCAACGTGGCGCAGGTGCTGAGCTGCGCGGACTTCATTGCGGCCCTGGCGGCCGGCACACCATGACGGGCCTGTCGCCCACCATCCGCCGCGCCGACCGCATGCCTGCGGCCGCGCAGGACAACCATGTGCCCGTGGCCATCATCGGCGGCGGGGCCTGCGGCCTCACGGCCGCGCTGGTGCTGCACGACCTGGGGGTGGACTGCGCCGTGCTGGAGCGCGATGCCACGCCCACCGGCTCCTCGGCTCTGTCCTCGGGCTTCATCCCCGCACCGGCCACGCAGGTGCAGCGGGAGCTGGGCATTGACGACAGTCCCGAGCGCTTTGCCGCCGACATCGGTGCCAAGGCCAAGGGCAGGGCGGCGCCGCACCTGGTGCAGGCCTATGCCCGGGCCATCGGCCCGGCGCTGGACGCGCTGCAGCAGCGCCATGGCCTGCAATGGCAGGTGCTCGATGGTTTTCTGTACCCCGGCCACAGCGTGCGGCGCATGCATGCCGTGCCCGAGAAGACCGGCGTAGGCCTGATGGGCCGCCTGGCCAATGCCGCGGCGGCGGCCGACATTCCCCTGGTGACCGACGCCACCGTGCGCGAGCTGTGGGCCGATGACACGGGCCTGGTGATCGGCGTGGGCTACGAGCGGCCCGATGGCACGCTGGAGCATCTGTCGTGCGACGCTGCCATCCTGGCCTGCAACGGATTTGGCGGCAATGCCGCCATGGTGCGCGAACTGCTGCCCGAAATGCGCGACGCCCTGTTCGCAGGCCATACGGGCAACGACGGCAGCGCGATCGCCTGGGGCCGTGCGCTGGGTGCCCGCCTGGCCGACCTGGGCGGCTACCAGGGCCATGGTTCCTGGGCCATCCCCCAGGGAGCGCTGATTTCCTGGGCGCTGATGATGGAAGGCGGGATCCAGGTCAATGCCCTGGGCCGGCGCTTCCATGACGAGACACAGGGCTATTCCGAGGCCTCGGTCCATGTCCTGGCCCAGCCCGGTGGCGTGGCCTGGAATGTGTTCGATGGGCCCATCCTGGCGCTGGCGCGCGGCTTTCCGGATTTCGTGGATGCCGAGGCGGCTGGTGCCGTCAAGCATTGCGACAGCGTGACGGCCTTGGCCGCCGTGATCGGCTGCGACGAGTCGGCGCTGGCGGCCACGCTGGCGGGGCAGGACCCGCAGCCGCGTGCGGCGGCACGGCCGCTGCAGGCGCCGTTCTGCGCCGTCAAGGTCACGGGTGCCTTGTTCCATACCCAGGGCGGGCTCGACATCGATGCGAAATGCCGGGTGCTCGACGCGATGGGCCGGCCGTTTCCCAACCTGCTGGCTGCCGGCGGTGCGGCGCGCGGCGTCTCGGGCGATGCCGTCTGGGGTTATCTCTCCGGCAACGGCCTGTTGAGCGCCGTGGCCGGCGGCTTCATTGCCGCCCACACCGCCGCCCGCCAACTGCTACCCACCAACGGCACCACTCCATGACCGCGACCTCCTTGAACGAACGGCTGCAGCAGCCGAACATCCTTCTGGCCCCTGGCATCTACGACGCGCTGAGCGCCCTGGTGGCCGAGCAGGCGGGCTTCGAGGCGCTGTATCTCTCGGGCGCTTCCATCGCCTACACCCGGCTGGGCCGCTCCGACGTGGGCCTGACCACCTACACCGAGGTGGAGGACACGCTGGCGCGCATCACCGAGCGCGTGCGCACACATGTCATCGTGGATGCCGACACCGGCTTCGGCAACGCCCTGAACGTGCAGCGCACCGTGCGCGGCTTCGAGCGCGCAGGCGCCGCCATGGTGCAGATCGAGGACCAGGGCTTTCCCAAGCGCTGCGGCCACCTGGACGGCAAGACCGTGGTGCCCGTTGCCGAGATGTGCGGCAAGCTGCGCGCCGCACTCGACGCGCGGCGCGATGCCCGCACCCTCATCCTGGCGCGCACCGATGCGATCGCGGTCGAGGGCATCGAGGCCGCCTTCGAGCGCGCCGAGCGCTACCTCGAATGCGGGGTGGACGCACTGTTCATCGAGGCCCTGCGCACGCCCGGGCAGATGGACGCCGCCTGCCAGCGCTTCGCCCACCGCATTCCCCTGCTGGCCAACATGGTCGAGGGCGGCAAAACCCCCGTGCAGAACGCGCAGGAGCTGGGCGGGCGCGGCTTTCGCATCGCCATCTTCCCCGGCGGCACGGCGCGGGCCGTGGCCCACACGCTGCAGGGCTACTACGCCAGCCTGCACACGCACCAGACCACGGCGCCGTACAGAGAGCGGATGCTGGACTTCGACGGGCTCAATGCGTTGATTGGGACGCCTGAGTTGATGGAGCAGGGCCGCAAGTACGAATAGCCCCGCCCGCACTGCGGCACCCGGGGCCGCGTACCATGCCATGGAAACTTTCATCGCATGGAGACCTTCATGGCAGAGAAACTGCAAACCATCACCCTGGGCGGCGGCTGCTTCTGGTGCACCGAGGCCGTGTTCGACCGCGTGCGCGGCATCACCGACGTGGAAAGCGGCTACACCAACGGCCATACCGTGCAGCCGACCTACGAACAGATCTGCGGGGGTGACACCGGCCATGCCGAGGTGGTGCGCCTGACCTTCGATGCCGACGAGATCAGCCTCGAAGAGATCCTGGAGATCTTCTTCCACACGCACGACCCGACCACGCTCAACCGCCAGGGCAACGACGTGGGCACGCAGTACCGCAGCGGCATCTACTACGAGGACCCGGCCCATGGCGAGCTGGCCCAGGCCATGGTGCGCCAGATGGGGCAGGACAAGCTGTTCGGCGCGCCCATCACCACCGAGGTGAAGCCCCTGGCCAACTACAGCACGGCCGAGGACTACCACCAGGATTACTTTGCCAAGCACCCGGGGCAGGGCTATTGCGCCTTCGTGGTGGGCCCCAAGGTGGAGAAATTCCGCAAGACCTTCCGCAAGTACCTCAAGGAGGACTGACGGTCCCGGACCGGGCAGCGACCCGGGCGCGCACCACCCCGCCCAGCAATCCGCCCATGGCCTTTTGCAGCCGTGAGGCGGGGCGGGCCGCGAGCAGGGTGCGCATGATGTCCTGTGCGCTGATGACGTCGGCCGGCGCAAAGCCGCACTCCGCGAGCAGGGCCTGCAGCTCGGCATCGGCCAGAAAGCAGTGCCAGGGCTCGCCCATGCGGCGAAAGCGGCGCGCCATCAGGCCCAGGGCCAGCCGGCGCCCCAGCTCCCAGGGGGCCGGGCGCCGCACATAGTCAAAGACCAGCACGCTGCCCGGCGCCATGCGCGCCCCGATGCGCGCGAAGGTGGCACGCACCGCCGCAGGCGCCAGGTACATGCTGACGCCCAGCCAGGCGAACACCGTGCGCTCGCGCGGGTCGAGGCCGCAGGACAGCAGCTGCTCCATGAAGTCCTGCCGTTCGAAGTCCACCGGCACATGGCTGGCGCCCGCAGGCATGCCCAGCCCGGCCGCGCCGGCCAACTGCTGCTTCCACGCCTGGGTGGCCGGGTGATCGACCTCGAACACCCGCGCGAGGCCTTGCGGCCACTGGCTGCGGCGCAGGGCAAAGGTGTCCAGGCCGGCGCCCAGCACCACATACTGGGTGGCACCATCGGCCACGGCTGCGCGCAAGGTGTCTTCCGCGATGCGGCTGCGGGCGGCCAGGGCGCCGCGCATGGCCTCGGAGAAACTGCCCCGGTCGCTGAGGCGGCCCTCTGGCCCGTGGTCGTGGGCCCATTGGTGCACCTGCGCTGCCAGTTCGGGGCCCAGGATGTCGAGGGCCAGCGGGTCGGAAAAGACTTCGCCGCCATCGAGCAACTGGTGCCGGGCACGGGCGATGCCGCACAGCAGCGCCGTGCGGCTGGGCCGGGCTGAAGCTAGAAGGGGTTGCAGCGCGGGCGCGATGGGAGGAGGGTTGTGGCTCATGGTGGCGCGATTCTGGGCACCAATGTGCCCGCTGTCTTGAAGGTTTTCGCCAATCCGCAGCCCCTGTGCCCGGCCTGTAAAAGCCACTACCATGCGAGGGCCATGCGTCTGCAGCTCACGCTTCCGTTTGCCACCATCGCGCTGCCGCCGCCTGCGCTGGCGGGCTGCATCCGTGCCTACATCCTCAAGGACACGACAGGCCGGCCGGCACCTTTGGGCGGGCAATTGAACCGTTACCCTGCCTCCGTCTATTGCGGTGTCGCCTGGCTCCTGCAGGGTGGCTCGGAGCGGGTGGATCCTGCGGGCGGGGCGCCCCAGCCTCTGGCCTCGACGCTGCTGCTCGGCCCCCAATCCCGGCCGCTGGTCACCCGCAACCCCGGGCCGGTGCGCAGCTTTGGCGTGGTGTTCCAACCGCATGCCTTTCACCAGATCACAGGCCTGGATGTGGGGGCACTGGTGGATGGAGTGCTGCCGGCCGAAGATGTGCTGCCATCCCACTGGGCGGCGCTTTGCACCCAGGTGCGGCAGGCCGAAAGCGATGCCGAGCGCATGTCCCTGGTCGAGAGCGCGGTGGCCGGCTGGTGGCGGCCGCATGCGGCGGGCTTGGCCGGCAGCGACGACCCCGCGGGCCGTTGGCGGGATGCCCTGCAGGCCCATGCCATGGCCGCCGGCCTGGGTTCCAGCCTGCGCAATCTGGAGCGGCATGCCCGCACCTGGGCCGGCCAGCCCATGCGCCGCCTGGCCTGGCTGTCGCGCGCGGAATCCACGCTGCTGCAAGCGCGCGTGGCCAGCGAGCACAGTGGCGCGCAGCCCCGCTGGCAGGACGTGGCGGCCGACGCCGGCTATGCCGACCAGGCCCACCTCTGCCGCGAGACGCAGCGCGTTACCGGCCTCAGCCCGCGCGAACTGGTGCAGCGTGTCGACGGGGATGAGAGCTACTGGTTTTATCGCCTCTGGTCCTGAGTGAGAGGGCGGGCACGGTGGCCAGCATTGCCCGCTGGCCCCCTCGGGAAATGGCCGAGGGGCCGCCATGGTGCATGCATAATGCAAGCCAATTGCGTTACCGGCATCTCTGTTCGCACCGGCCCTACCCATGCCTACCGCCCGATCCACTCCATCGACCAACGACCGCCAGGGCACTTGGACCTTGCCGCCCGGCATGCGCGCCACCAAGGCCACGCGCGCCCTGGCTGCGCTGTACGAGGCGCGCCCCGATGCGGCGCTGTCCGAATCCGAGGTGGAGTCCGCGCTGGCTGCGGCAGGCGCGCCCGTCAACAAGGTCACCGTCTACCGCATGCTGGACCGCTTTGCCGCGGCCGGCCTGCTCAACAAGCAGGTCGATGCAGCCCGCGTGACCCGGTTCGCGCTGGCCTCGCGGGATGAGGATTCCGCCGTGCCGCGCTTTGAGTGCGGCGACTGCCACCGCCAGTTCCGTTTGGCGCAGGGCTCGGCGCGCGTGCAGTCGGCCTTGAAGCAGGTGCTGGCCGCGCTGGCCACGGCGGGCCACGAAAGCCTGGCGGTGGACGTGGCCGTGCGCGGCCGCTGCGCGGGCTGTGCGCACCCGGCCGGGGGCGCGGCCGCATGATCCGTACCAGAGGCCTCTCCTACCGCTATACCGAGGGCAGCGAGCCGCTGCGCTTTCCCGATGTGGATCTGCGCCAGGGCGGCACCTTGCTGCTGCGCGGGCGCTCGGGCACGGGCAAGTCGACCTGGCTGGCGCTCATGGCGGGGTTGCGTTCGCCCGCGGGCGGCGACCTGTTCGTGGCCAGCACCCAGCTGGGCACGCAGCGCGGCGCCGAGATCGACGCCTGGCGTGCGCGCAGAGTCGGCTTTCTGCCGCAAAAGCTGCACCTGAGCAGCGCGCTCACCGTGGCCGACAATTTGGCCCTGGTGTACTTTGCGGCCGGGCTGCCGCGTGACGATGCGGCCATCACCCGGGCCCTGGCCCAGGTGGGCGTGGCCGAACTGGCGGCGCGCCGGCCGCACCAGCTCTCGGGCGGGCAGGCGCAGCGCGTGGCGCTGGCGCGCGCGGTGCTGCTGCAGCCCCAGATCCTGCTGGCCGACGAGCCCACTGCCAGCCTGGATGATGAGGCGGCCGCCGACGCCCTGGCCCTGCTGCAGGCCAGCGCTTCCGCCTGCGATGCCAGCCTGGTGATCGCCACGCACGACCAGCGCGTGGTGCAGGCCCTGGTTTCGGTGCAAGGCCTGCAGCAACTTGACCTCAATGTAATGCGCACCGCCCCCTGATTCCATGGCCAAGCTGTTCTCCCTGTCCTGGCGCTACCTGTGGGCGCGCCCTTTGGCCGCTGCGCTCAACCTGCTGGTGCTCACGCTCGGCCTGGCGGCGATCACGCTGGTGCTGCTGGTCGCCACTCAGCTCGACCGCGCCTTCGAGCGCGACCTCGATGGCATCGACCTCGTGGTGGGTGCCAAGGGCAGCCCGCTGCAACTGATCCTGGCGGGGGTGTTCCACATCGACGTGCCCACGGGCAATATCCCGCTGCAGGAAGTGCAGGCGCTGCAGAAGAACCCGATGGTGGCCCAGGTGATTCCGCTGAGCCTGGGCGACAGCTACCAGGGTTTCCGCATCGTGGGCACCACGCCCGACTACCTGGCGCTCTACGGCGCCAGCCTGGCCCATGGACAGCCCTGGGCGCAACCCATGGATGCCGTGCTGGGCGCCACCGTGGCGCGCGGCATCGCCCGCGAGGGGCATGCAGGCGCTGCGCTCGTGGGCGGCACCTTCATTGGCAGCCATGGCCTGGGCGGGGGAGGGCATGCGCATGGCGAACACCCCTACCGCGTGGCCGGCGTGCTGGCGCCCTGCGGCTGTGTGCTCGACCGGCTGATCCTCACGTCCACCGAATCGGTCTGGATGGTGCACGAAACCGCCACGGCATCCGAGCCCGAGGACCTGGAGGTGCTCAAGGAAGAGCGCGAGGTGACCGTGGCCCTGCTGCGCTACCGCACGCCCATGGCCGCCGTCACCTTGCCGCGCCAGATCAATGCCGACACCTCCATGCAGGCGGCGGCCCCGGCCATCGAGGTCACGCGCCTGCTGCGCCTGCTGGGCGTGGGGGCCGACGTGCTGCGCGCCTTTGGCGGCGTGCTGCTGGGCGTGGCAGCGCTCAGCGTTTTCATCGCCCTGTGGAATGCCGTGCGCGAGCGCCGCACCGATCTGGCCATGCTGCGCATGCTGGGCGCACCGCCGGGCCGCGTGGCCGGCCTGGTGCTGTGCGAGGCCCTGTGGCTGGCCGCCATGGCCTCCGTCCTGGGCCTGCTGCTGGGCCACGGCCTGGCCCAGGTGCTGGGCTGGGTGCTGCAGGCGCAGGGGCTGCTGCCCGTGACCGGCCTGGTCTGGCTGCCGGCCGAGGCCGGGGTGCCGCTGATCGCTGGCGCCGTGGCCGCGTTTGCAGCACTGCTGCCCGCGATGCAGGCCTACCGCACGGAAGTGGCCGACCTGCTCAGCCAGCCCTGATTCGATTACCAACTGTCCTTGAAAGGTTCACCATGAAAAAGCTGCTCACCGCACTGGCCATTGCCCCCTTGCTGCTGGCAGGCGCCTTTGCCCACGCCCAAGGCGCGCACTCCGACCAGGAAACCAAGGCCGACATCCAGCGCCACCGCGCCATGGCCGCAGCACACGAGGCCGCCGCCAAGTGCCTGGAAGCGGGCAAGAGCCATGACCAGTGCCAGAAGGAACTCCAGGTGGCCTGCAAGGGTCTGGCTATCGGAAAATTCTGCGGCATGCGCCATGTGCACTGACCCGTTGCGCGCAACGCCTGCACAACTGTAAGAAAATAACGCCAGCCCTGTTACCAAGGACTTCCATGCACCACCATCCTCGATTGCCCCGTTCCCTGCCCGCGCTGGTGCTGGCGGCCTGCGCCCTGGCCGGGGTGGCAGGTGTGCATGCCGAAAGCAAGCCTGCGGCCACGGCCGGCGCGCCCTTCAACGCGCCGGTGCTCAGCTCGCCCATGCCGGGCACGGCGCCCACGGGCTCGGGTGCGGGCTACCACAGCCCCAACAGCCCGATTGCCCCGCTGCCCCAGCGCAACGACGTTGTGCCCTGGTCAGTGCTCAGCGATCTGACCAAGAAGACCACCAAGGATGGCATCCTGCCCGTGTTCAACGCCCAGCAGCAGGGCATGGACAAGACAGTGCAGCGCATCCAGGGCTTCATGATGCCGCTCGATGCCAAGGCCACGCAGACGCACTTTTTGCTCACCTCCGTGCCGCTGACCTGCTCGTTCTGCATTCCGGGCGGCCCCGAAAGCATGGTCGAGGTCAAGGCCAAGACGCCGGTGCGCTATTCGCTCGAACCCGTGGTGGTCGAGGGCCGGTTCACCGTGCTGAACAACGATCCCTACGGCCTGTATTACCGTGTGGTCGAAGCGGTGCCGGTGAAGTAAGCCCACCATCCTTCCCGTGAACCGCTCGCGCACCCCGCCGATGGCCTTGCCGGCCGTCTCCACCCGTATGGAATCCCTGGCCCCAGGCACGGGTGCGCGCGCGTGGGCGGCCCGGCTGGCCCTGGTCTGGCTGGTGCTGGCGCTGGCCTGGGTGCCCACGGCCGGTCGCCTGCACCAGATCGCCCATGCCCAGCCGCTGGCCCAGATCCATGCGGGCCATGGCGCGCTGGTTGCGCAGGTGACGGCAGAGCACGCAGCCGCCCATGGGGTGGCGGGCGATGCTGGCGGCTTCCTGTCCAGCCACAGCCTGGTCGATTGCCTTTTGCTCGACCAGCTCGCGCTGGGCGATGCCTTGCACAGCGCCGTCCTGGTGCTGCTGCCCCATTCGCCGGCCGCTGCGCCGGTGGCCGCGCACGCCGATGGTGTGCAGGCGCGCCATGCGGCGCTGTTCCAGGCGCGCGCCCCGCCGCCTGCGTTGCGCGCCTGACAGCCTTTTCTCTCCCCGCATGGGCCACCTGGCCGGCAGGGCAGGGCCTTGTCGCGCACGCTGCTGCAGCCTCTGTTTCCCTGAATCCATTGCGGTAGACGCCTGCGCGCCAGGCGGCTGACTGCATTCCCGTTTTTTTCTTTTTTTCTTTCCTTTGATTCATGCCCCGCGGCATGAAGGCGTGCGCCCGTGACCGGCCGCTGCCTCGCTGCGCGCACGCTTTTGCACTGAATACCATGACGACACTTTCGCTCCACTCCTCTTCCCGCCGTCCCACCCTGCATCTCGCCTTGCATCCCATCGCCCTGGCTGCCATGCTGGCCCTGTCTGCCGGCAGCAGCCTGGCCCAGACGGCGCCGCCGGCTGCGCCCGACACGGCGGCCAATGCCCCCAGCCTGCCGTCCGTCACGGTGTCCACCAGCGGCCTGCAACTGGGTGTCAATGAAATGACCACGCCCGTGAGCGTGCTCGAAGGCGATGATCTCGTGCGCCGCCGCGAGGCCACGCTGGGCGAGACGCTGAACAGCGAGCCCGGCATCACCAGCAGCCACTTCGGCGCGGGCGCCAGCCGCCCCATCATCCGCGGCATGGATGGCCCGCGCGTCAAGGTGCTGTCCGACGGTGCCGAGCTGCACGATGCCTCCACCATCAGCCCCGACCATGCCGTGGTGTCCGAGCCCCTGCTGGCCACGCAGATCGAGGTGCTGCGCGGCCCCTCGGCCCTGGTGCATGGCAACGGCGCCGTGGGTGGCGTGGTCAATGTGCTCGACGGCAAGATTCCCACTGCCGTCCCGGAAAAGGGCTACGAAGGCAGTGCCGAGTTGCGCGCCAACAGCGGTGCGCGGGAGGGGGCAGGGGCCTTCTCGCTGACCGGCGGGGCCGGCAACCTGGCCGTGCATGTGGAAGGTGTGTCGCGCGATGCCAGCGACTACCGCGTGGGCAAGGGCTGGGCCCCCAATGGCGAGCCGGCGCGCAAGGTGCTGGGCAGCTTCAACCGCACCGATACGGGCAGCGTGGGCCTGTCCTGGGTGGGCGACCGCGGCTACCTGGGCGCCGCCTACACGCGCCAGACGGCACGCTACGGCCTGCCGGGCCACAACCACAGTTTCGAGGGCTGCCACACCCATGGCGACCACCTGCACTGCGGTGCCCACGGCGACGACGACGGGCACGACCACGACCATGACGAGCACGGCGCCGCCGACGTGCCGGTGGTGGACCTTCGCAGCGAGCGCTTCGACGTGCGCGGCGAGCTGCGCAACCCCTTCACCGGCTTTTCGGCCCTGCGCCTGCGCGCCGGCGTCACCGACTACAAGCACGACGAGGTGGAAGACGGCGCCATCAGCACCACCTTCAAGAACAAGGCCTACGATACGCGCGTGGAGCTGCAGCACGAACCCATCGCCGGTTTCAAGGGTGTGTTCGGCCTGCAGACCTCGCAGCGCAAGTTCAGCGCCGAAGGCGAGGAGGCCTATGTGCAGCCCACCGTGACGCGCAAGACCGGCCTGTTCGTGCTCGAGGAATACCGCATGGGCGACTGGCGCTTCGAAGGCGCGCTACGCCACGACCGCCAGACCGCCGAGGCGCAGGACTCGGGCATCGAGCGCAGCCACAACGGCACTTCGGCATCGCTGGGTGCGGTGTGGCAGTTCACGCCGGGCTATTCGCTGGGCGCCTCGCTCACGCGTGCCAGCCGCGCGCCCTCGGCCGAGGAGCTGTATGCCAACGGCCTGCACATGGCCACCAGCACGTACGAGCGCGGCAACGCCGACCTGCGCTCGGAGACCTCGCAGAACATCGACCTGAGCCTGCGCAAGACCAGCGGCGACACCACCTTCAGTGCCAGCGTGTTCCGCAACCGGGTGAACAACTACATCTACGGCCGCACGCTCGACGAAGTCGACGGCCTGCAGCTGCTGCAGTACGCCCAGGCCGATGCCACCTTCACCGGCATCGAAGGCCAGGTGCGCCAGCGCATCACGCGCAACCTGGGTGTCACCCTGTTCGGCGACACGGTGCGTGCCCGCCTGGCCGGCGGCGGCCTGCTGCCGCGCATTCCCGCCACACGCGCCGGTGTGCGCATGGATGCGAACTGGAATGCCTGGGAAGGCCAGGTCGAGTGGGTGCAGGTGGCACGCCAGAACCGCGTGGCCGAGTTCGAATCGGCCACGCCCGGCTACGGCATGCTCAACCTGGGCGTGAGCTACAGCGGCAAGTACAACGGCGAGACGCCCTGGCAGGTCTACCTCAAGGCCAACAACCTGACGGATCGCCTGGCGTACGCCCACACCTCGTTCATCAAGAACGCGGCGCCGCTGATGGGTCGCAACATCACTTTGGGCGTAAAGGTCGCTTTCTGACACCCGGGCCGGCCGCACGGTCGGCCAGCAGACCATGGTTTACACGAAACGTATATGTTTCGTATAATTCACGACATGGGCATCGTCAAAATTTCCGACCAAATGCACGAGAACCTGCGCATTGCCAGCAATGCGCTGTCTCGTTCCATCAACTCCCAGGCCGAGCACTGGATGCGCGTGGGCATGCTCGCCGAGCTGCACCCCGAGCTCAGCCACAGCCAGATCTGCCAGCTGCTGATCCGCGCCGAGCAGGCCGGTGGGTTCGATCTGGCCGCGCTTGCGCAGGCGCTGCCATCCGCCGGTGGCGGCAGTGGCGCTGGCGACAGCAAGCCCAGCCTTCAGGTCAGGCGGGTGCAGTGATGGGAGCCCGGCACCCCCAGGTCATCATCAAGACGCCGGCCGAAATCGCGCAGTCCCGCATTGCCGCCCAACTGGCGGCACGGGTGCTGCAGATGATCGGCCCGTACGTGCAGCCCGGCGTCTCCACCGAGGCGCTGGACGACCGATGCCGCGAGTTCATCGTCAACGAACTGCAGGCGACCCCGGCCAACATCGGCTACCAGGGCTTCACCAAGACCGTCTGCACCTCCGTCAACCATGTCGTCTGCCACGGCGTGCCCGCGGCCGACAAGGTGCTCAAGAAGGGCGACATCATCAACATCGACGTGGCCGTCATCAAGGACGGCTGGTTCGGTGACACCAGCCGCATGTACTACGTGGGCGAGCCCAGCCGCCTGGCCCGCCGGCTGGTGGAGACCACCTACGAGGCCATGTGCGCCGGCATCCGCCAGGTGCGCCCGGGAGCCACGCTGGGCGATGTGGGCCACGCGATCCAGGCGGTGGCCGAGCGCGAGCGCTTCAGCATCGTGCGCGACTACTGCGGCCATGGCATCGGGCAGATCTACCACGAGGACCTGCAGGTGCTGCACTACGGCCAGCCCGGCCAGGGCATCGTGCTGGAAGAGGGCATGGTCTTCACCATCGAGCCCATGGTCAACGTGGGCCGGCGCGAGACGCGCGAGCTGCCCGATGGCTGGACCGTGGTGACGCGCGACCATTCGCTCTCGGCCCAGTGGGAGCACATGGTGGCCGTGACGGCCGATGGCTTCGAGGTGCTGACGGCCTGGCCCGAGGGGACGGGGAGCTATCCGGCGATTGGCTGACCCGGCGCATCCGGTACATCGCCGGGTTGCAAGCTGTTCGCCAGGCCCGTGATCAGGCCGCGCAGCCACTGCTGCGCCGCATGCAATTCGTTGCGCCGGTGCCAGATCAGATGGAAGCCGATGGCGGGCAACGCCAGAGGCGGGGCAAACACCGCCAGTTGGCGGTGCTCGGCCGCATGCAGTGCCACGCGCCGCAGCAACGTGGCCGCCATGTCGGTGCGGGCCACCAGCGCAGGGGCTGCGAACAGTTGTGGCAGGGTCACCGCAAGGTGGCGGCGCTTGCCCAGTTGCGCCAGTGCCTGGTCCACCAGGCCATGGCGGTCGCCTTCGGGCGAGACCAGCACATGCGAAAGCGCAAGGTAGGCATCCAGATCCAGGCCCTGGCGGACCTGGGGATGGTCCCGCCGCACGATGGTGACGAACTCGTCCTGCAGGATCGGGCGGGTGAAGATGCGGCCATCGGCCTGGGTCGGCGGCACACCCACAGCCGCGTCGATGGTGCCCGCGTCGAGCAGATCCACCGCGCTGTCGCGGGCGCTGAAGGCGTGTACGTTCAATGACACACCCGGCGCCTGCGCCCTGAGCGACTCGGCCAGCGCCGGCAGCAGCACCATGGCCGGGTAGTCGTACAGGCCCAGGTTGAAGGTGAACGACGCGCGCGCCGCATCGAACTGCGGCCGGGGCACGACAGCGGCCTCGATCTGACGCAGCGCCTGCGCAATCGGCTCGGCCAGATCCCGTGCGCGCTGCGTGGGCAGCAAACCCTCGGCACTGCGCAAGAACAACGGGTCGGCAAACAGCGTGCGCAGGCGTGACAGCGCTGCACTCATGGCCGGCTGGCTCACCCCCACGCGCACAGCGGCGCGGGTGACATTGCGCTCGTCCATCAATGCATCAAATGCGGCCAGGAGGTTCAGGTCGATGCCATGAAAATTCATAAATCAAATATTGATTCATATTTATCATTTGTTGGACAGATTTTAGGTAAATTTTCAGAATCAGGTCATCGCTTTCCCAACACCTCTAGAGGACTTACCGATGACCGCTTCGACCCCATCCCTGCAACTGCGCCGCGAGCGCCAGGCCGTGGAAACGCTGTACCGCGCTTTCAGCGACAAGAACCCCGACTTGCTGGACCAGGCCGTCACCCCCGACTGGGACGACATTCCCCTCGCGCCCGGCCAGGGCCCAGGACCCAACGGGCTCAAGCCCATCATCCGCAGCTTCATCGAAGCCATGCCGGACGTGCACATCACCATCCACGACGTGATCCAGGCACCGGGCCGGCTGGCCGTGCGTGCCGAGATCTCCGGTACCCACCAGGGGCCGCTGTTCGGCATTGCCGCAACGGGCCGGCACCTGAGCATTCCCATCCATGAGTTCCACGAACTGCGTGGCGACCGCATCCAGCGCACCTGGCACCTGGAAGACTGGTTCGGTGCCTTCCGGCAGATGGGCAGCTTTCCACCGGCCGCAGACAAGGAGGCTGCATGAAAGCGCTGCGTATCCACGGATTCGGCACGCCGGATCGGGCCGTATGGGACGATGTGGCCCCGTTGCCGGCCCCCGCGGCAGGGCAGGTGGCAGTGCGCATTGAGGCCGCCGGCATCAATCCGCTGGACCTCAAGATGCTCGCGGGCCACATGCAGACGGTGTTTCCGGTGAAACTGCCGTATACCCTGGCTACCGACTTCGCGGGCGTGGTGCAGGCCGCCGGGCCGCAGGCAACGCGCTTTCGCCCGGGTGACCGGGTCGTGGGGCGCCTGGAGCCCACGGCGGGCGGTGCACTGGCGCAGGCCGCGCTGGTGTCGGAGCTGGCGCTGAGCCCATTGCCCGATGGCATTGCCTTCGAGCAGGCAGCTGCGCTGCCCACGGCTGCGGGCACCGCCTGGCTGGCCTTGTTTGGCGTGGGCCGGCTCCAGGCCGGGCTGCGCGTGCTGATCCACGCCGCCGCAGGCGGGGTCGGGGGCTTTGCCGTGCAATTGGCGCGCCAGGCTGGGGCGCACGTGGTGGCCACCGCGTCGGCGGGCAACCATGGCCTGGTCACGGCGCTCGGTGCGCACGAGGTGGTCGACTACCGCACGGGCGAGCTCGAGGCGAGGGCCCAGGATCTGGACCTCGTGATCGACACCGTGGGCGGTGGCGCGACCGAGCGCTCCTGGCCGCTGATCCGACCCGGTGGCCTGCTGGTGTCGGTGGTGGACCATGCCATCCAAGGGCAGGATGGGGTGCGCGCGGCCTTCGCCTTCTTCCAGCACGATGCGCCGGTGCTGGACGCCATCCTCACGCGCCTCGCATCCGGGCAACTGCAGGTGGTGCTGGATAGCATCCACCCGCTCGAAGAGGCCCGCGCAGCCCTGGTGCATCTGGCCGGCGGGCACGCGCGGGGCAAGGTGATCGTGCGCATGCCGGGCTGATGCGGGGTGCGGGGGCCGCGAATCCGCGGCTACCGCGCCGCCTGCATCGCCTCGAACTGCTCCACCGGCATGGGCCGCGCAAACGCAAAGCCCTGCAGCACGTCGCAACCGGCGTCCACCAGGTAGTCGGCCTGCTCGCGCGTTTCCACGCCTTCGGCCGTGACGGCCAGGCCCAGGCCGTGGGAGAGGGCGATGATGGCGTTGACGATCATCCGGCTGTGTTCCTGCCCCGGCAGGTCGCGGATGAAGCTGCGGTCGATCTTCAGGCGCTTCATCGGCAGGCGCCGCAGGTAGGCCAGGGAGGAATAACCGGTGCCGAAGTCGTCGATGGCCAGGTGCACGCCCAACTGGCTCAGGCGGTGCAGGGTGCTGGCGCAGGCATCCATGTTCTCCATGAGCACGGTCTCGGTCAGCTCGATTTCCAGCAGGTGGGCCGGCAGGCCTTCCTCGCGCAGGATGTCCATCACGCGCTCCAGAAACTGCGGGTCGATGAGCTGCCGCGCCGAGACGTTGACCGCCACGCGCAGCGGGCCAGGGGCCTGGGCCTGCCAACGCGCGGCGTCCCGGCAGGCGGTGCGCACCACCCAGTAGCCCAGGTGCACGATCAGGCCGCATTCCTCCGCCACCATCACCGCCTCCAGCGGCGGAACCGCGCCCAGCCGCGGGTGCGACCAGCGCAGCAGGGCTTCGGCCCCGATCATCGCGCGGTCCTTGGCCGAGAACACCGGCTGGTAGTGCAGGGCCAGGCCGTCCCCGTCTTCCAGCACCTGGCGCAGGGCCTGCTCGATGGCCTGGCGCCGCACCGATGCCAGGTTCATCGACGGGTCGAAGCGCTCGCAGCGGTTCTTGCCCAGGTCCTTGGCGCGGTACATGGCTGTATCGGCGCTGCTGATCAGGCTGTCGCGGTCCGGCGCGTCCCCCGGGTAGGTGGCGATGCCGGCGCTGCAGGTCACCATCACCTCCTGCTCCGACTCGACGAATCCTTTCTCGAACACGGCGACAATGCGCTCGCCGTAGTTGCCGAGCGCCGCCTCGTCCATGTCCAGCCGCAGGATGACGGAGAACTCGTCGCCCCCCATGCGGCAGATGTCATCGCCTTCGCGCACCACCGATTGCAGGCGCTGCGCCACCTGGCGCAGCAGGCCGTCGCCGGCGGCATGGCCGAAGGTGTCGTTCAGGGTCTTGAAATTGTCCAGGTCGATGTAGACCAGTGCCAGCTTGCTGCCCAGCGTAGCGGCCCGGTCGATTTCATGCGCCAGCCGCTCGTTGAAATAGTGCCGGTTGCCCACGCCCGTCACCGCATCCTGGTGCGCCAGCACCTGCAGGCGGCGTTCCGCCTCGCCGACCTCCGCGCGGCTGCGCAGTACCAGCGCGGTGGCCAGTGCCATCGTCCCCCCGGCGATGAGCAGCGCGCCGCCGAAGCGGATGACCAGGTGGGTGTAGACCTCGGCCATCGACTTGCGCAGGTAGATGCTGCCCGAGCTCTTGCCCCGGAACTTCACGGGCTTGGCCATCTCCAGAAGGTACAGGCCCTGGTACTCGAAATCCCCGTTGCCGCCGCCCGGGAGCGTGCTCGGCGCCACCTGGTCGCCATCGCGCTGGTACGAGGCGAAAAGCACGCCCTGGGCATCGTAGATGGCCGCCATCAGCACCATGGGCGAGGCCTTGAGGGCGCCCAGGATCTCCTCGGTCGTGTGCGCATCGCGGAACATCACGGCCGTGGAGACATTGTCGGCAACGATGGCGGCCTCCACCCGGCTATCGGCCAGCATGGCCTGGCGGCTGCTCCAGTAGTCAAACGCCGTCAGGGCCAGAAGCATGGTCAGCAGCGCCAGGCCGGTGGCGAGCAGCCCGGTCGCCACCACGCGCGACGACAGCTGCGGCGAGTCGGCGGTGGCGGGGTGGTCGCGGTTCATCGCGCCCCCCGGGACAGGCGCAGCAGGCGCGAGCTGACCGACAGGCCGGCCTTGCCGATGGCGTCGGCGTTGATGTCGAAGACGATGCGGTCGCCCTCGCGGTGCAGGACGATCATGATCTCTGGCGGGGCGGCGGCCGGGTCGTCGGTGATGGTCAGCACGGCTGTCCTGCCGGGCAGGGCGCGCAAGGCACGCAGGGCGCGGTCGGTGTCGGCGCCGCTGAGGACCAGCACACGGCAGTCGTTGAGCTCATTGGCCTCCCACAACCGGATGCGGATGGGGTTGTCCTTGCGCGCGGGCCTGCCCTCCAGCGCCAGCAGGTTGCGCTTCAGGGGGCTGAAGGGGGATACGCAGATGGTCCAGTCGGCGCCGGCACGGCCATCGCCCTGGGGCCATTCGACAAACTGGATGAAGTTGAAGACATAGGCCGCCTTCAGCTCGTTTTCGCCCACCCGCTCCTGCGCACCGGCCCCCTGGCCGCACGCGAGTGCGCACAACCCCACCAGCAGGGCTTGGTACAGGCGGTGCAGGTGTGGCATGGCCTAGAACGCATGGGTGAGCTTGAGGCGCAGGGTCCTGCCGTCCTGCACGATCGAGTCCCCCCGGATCTCGAAGGATGCAGGGTCGGCATAGCGCCGGTCCAGCAGGTTGTAGATCCCGAAGGACACCTCCGTTCCCGCCAGCCGCGTGGTGTAGCTCAGGTTGGCCACCGCATGGGCCGGCAGGCGCGATGCCAGGGTGCTGCGCGCGCCGATGGCGATGGCCTCCAGCCCCAGGCGCCCCCGTGCCCAGGGGGCGGCGTCGGCATTGCCGATGGCGGTGGACCACTGCGCCTTCAAGAGGTGCCGGGGCGAATTGGCCAGGGTCTGCCGCGTCAGGGTATCGCGCGCCCGCTGCCAGCTGTAGGCCAGGCGCAGCCGGGCATCGGGGCCCAGGCGCTGCTCGACCTCCGTCTCCACCCCGTACACGCCGACGCTGTTGCCGGCGTTGCTGAACATGAGGCGGTCCGGCTGCGGCGCATCGCCAATGGCCAGCAGATGCGAGACACGCGACTGGAATACCGTGACCAGCGCGCGGGTGGCTCCCGCGGGGGCATGCTCCAGTACCAGCTCGGTGGTGCGGATGCGCTCGGAGCGCAGGCTGTCCGTGCCCACCACCCCGCCGGGGGTCTCGACCCGGTAGTCGCGCTCATAGGCGTTGGGCGGCCGGTAGGCCGTTCCATACAGCAGCTTGACGGCCGTGGCCGGCCCCACCAAGTACACCAGGCCCAGGCGCGGGTGCAGGCTGCCCCGGCTGTCCGAGTGCTTGCCCCAGCGCAGCCCGGCATGCAGCACCAGGTCGGGGCGCAGGGCCACCTCGTCCTGCAGGTAGAAGCCCATGACGTCGCCGCTGCTGCTTGTGTCGAGGTAGTGTGCTTCGGGCGCGAGGTCCAGGTTGCGCTGGGTGATGTCCAGGTCGCGCCGGTAGTCCATGCCCCAGGAGATCTTGTGCCGCTGGAACGCGGTGCTCACCCATTGCAGTTCCGAGCCCACCCAGCGGCCGCGGCCGATGTCGCGGTTGGCTGTGATGGGCGGGTAGTCGTAGACATAGTCGCCCGCATACCGATACTGGCCGCCATGGAGCCTTGCCGTGAAATGCAGGGTGGGGTTCCACTGCCCGGCGTATTCTGCCGCGAGGCGGGTGCTGGAATCGATCACGCGCGAGCGCGGGTCGTTGAACACCTGCGAAAACGCCGCCGTGGGCAGGCCCTTCTGGCGCTCGCCGTGCGACAGGGACAGCGTGACGCCCCCGCGCTGGAACTTGGCAAAGAAACTGGTGCTGCGGTCATAGTCCAGACCCTGTGCGATGCCGTGGTTCTGACTGGGCGTATCGTAGGCCGGAAAGTACAGGTCCTCGCCCCGTTGGGGTGGAGCGCGTTGCGGACACCAGCCAGTCGCCGCCATATCCGTCCACCGTGCCGAGCGAAAAGCGCAGCCGGGCGTGGCCGTGGCTGCCCAGTTCGGTGCCGAGCTGCGCGCCCTTCATCTGCCGGCCTTCACGCGTGATGATGTTGACCACGCCGAAAAAGGCATTCGCGCCATAGACGGCCGCGCTCGGGCCGGGCACGAACTCCACGCGTTCGATCAGGTCGATGTCGATGGGGAAGTCCGTGCCCACCGGCGCTTGGTCGTACAGGTTGTCATTGAAGCGCACCCCGTCGACCAGCAACAGCACGCGGGTGTTGTAGTCCCCCGGCGTGGAAAAGCCGCGCATGCCCAGGTAGTGGTAGGACCGGTCGTAAGACACATACAGCCCGCGCATGCTGGCCAGGATCTCGGCCAGGTTGCGGTAGCCGAAGGTGCGGATGTCCTCCGCAGTAACCACGCTCACCGCGGCGGGGGCCTCCAGCGCGCTTTGCAGGTAGCGGCTCGCGGTGCGAACCTCCATCTGCATCAACTGCTCCAGCGGCAGCTGGGCGACATCGGCCTCGGCCCGGGCGCCGGGCACCAGACAGACGGCCATGCAGATCCCGAGGGCAAGCCGACTGCTTTGTGCACATGGGGTTGTTGTTGTCATGGCGTCCCTGACGTGGGCCTGTCCGGTCATCGCTGTAAGCGATGCCCGGCCGCGGTAACAAGTGCTTTCATCCTACTCTTCTGGCGGCTGCGAGGGACTGGGTTTACCTTAGTTGATGATTGTGGGCGACCAGGCACCCGCTGCATAAATATACGCAATGCGTTTCATGAATTTGCTCATTGCGTATAATTCAGGGCCATGAACAGCCAGCAAGACTTCCTGCGCGACGCAATGCGCCGCCTCAACCTGACGCGCGATGCGTTTTCCGACCGGCTGGGCGTGCGCCGCCGGGCCTTGGACACCTGGCTGCTGCCGGCCGATTCAGGCGAGGCTCGCAGCATGCCGGACATGGTGGAGAAGTTCGTCTCGGAGATCCTGCTCACGCATGCCGCGCAAAGCACTGGCGCAGAGCGGGGCAGGGCGCCCGCCGCCCAGCCGCTGGCGCAGCGCATCGCGGCCGAGGGCCGGCCGCACCTGCTCTCGGTGGCGCAGTTCGACCGGGGCAGCCTGGAAGAACTGTTCCAGGTCGCCGACCTGATGCAGCCCATCGCCCGGCGCCAGAAGGTCTCGCGTGTGCTCGAAGGGGCCGTGCTGGGCAGCCTGTTCTTCGAGGCCAGCACGCGCACCCGGGTGAGCTTTGGCGCGGCGTTCTGCCGCCTGGGCGGCACGGTGTGCGACACGACGGGATTCACCTTCTCGTCCATGGCCAAGGGCGAGTCGATCTACGACACCAGCCGCGTGATGGCCGGCTATGTGGATGCGCTGGTGGTGCGCCACCCCGAGCAGGGGGCCGTGGCCGAGTTCGCGCGTGCCACCAACATCCCCGTGATCAACGCCGGCGACGGGCCGGGCGAGCACCCGAGCCAGGCCATCCTGGACCTTTACACCATCCAGCGCGAGTTCTCGCGCCTGGGCAAGCTGGTTGACGGCACGCATGTGGCGATGGTCGGCGACCTCAAGTACGGCCGCACGGTGCACTCCCTCATCCGGCTGTTGGCGCTGTACAAAGGGCTCAAGTTCAGCCTGGTGGCTCCGCCGTCGCTGGAGATGCCGCCCTACCTGCTGGAGCTGGTGGCGCGCAACGGCCATGTGATCGAGCAGACTTCGTCGCTTCAGGAAGGGCTGCGCGGCGCCGACGTGGTGTACGCCACGCGCATCCAGAAGGAGCGCTTCGTGGGCGAGGCCATCGAGGGCTACACGCCCGAGTTCCAGATCCGCAAGTCGCTGGTGGACGAGCTGTGCAAGAGCGACACCATCCTCATGCACCCGCTGCCGCGCGATGGGCGCCCGGGCGCCAACGACCTCAGCACCGACCTGAACCACGACCCGCGCCTGGCCATCTTCCGCCAGACGGACAACGGCATCCCCGTGCGCATGGCGCTGTTCGCGGTGCTGATGGGGGTCGAGAACCAGGTAGCGCGCTCCATGCGCGATGCCGGCTGGCGCTCGCCCTCGCACATCGGGCCGGACGATGCCGTGTTTGATGGACTGGACTGAGGGAAAACCCTTGTAGGCACTACACTCGCTGCCTTCCCCCGCGCCGCTGCTTCCCTCGTGAACTCCCCCGTCTTCGCCTCCCTGATCCCCGTCGTCCTGTTCATCGCCATTGGCTTCCTGTCGGGCAACCGGGGCTGGATACGGGCGGGCTCGGTCAAGGACCTCTCTAACCTGGTGTTCATGGTGCTGACCCCGGCGCTGCTATTCCGAACCATGGGTTCAGTGCACCTGGGCGATGTGGACTTCGCGCCCATCGCCGCGTACTTCGCGGCGGCGGGGCTGGTATTCGGCGGCACCATGCTGCTGCAGGGCTTCACCAGCCTGGCGGCGGCGCGGGCGCTGGCCAACATGTTCAGCAACACGGTGATGATCGGTGTGCCGCTGGTGGGCCTGGTGTTCGGTGAGGCCGGTCTGGTCACGCTGTTCACCCTGATCTCGCTGCACGCGCTGATTTTGCTCACCGCCGCCACCGTGGTGTTCGAGCTGGCGGCGGCACGCGAGCGCGCCGGCACCCCGGGGCATGAAGGCCGGTCCATGCTGCGCACGGTGCTCATGGCCGTGCGCAACGGCATCATCCACCCGATTCCTTTGCCCATCATCGCGGGCCTGCTGTATGCGCAGACGGGCCTGCCGATCCCGCTGGTCATCGACAAGCCCCTGGAGCTGCTGGGCCAGGCCCTGGGGCCGCTGGCGCTGCTGCTGGTGGGCGTGACGCTGGCCTTCACCAAGGTGGGCACCCATTTCCGCGCGGCCATGCGCATCGCGCTGGTCAAGTGCCTGGTGCACCCCATCGCCATGGCGGCGGTGGGCTGGGCCATGGGCCTGTCGGGCATGCCGCTGGCCGTGATGGTGGTGGCGGCCTCGCTGCCGGTGGGGGCCAATGTGTTCCTGTTCTCGCAGCGCTACGAGGTGGCGCAGGACGAGGTGACGGCCAGTGTGGCCGTATCCACCGCTCTGGCTCTGATCACCATGCCGGTGGTGATCATTTTGGTGACCAGGTACCTGGTCTGAATTCAGGGCGCAAGCCGCTCTCGCACCCAGTCCGCGCCGTCGAGGCGGTAGCGCAGCCGGTCGTGCAGGCGGCTCTTGCGGCCCTGCCAGAACTCCCACTGCTCGGGCTTCAGTCGGTAGCCGCCCCAGTGCGGCGGGCGCGGGGGGCTCAGCAAAAACTGGGCGCCGTACTTGGCCGCGTTGGCCACCAGCACACTGCGGCCAGAGATGACCTGGCTTTGCGGGCTGGCCCAGGCGCCGATGCGTGAATCGAGCGGGCGGCTGGCAAAGTAGGCGTCGCTTTCTTCGTCGCTGACCTTTTCCACCACGCCCTCGATGCGCACCACGCGTTCCAGCTCCACCCAATGGAACTGCAGGGCCGCAAACGGGTTGCCTGCGATCTGGCGGCCCTTGCGGCTCTCGTAATTGGTGAACCAGACAATGCCGCGTTCGTCATAGCCCTTGATCAGCACGATGCGCGTGCTGGGCCGCAGGTCCCCGCCCACGGTGGCCAGGGTCATGGCGTTGGGCTCGGGCACCTGGGCGGAAATGGCTTCCTTGAGCCATTGATCAAACTGCTGCAGGGGTGCAGCATGCGAGGCTTCTTCGTTGAGTTCGGCGCGTTCGTAGCTCTTGCGCAGATCGGCGATGGAGGTGGTCATGTCCACGATTGTGCACCCGCACAAACCGCCCTTGGGGAGGCCTGTTGTTGCCGAATAAAAATTCGCTTATATTGGAATGGCGATGAAACCCAAAGACGATGAAAAGCAGCGCGCGATTGCGCAGGCCACCTTCGACCTGGTGGGCCAGACCGGGCTGAGCGGCCTGACCATGGCCCAGATTGCGCGCGCCGCGGGCATCGCCACGAGCACGCTGTATGTGTACTACCCGTCCAAGGACGAACTCATCAGCCAGCTCTACCAGGACGCCAAGACCGTGACCGCCGCCCGCATCATGGAAGGCGTGGTGCCCAGCCTGCCGTACCGCGCGCGCGTGCGCCGCATCTGGGAAAACCTGCTGCGCCACCGGCTCGACCAGCATGCCGAAGTGGTGTTCCAGGAGCAGTACTACAACTCGCCCTGGTTCACCGAGGGCAACCGCGAGTTCTCCACGCGCCTGATGGCCGGCTTCTACGCCCTGATGCAGGAGGGCCAGCAGCAGGAGATATTGAAAGCCGTGCCGGTGCCCTTGCTCACGGCCAGCCTGATCGGATCGGTGCGCGAAACCGCCACCCTGGTGCGCACGGGCGTGCTGCCCGACGACGAAGCCCTGCACCAGATGGCCTTCACGCTGTGCTGGGACGCCCTCAAAGCATGAGCCAGCGATTTGCGCTTTGATCGAATAAACATTCTCTTAAAAATGCCGCCGCACGACCTGACCCTGTACCTGCTGCGCCCCGATCACAGGCGATGGCGCCGCTGACATGTCGCCGCTTTACCGTTCTACCCGTTTCCCCCAAAAAACATCCCCCACGGAGAACCCACGATGCCCACCTTGAATATCAATGGCAAAGACACGGCCGTCGACGCCGACGAATCCACCCCCATCCTCTGGGCCCTGCGCGACACGCTGGGCATGACCGGCACCAAGTTCGGCTGCGGCCAGGCTTTGTGCGGGGCATGCACGGTGCACCTGAACGGTGCGCCGATCCGCTCGTGCGTCACGCCGATCTCGGCGGCGGCAGGCCAGAAGATCACCACCATCGAGGCCATTGCCGCCAGCGACAAGGTCGGCAAGGCCGTGCACGCCGCCTGGGTCAAGCACGACGTGGCGCAGTGCGGCTACTGCCAGAGCGGCCAGATCATGAGCGCCACGGCCCTGCTCAAGGGCAAGAAGAAGCCCAGCGATGCCGACATCGACACTGCCATGGCCGGCAACATCTGCCGCTGTGGCACCTATGTGCGCATCCGCGCGGCCATCCACGACGCTGCACGCAGCCTGGCCTGAGAGGAGAACACACCATGCACTTCGACACCCAGGCCGTTCAGGCCCACATGCCCCGCCACCTGCGCGCGCTGATGGAGGCGACGCCATGCGATTCCGCCGGAGCCGCACTGAATGAAGGCCTCGCACGCCGCAGCTTCCTCAAGGTCACGGCCGCCACCGGATTTGCGCTGGGCGCGTTTCCGCTGGCCGCCGTCGCCCAGGGCACGGCTGCACCGGCCGCGGGCCTCAAGCCCTTCCAGCAGCCCTCGGCCTTCGTGCGCATCGAGCCCGATGGCACGGTCACCGTCACCATCAACCGGCTCGATTTCGGCCAGGGCGTGCAGACCGGCCTGCCCATGATCCTGGCCGAGGAGCTCGATGCCGACTGGTCCAAGGTGCGCAGCACCCATGGCGATGCCAACATGGCCTACGCCGATCCGAACATGGGCATGCACCTCACGGGCGGCTCCAACTCCATCAAGAACTCCTACACCCAGTACCGCGAGCTCGGGGCCCGCACCCGCGCCATGCTGGTCTCGGCCGCCGCCGCGCAGTGGGGTGTGGATGCCTCGACCCTGCGCACGCAAAGCGGCTTTGTCGTGGGCCCTGGCGGCAAGAAGCTGGGCTATGGCGAGCTGGCCGAAGCGGCCATGAAGCTGCCCGTGCCCGAGAAGGTCACGCTGAAGGATCCCAAGCAGTTCCGCCTGATCGGCAAGCCCACGGGGCGGATCGACGCCAAGGCCAAGTCCAGCGGCCTGCAGGACTACGGCATCGATGTGCGCCTGCCCGGCATGCTGACCGCCGTGGTGGCGCGCCCGCCGGTGTTTGGTGCCAAGCTCCAGTCGCTCGACGACTCGGCCGCCAAGGCCATCAAGGGCGTGAAGGCCGTGCTGCGCGTGCCCACCGACCGGGGCGGCGAGGGCGTGGCCGTGGTGGCTGACGGCTACTGGACCGCCAAGCAGGGGCGCGATGCGCTCAAGGTGGGGTGGGACACTGCCGCAGTCGAGAAAGCCGACACCACGCAGATGCTGGCCAGTTACCGTGAGCTGGCAGCCAAGCCGGGCATGGTCGCCCGGCAGGCCGACATGGCGCCGCTGGCGGCGGCGCCGCACAAGATCAGTGCCGAGTTCGTCTTTCCCTACCTGGCCCATGCGCCCATGGAGCCGCTGAACTGCACCGTGCTGCTCAATGCCGACAAGGCCGAGCTGTGGATGGGCACGCAGATGCCGGGCATGGACGCCGTGGCCGCAGCCAAGACCCTGGGCCTGCAGCCGCAGAACGTCAAGGTGCACACGCAGATGGCCGGGGGCGGCTTTGGCCGCCGCGGCGTGCCCACGGCCGACTATGTGGTCGAGGCCTGCAGCGTGGCCAAGGCCGCGCTGGCCGCGGGCCTGGCCGTGCCGGTGCGCACCCTGTGGAGCCGCGAGGACGACATCAAGGGCGGCTACTACCGCCCGATGCACGTGCACCGCGCCGAGATCGGCTTCGACGCCCAGGGCAACATCCTGGCCTGGGACCACACCATCGTGGGCCAGTCCATCGTCAAGGGCTCGCCGTTCGAGGGCTTCATGGTCAAGAACGGCATCGACGCCACGGCCACCGAAGGCATGAAGGAGCCCTATGATGTGCCCATGAAGCTCTCGGTGCACCACCCGGATGTCAACGTGCCCGTGTTGTGGTGGCGCAGCGTGGGGTCCACCCACACCGCCTATGCCATGGAAACGCTGGTCGACGAGGTGGCCCGCACCACCAAGCAAGACCCGGTGGCCTACCGCATGCGCCTGATGGGCGACAAGCACCCGCGCCACAAGGCCGCGCTGCAGCTGGCCGTGGCCCAGTCGGGCTATGGCAAGAAGAAGCTGCCCGCCGGCCGCGCCTGGGGCGTGGCGGTGCACGAATCCTTCGAATCGGTGGTGGCCTATGTGGTCGAGGCCTCGGTCAAGGACGGCGCGCCCAAGCTGCACCGCATCACCGCCGGGGTGCACTGCAACCTGGCGGTCAACCCGAAGAGCGTGGAGGCCCAGGTGCAGGGCGGGGCGCTGATGGGCCTGTCGATGTGCCTGCCCGGCGGCGCCATCACGCTCAAGGACGGCATGGTGGAGCAGAGCAACTTCGGCGACTTCGCCGTGCCGCGCATCACCGACATGCCCCAGGTGGCCGTGCACATCGTGCCCAGCGCCGACCCACCCAAGGGCATGGGCGAGCCCGGCCTGCCGCCGCTGGCGCCGGCGTTTGCCAATGCCATCGCGCAGCTCACCGGCAAGACGCCGCGCGAGTTGCCCTTCAAGCTGGCGTGATGCTTGACGTTCCCGACCCGCTGCCGTCCCCCGTGGTGCTGGTCCTGGCCTCGGGCCGGGGCGAGCGCTTCGCGGCGTCGGGTGGGGGCGTGCACAAGCTGAGTGCCTTGCTCAACGGCGTGCCGGTGCTGGAGCACACGCTGGCCGCGGTGCGCGACAGCGGCCTGCCCTGGCATCTGGAAGACGCGGGCCACCCGGGCATGGGGGATTCCATCGCGGCCGCAGTGCGGGCCACGGCCACGGCGCCCGGCTGGCTGGTGCTGCCCGGGGACCTGCCCCTGGTGCGGCCGGAAACCCTGCGCGGCATGGTGGGCGCGCTGTACGGGTGTGCGGTGGCCGTGCCAGTGCACCGTGGTGAGCGCGGCCACCCGGTGGCGTTTTCTGCGCTGTGCCTGCCGGGCCTGCTGGCCCTGGCAGGGGAGCAGGGCGCCGCCAGCGTGGTGCGCGAGCAGGCGGCGCAAGGCAGGTTGCGGCTGGTGGAGGTGGATGACGAAGGCACGGTGACCGATGTGGACACCGTGCAGGACCTGGCCCGGGCCGAGCGGATCCTGGCCGGCCGGTTGCCTACTTCGCCGTGATCACCGCGCACGCCAGGCGCGGGCCGGCATTGCCGGTGGGCTGGGTGGTGTAGTCGTCCGGGTCGCGGTGCACGATCAGGCCCTTGCCGACGATGTCGTTGGCGGTGCTGCCCACGCGGATGGAACGCGACTCGAAGTTGATCTTGGCCACGCCGCCGGCGTCGGCCTTCAGGCTGGGCAGGTCGCCCGTGTGGTGCTCGGCGCCGCCGTGGCTGCCATGCGGCTTGCCGCCGGGGTTGAAGTGGCCGCCCGTGCTCATGCCGTCGCCGCTGGAGCAGTCGCCTTTTTCATGGATGTGGAAGCCATGCTCGGCATTCGGCTTGAGGCCGCGCACTTCCCCCATCACCTTGACCGTCTCGCCCGTCTGGGTGAAGGTCACCATGCCGGTGGTGGTGTTGCCACGCGTGGATTCGAGCCTGGCCACGGCCGCGGGGCCGGACGACGAAAAGGCGGCGCAGCCCGCCAGGGAGGCAACGGCAACG
Source organism: Acidovorax sp. GW458-11-26-14-TSB4 (assembly GCF_059423865.1). Classification (NCBI taxonomy): domain Bacteria; kingdom Pseudomonadati; phylum Pseudomonadota; class Betaproteobacteria; order Burkholderiales; family Comamonadaceae; genus Acidovorax; species Acidovorax sp. GW458-11-26-14-TSB4. The sequence goes on from NZ_JBWKYR010000003.1 coordinate 304,295, forward strand.
GCCAGCGATGCAAGACGAAGATTCTTCATGGTTATTCAGGCTCCTGAAAGAAGGCAGAGAGTTTGCGCACCGCCCCGGGCTGGGGGCGGCGGAAGCTGCGAAGGGGTCTTCGCACCTTCAAGGTGCACCACTATGCCTGCTTTTTGTCGGTAAGCGAAAGTAATCGTCCCAGCGAGCGATCATGGATGCCCAGGCGGCGCAGCTCGTCGTAGGTAGCCTGCGCATAGTCGCGCGTGGTGCCGTACTTGCCGCAGGCCTGCTCGAAGATGCGGCAGTACTCATGGTCGGGCAGTTCGCCCGTGTGGTTCGGGCTTTTGCGCGACAGGGTAAAGGCCAGGGCCTGCACGGCGCCCTGCGGCGTGTGGCAGGTCAGCCAGCGCGGGTCGTACACGCCGGTCATCATCTCGCGCTGCCACAGGTTGATCAGCACCTGGCGCGCATGCGCCTTGTCCACACGGAACACCATGCCCCGGCAGCTGCCGCCCGACAGCATGCCGAACACCAGCCCCGGGCATTCGGGCGTGCCGCGGTTGATGCGGCTCCACATCTTGAGCGCGCGGTGCCAGCCATGCACGCGGGCCGCGCGGCGCTCGGCAAACTCGAAATCGGGGCGCCAGATCAGGGAGCCGTAGCCGAACACCCACAGGTCCCGGTGGCCGCCCCACTGCTGCAGGGCCCGCTCCAGCATGGGGGCGGGATCACGCAGGGGCGCGGGCAGACTGCTTGTCATGGCATCACTCTACAATGAAGAAGGTAACCAAGCATTGGTAGCCGATAACATCCACCATTGATAGAGACACAGGGAGACTTCATGTCCGGTAGTTCCGACAACGACAGCCAAGAACGTTTTGCACTCGGTTTTTTGTTCATCCTGATCGCTTTGGTCATCTCCACCGCGGTAGGCACCGTGGTGGTCAAGCGCATCGGCGCCGCAAAGGCCGCCAAGGCGGCCCCTGCAGCCACCGCACTTGCAAGCAACGCGCCAGCCGCGCCCGTGGCTGACATGGCCGCTGCAGCAACGGCTCCAGCGGCAGACGCCGCCAGTGTGCGTGTCGAGAACGGCATCGTGAAGTTCTACTTCGCAACCGCCAAGGCCGAACTCGCCGCCGGCGCCAACGAAGCCCTGGCCGACGTGGTCAAGGGCGTGGCCGAAGGCAAGAAGGCCGTGGTCTCGGGCTTCAACGACGCCACGGGCGACGCGGCCGCCAATGCCGAACTGGCCAAGCAGCGCGCCTATGCTGTGCGCGATGCGCTCAAGGGTTTGGGTGTGGCCGAGGACAAGATCGAGTTGAAGAAGCCTGAGGACACTACTGCGAGTGGCAGCAATGCGGAAGCGCGTCGGGTGGAAGTGGCGTTGGCTGCGAGCTGATCTGCGTTTTACCGGGCACGCAGCCCATGGACAAAAGCCCGGCATTGCCGGGCTTTGTCGTTTAAAGCGGAGGGGCGTGCTCAGCGCAATCCGGTGCCGCCACCAGTATCACTCTTCCGCTCAATCAACTCAATCTTGTACCCATCCGGATCCGTCACAAACGCGATCACCGTGGTGCCCCCCTTCACCGGCCCCGCCTCGCGCGTCACATTGCCGCCCGCCGCCTTGATCTTCTCGCACGCCGCGTAGGCATCCGGCACACCCAGGGCGATGTGCCCATAGGCCGTGCCCATGTCGTATCTCTCGGTGCCCCAGTTGTAGGTCAGTTCGATCTCGGCCTGACCGGGGTTGCCGCCGTCGAAGCCCAAAAACGCTAGCGAGTACTTGTACTCGGGGTTTTCGGACTGGCGCAGCAGTTGCATGCCCAGCACCTGGGTGTAGAAGTCAATCGAGCGTTGAAGGTTGCCAACGCGGAGCATCGTGTGGAGGAATCTCGTGCCCTTGATTGTGCAGCACGGAGATAGGAGACCAATGGTCGCGGGTACATAGGATGCCGTTGGTCTTAAAAAGACAGACTTCGGCCAGTGCGAAGCACCCAAACTAGGGCTGCGATTCATCGAGAATTGTGTAGAAAAATAAGCCAATCCAGTGGTGTCTAGTCATGCTGCGATAGTCGCATCGATCACCCAAGCTCAAAGGTTAATGCAATGCTTATTTCCGCCAGTGCCCGCGCCTAAATACCTTTATCAGCAGCAATTTTATATCCTCGGGCTTGGCAGGATGGTCCATCGTGAGGCGGTTTACTAGCATATCAACGTTGCATCTCCCATGTGTCAGCTAGGATGTGACTATTGTAGCAAAGTATGATCAAATTCAATAAAGGGCCCAAGGAGCAACAAATGGAAAATTTAGAGGCGGGTGTATCATTTAATAAAAGCCTTGAGGAGCTAAAAAATTTTAGGCTCTACATAAATTCCAGAGGAATTCAAACGGCGAACACACGTATTGATCGATATATTAGCTATCTCATCGATTATCTGCAGAGTGACCACGAGGGCGCTGGCTCAAGAACGTTTAAAAGCAGTCACGATGGGCGCTTCAAATCAGAGCATGATTGGATCCTTCACGTAATTCGAGAGGTACATGAACTTGAGTGGATTTGGAAAGGCCTCAAGGTAAAAGCACCGACTGGAATAGATGAAAAGCTAGAAATTGTTCTGTCCGGTCATGATTTTTCCGCGTTTGACTCAAATACAAGAGCAAGAGATACGCAGTTTGAGTTAAGAATTGCCAGCTACTTCTGCCAACTGGGATTAAACGTTATACTATCCGAGACTGATGTGATCGCATTGTTGGGAGATTTCGCCTATTTCTGGGAGTGCAAGCGTATCGCAAACAAAAAGCAATTGGAAAAGAGATTAAGTGCAGCGACCAAGCAACTTCAGGCTAGGATGCCCATCACATATAACGGACGGCGAACGATTGGTTGCATAGCTGCAGATGTTACAAAGGCTTCATTTCCACTTAACGGACTCGGAGTGACCCCGATTGCGCCACACTCTAAAAAATTCTCCAAGATAAGCTTCTTGGAATTGCAGGAAATCTAAACAAATCCAAGATTTTCTCTATTGACGATAAACCGCCGACTCTCTTTTGGCTGCAAATTCATTTTCCTTTCTTGATAGCGTTGGAAAACAAATATATTACCCGATTTTCAAGCTATATTATATTCAAAGAGGATTGCAGTGAAGCTGAAGGCTTGGCGATGGCTGCATTTCAAGGAATGCAAAATTTCTTGACGCGCATAGACACCACATCTTCTGTTCGCAACGAGAACGAAAAACCCAAGTTACCCATCGAATTGACAATTCCGGCAGGAACTACGTTTGGTCTCACAGATGGATTGTACGAAGAGATCCAGCGAACAAAAAAATTTCCTGAAAGCTTGCCTTCAGCGCCGCTGGGGCATATAACGGCAAAAGGGATAAAACTAGATTTTACTTTTAAAGATTTGGAGCTGGTGAAGCAAGAAAAAAATCGCATTTTGCGTAGAAAAAACCGTCTTGAAAAATCCAGAGGGAATTTGGCTTCTGCTATTTGAAATATTTATTCAAAAAGTCTACCGTGGCGATCATGAGTGATTTTTTCGGCGTCTGGATCGGCTGGAAATTTCACAAATCATTATGTGCCAAGGCTGCCAAAATATAAGCGGCTTTACTGGGTTGGGTAGATCATGGTTTAACTTTGAAATGGGTTCGGTGGCTGTGCTGTCTACGTACCCCGGTGCGTAGCGTTCTTCACCCCAGTGTGGTCGCAGGCCTGTGAGATTTCGCGCAGGGTAAGAAGGTGCTGCCCAGCAGCAGGCTAGCCCCATGGTATGCAAAGCATAGGTTCACGGCTGGACAAATTGTCCAGTGGCCGGTGCATATGCCTGTATGTAACAAAATCGCATACAGATTTTCGCCGTGGGCGAGTGCCGCATCGACTTTGCCGAATCGTGCCGCGTAGAGGTTGCACCTGCGTTCCGGCGTGCAGAGGCATGAACGCAAATGCCCGGCATCGCCGGGCATCTTTCGTGGGGGGCAGGCGCTCAGCGCAATCCCGTGCCACCCGTGTCGTTCTTGCGCTCGATCAGCTCGATCTTGTACCCATCAGGGTCCGTCACAAACGCGATCACCGTGGTGCCACCCTTGACCGGACCGGCTTCGCGCGTCACATTGCCTCCCGCAGCCTTGATCTTGTCGCAGGCCGCATACGCATCAGGAACGCCCAGGGCGATGTGGCCATACGCCGTGCCCAGGTCATAGCTCTCGGTGCCCCAGTTGTAGGTCAGCTCTATCTCCGCCTGGCCGGGGTTGCCGCCGTCGAAGCCCAAAAACGCCAGCGAGTACTTGTACTCGAGGTTTTCGGACTGGCGCAGCAGTTGCATGCCCAGCACCTGGGTGTAGAAGTCAATCGAGCGTTGAAGGTTGCCAACGCGGAGCATCGTGTGGAGGAATCTCATGCCCTTGATTGTGCACAAGCTCAAATCCTCGCGAGCAGATCGGCCTTTTTTGCTGCGAATTCCTGCTCGGTGAGGATGCCTCGGTCTTTCAGCGCTGAAACTTGCGCGATGGCATCGATGATGGACGCCTGCGCACTACTGCGGTTACCGGAAGCGTCTTTGGCAGGGGCCACGGCCTGGGTTGCACCCACCTGCTCGCCTGGGGCGTCACCACCACCGCGAACCTCTGGCAGGCTCGAAAGGTCCACGGTGCCGTGCTGGCTGGTGAAGGTCAGCGTGCCGGCACCACCTTGCTGCTGGCCAAAGCCGTTGATCTGGTGTTCCAGGGTGTCGTACAGCGACACCCTGCCAGCCACATCCACCGCAAGGCGGCGCTTGCCGGCGAAGTAGGCATACCGGGTGGTGTTCTGCGCGCCGCTGCTGTTGGGCGTGCCCAGGTCCGCTGGGTACCAGGTGGGCTGGGGGTGGGTGGCGAAGATCGATGCTGGCGGCGCACTGGCGAACCCCATCATTGCGACGCTGCTTTGGGACTGCGATGGGGGAGGGCTTGCCTGCATGGGGGCCGGCGAACTGGCCCCCAGGGCGCTGGCCAGTTCGGTGACCAGTGCATTCACGCGTGCCTTCAACGCGTCGTTGAACATGTCGCCGATCATGAGCATGCCGCCACGCGTCCACTGGCCGTCGCCGCCGAACTCGGGGTGCGAGAACTGCGCCATGGTGCCGTTGCCCCTCTGCAGGGCGGCCAGCAACTGGCTTACCGCATCGGGGCTGAAGCCGGTGCGCGATGCCAAACTGGAAACAAGTTGCTGACCTTGGTCGCTGAATTCTGGTGCCATACGTCCCTTGGTGATGTTTCACTGTGGTTGCGTAGGGTAGCACCAGGCATGCGTCTTATGCCTTTGCTTGCGCGGGCAGATCGAACACCAGGCAGGTGGTGGTGGCGTGGGCGTACAGGGTGCCGTCAGGCCCCACCAGCCGGGCCTCGGCGGTAGCCAGTTGGCGGCCGCAGTGGATCACCCGGCCTTCGGCGCGCACGCGCTGCACCTTGGGGGTGATGGCCTTGACCAGGTTCACGCCCAGTTCGGCCGTGGTGTAGCCGCGCCCGGGCAGCATGCGGGTGTGCACCGCGCAGCCCAGGGCCGAGTCGAGCAGGGTGGCGAACCAGCCGCCGTGCACGGTGCCCATGGGGTTCAGGTGCTCCACGCCGGGCGTGCCCTGGAAGACGGCCAGGCCTTCACCCACCTCCACCAAGCGAAAGTCCAGCGTGCGGGCGATGGGCGGGTAGGGCAGTTCGCCGCGCAGCATGGCCTGCATCATCTGCAGGCCGGTAAGGCCCGCTACCTGATCGGGCCGCGATACGCCGGGGCCCACGCCTGCGTCCATGCGGGCCATCACCTCTTGCTCCAGGGCAAGCCATTGTTCGAGTTGGTTGTGCTGCGTCATGTGCTTTTCCGATCAGTGTGTTGCATATGCAATTATTGCAGATACAATCAAATCCATGCAAGCCGAAATCACCATCCCGCCCACCGCAGCCGGGCGTCCCCAGGGCTGTACCAACTTCAAGCTGCGCCAGTTGCTGCGGCGCGTGGGCCAGCACTACGACGCCGAGATGGCCAAGTGCGGTCTCAAGACCACGCAGTACTCGCTGCTGGCGCATGTGTTCAAGCTCGGCCCCATCCGGCCGGGCGACCTGGCGGCGGAGATGAAGATGGATGCCTCCACCCTCACGCGCAACCTGCGCCCGCTGGTGGATGCCGGCTGGGTGACGCTGGAGGCGGGTACCGATGCGCGCAGCCGCTTGGTGCACATCACCGACGCGGGCCGCGACAAGCGCGTCGAGGCCCAGCGATGCTGGAAGGTGGCGCAGTTGTCGCTCAACGACCTGCTGGGCGTGGAGCGCGTGCTGGCCCTGCACACCCTGGCCGACGAGTGCCTTGAATTGTTGTCCCCCGTGTCGGAGCTTGACCATGGCGAATGATGTGAATCCAACCTCTCCCAACAACCGATCCATCGCCATCTGGCTGGTGCTGCTGGCCGCGGCCGGCGCCTTTGCGCTGACCATGGGCACGCGCCAGACCATGGGGCTGTTCCTCTCGTCCCTCAATACCTCCACCGGCCTGGGCGTGGGCAGCATCAGCCTGGCCTTTGCCTTTGGCCAGCTGTGGTGGGGGCTGACCCAGCCCTTTGCGGGCGCGGTGGCCGACCGCATCGGCACCGGGCGGGTGATATTGCTGGGCGTGGCGCTGGTCGCGCTGGGCACCATCATCACACCGCTGATGACGAGCACGGCCGGGCTGATCCTGGCCATCGGCGTTCTGGCGGCGGGTGGGGCGGGCATGGCCGGCCCCTCGGTGCTGATGGCGGCCAGCACCCGGCTGGTGCCGCCGGCCAAGCGCGGCCTGGCCACCGGCATCGTGAATGCGGGCGGCTCGTTCGGGCAGTTCGCGATGGCGCCCATCGCCATCGGCTTGACCGCCGCCGTGGGCTGGGCCAGCGCCATGCAGTGGCTGGGCGTGCTGGTGCTGCTGGCGTTACCGGCGGCCTATGTGCTCAAGGGCAATTCCAAGGCGCTGGCGGCCCAGGCGGCTGCCGCGTCTGGCGTGAAGGCGCTCACGGCCCGCGAGGCCATTGGCCAAGCGCTGGCCACGCCCAGCTATTTGTACCTGGCGGCGGGTTTCCTGGTCTGCGGCTTCCACGTGGCCTTTCTGGCCACCCATCTGCCCGGCGTGGTGGCGGCCTGCGGTCTGCCGCCCGAGGTGGGGGGCTGGTCGCTGGCCATCATCGGCCTGTTCAACATCGTCGGCAGCCTGGCCATGGGCTGGGCCGTGGGGCGCTGGCGCATGAAGTCGCTGCTCTCCATTCTGTACGCCACGCGCGGCATTGCGGTGCTGGCCTTTCTGCTGGCGCCCAAGACGCCCACGGTGATGTTCATCTTCGCGGCGGTGATGGGCGTGACCTTCCTGTCCACCGTGCCGCCCACGGCCGGGCTGGTGGCCAAGATGTTCGGCACGGCCAACATGGCCATGCTGTTCGGCGTGGTGATGCTCTCGCACCAGATCGGCGGCTTCTTCGGCGCCTACCTGGGCGGCAGCGTGTTCCAGGCCACGGGCAGCTACGACTGGGTCTGGTACATCGACATCGCGCTGGCCATGGGTGCTGCGCTGGTGAACCTGCCGATACGCGAGGCCCCGCTCCAGCGCTTGGTGCCTGCCGCCGCTTGAATCCACACACCGTCCAAACACCTTCCACCATGACAAGCACCGTGCAACCCCTGTATTTCGATGACATGGCCGTGGGCCGCCGCTTCCAAAGCGGCGAGCATGCGATGGACGCCGCGCAGATCATCGCCTTTGCCAGGCAGTTCGATCCGCAGCCCTTCCACATGGACGACGACGCTGCCCAAGGCACGCTGTTCGGCGGCCTGGCCGCCAGCGGCTGGCATACGGCGGCCATCACCATGCGCCTGCAGGTGACCACGGGCCTGCCGATTGCCGGCGGCATCATCGGTGCCAGCGGTGACGTGGCCTGGCCCCGGCCCACGCGGCCTACGGACGTGTTGCATGTGGTGAGCGAGGTGGTGGAGGCCACGCCCTCCAAGTCCCGGCCCGACCGGGGCATGGTGACCATCCGCAGCGAGACGCGCAACCAGAACGACGAGGTGCTGCAGATCTCCACCGTGCGCATCGTCGTGCCGCGCAAGCCTGGAGCTGTGTCATGAATGCTGCTGCAACCACGGCAGCCCCTGCGGGTGCTGCGGCGATGAACCCGCGCACGCGCATGCTGCTGGAGGCGCCCATCGCCCCCACGCTGCTGCGCCTGGCCCTGCCCAATGTGCTGGTGATGCTGGCCCAGGCCGGTGTCGGGCTGATCGAGACCTATTTTGTGGGCAAGCTGGGCACGGACGCGCTGGCCGGCATGGCGCTGGTGTTCCCGGTGGTGATGCTGATGCAGATGATGTCGGCCGGCGCCATTGGCGGCGGGGTGGCGGCAGCCATTGCGCGGGCCCTGGGCGCGCGCCGGCGCGACGATGCCGATGCCCTGGTGCTGCACGCCCTGGTCATCGGCCTGGTGTTTGCGCTGTGCTTCAGCGTGGCGGTGGTGGGCGGCGGGCGCTGGCTCTACACCCGCATGGGCGGGGCAGGGGGTGCGCTGGAGGCGGCGCTCATCTATTCCAACTGGGTGTTTGCCGGCGCCATCTGCGTCTGGGTGTTCAACACCCTGGCGGCCATCATCCGCGGCACGGGCAACATGGCCGTGCCGGCCTACGTCACGGTGTGGGGGGCGCTGGTGCTCATCCCACTGTCGCCGCTGCTGATCTTTGGCTGGGGCCCGTTGCCGGGCCTGGGCATCGCGGGCGGGGCGATTGCGCTCATGGCCTACTACGTGCTGGGCAGCGCCGTACTGGCCTGGTACCTGTGGTCGCCGCGCAGCCTGCTGCGGCCCTCTTTCAAGGGGCTGCAACTGCGCTGGCCGCTGTTTGCGGACATCCTGCGCGTGGGCCTGGTGGGCGCGGTTTCCACCGTGGCGACCAATGTCGCCATCGGCGTGACCACGGCCATGGTGGGCGGCTTCGGCACGGCGGCCATTGCCGGCTACGGTACGGCGTCGCGGCTCGAGTACCTGCTGGTGCCGCTGGTGTTCGGCTTTGGCGCGCCGCTGGTGGCCATGGTCGGCACCTGCATCGGGGCGGGCCAGCGCGAGCGCGCGCTGCGTGCCACCTGGATCGGTGCCGCCATGGCATTCGGCATGACCGAGGCCATCGGCCTGTGGGCCGCGCTGTTTCCGGCCACCTGGCTGTCGCTGTTCGCGAGCGACCCGGCCATGATCGAAGCCGGGAGCCAGTACCTGCGCATGGTGGGCCCGGTCTATGGCTTCTTCGGCCTGGGGCTGGTGCTGTACTTTGCCTCGCAGGGCGCGGGCCGCCTGTTCTGGCCCGTGGCCGGCAACCTGGCGCGGCTGGCCGTGGCGGTCGTGGGGGGCTGGCTGGCGCTGCGCTGGAATGGCGGGCTGGCCGGCGTGTTCGCCGCCCAGGCGCTGGCGCTGCTGGTCTATGGCATCGTGATCGGCTGGGCGATTGCCGGCGGCGCCTGGTTCGGCCGCGTGGGCTGGCCGAGCAGCCCGGCGGGGCTGCTGCGGCGTCAGACGGGCACGGTGTAGTTGAGCGTCATGCGCCCGCCATCCACCGTGACGATCTCACCGGTGACGTAGCTGGCCGCATCGCTGGCCAGCCAGGCCACCACGTCGGCGATTTCCGAGGGCTCGCCCAGGCGCTTCATGGGCGTGCGCGACATGATCTTGGCCTTTGCCTCCTCGCTGGTGAGCACGGCCTTGGCGGCCAGTTCGGTGGCGATGGTGCCGGGGGCGACGGCGTTCACGCGCACGTTCTTGTCGGCCAGGGCCAGGGCCATCACGCGCGTGAGCTGGTTGATGCCGCCCTTGCTCACGTTGTAGCTGGAGATGCTGGGGATGGTGAGCACGCCGTTGACCGAGCTCATGTTGACGATGGAGCCGCCGCCCGAGGCCACCATGGCCCGCGCCACGGCCTGGCCCACCAGGAACGAGCCCTTGAGATTGACGCGCAGCACGGCGTCGAAGTCTTCTTCGGTCACTTCGAGGAAATCCGCCGCGCGGAAGATGCCGGCATTGTTGACCAGCACGTCGATGCGGCCGTGGGCGGCGAGGGTGCGCTCCACCAGGGCGTCCACCTGGGCCTTGTCCCCCACATCGCAGCGTACGTAGAGGGCGCCCAGCTCCTGGGCCAGCGCCGTGCCACGGGTGTCGTCGACGTCAGCGATCACCGTATGGGCGCCTTCGCGGGCAAAACGCCGCACGCAGGCCTCGCCAATGCCCTGGGCGCCGCCGGTGACGATGCAGGCCCGGCCCTGGTGGCCGAAATGGACGATGGAGGGGGAAACGGAAGAGGGCGTGGCAGGAAATGTCATGCCCGGATGGTAGCGGGTTGCCGGCCCTGCGCCGGCTTCAGCCTAGCGCCGGGGCGGTTTGGCGGCGTGGGTCGGGCTGCGGCCCTTGCGGGCGGCGTGCGCCGTACGGGCCCGCCGCAAGGGCTTGAGGCGGGCACGCTCCCTGCTGGCCCGGTGGCCGCGCCACAGCCAGGCGAGCGCCAGCATGAGGACCACCGCCCAGGCCGTCACCATGCGGGGGTTGGCTGCCAGCCAGGACACCGCGAATTCCAGATACTCCATGGGGCCGCACGCTATCACAGCACGAAGTCTCGTCGCATGGGTGTAAACAATCATCAACAAACTGGCCTGTCACCCGGGTTTTGTTGAAACCCTTGGATACACTGCGACCATGAGCGACCTGACGGCCACCGCGACCGAAGCGCCTTCCCCTACCAAGGCCTTGCTGCAGCTGTGCAGGCGCCTGGAGCGGGCGTGGACCCTGCCCGACATCCTGGATGCGGTGTCGCCCGTGGCGGAGCAGGTGCTGGGCTACCCCCATTGCTGGCTGGGAATCTACGGGCTGAAACCGGGGTTCGTGTCGATCCTGCTGCATTCAAGCCAGATGCAGGACCCGGCGCTCGCCCGGGCCATCGACACCACGGAAATCCCCATTGCCGGCGACAGCATGGTGCAGGAGATCATGGCGGCGGACCATGTGGTGGTGGTGGCCGATGCGCGCACCGACCCGCGCACCAACAAGGAGATCGTGGCGGCGCTGCACAACCGCACCATCATCAACATTCCGCTCATCATGGCCGAGCAGCGGCTGGGCTCCGTGGGCATGGGCACCTATGGCGATGCCGAAGGCGTGCGCCCGCCCTTGCCCTGGCAGATCGACTTCATGCAGGCCATGGGGGCGCATGTGGCCGTGGCCATGGACCGCGTGCGCTTCATGCAGGCCCGCAAGGAGGCCGAGGATGCGCTGTACCACGAGAAGGAGCGCCTGCAGGTCACGCTGCATTCGATCGGCGATGCGGTGATCTCCGCCAATGCCCATGGAGATCTGCTCTACATCAACCCGGCTGCCGAGGCACTGACGGGCTGGAACCTGACCGCCGCGGTGGGAAAGCCCTATGGCGAGGTGTTCAGGCTGATCGGAGCGGACGGCCCCGGGGAGCCGGTGCCCGACATGATGGCCGGCGCCATCGCCGCCGCGCAGGCCCAGCGCTACCCGGAGCTGCAACTGCAGCCCCTGCACGGTGGCCGGGTGCTGGTGGAGGCGACGGTATCGCCCATCAGGGACGCGGATGGCGAGGTGCAGGGAGCCGTGCTGGTGTTCCGCGACGTGACGGAGCAGCGCCGCCTGAGCCACGAGATCGCCTACCAGGCGCTGCATGACGAACTGACCGGGCTGGGCAACCGGCGGGCCTTCGAGCAGGCGCTGGCCCTGGCTTTCGAGGGCACGCGGGGCACGGCGCAGCACGACGTGGTGTGCTACCTGGACCTCGACGAGTTCAAGGTGGTGAACGATACCTGCGGCCATGCGGCGGGCGACACGATGCTGCGCGAGATATCGCGCCTGTTTGCCGGCCTGCTGGACGAGAAGGACCTGCTGTGCCGCATCGGCGGGGACGAATTCGGCATCCTGCTGGCGGGCCGCAGCATGGCGGGTGCGCTGCAGTTGGCCGACCGGTTGCAGCAGGCGCTTGCGCGCTACCACTTCGTCTGGCTGGAGCAGCGCTTTGGCGTGGGTGTCAGCATCGGCATGGTGGCGCTCGATGCACAGACCGAAAGCGTGGGCGCCTTGCTGCAGGCCGCGGATAGCGCCTGCTATGTGGCCAAGGAGGCCGGACGCAACCGCATCCACGTGTATGCCATCGATGACCCGGCGCTGGCACAGCGCTATGGCGTGATGGAGTGGGTGAGCCGCATCGAGCATGCCCTGCTGCATGACCGGTTCGAGCTGTTTGCGCAACCCATCGTGCCGTTGCAGGAGGACACGTCGCAGGGCCTGCACTGCGAGATCCTGCTGCGCATCCGCAGCGAGCAGGGCGAGCTGGTGCTGCCTGGCCGTTTCATGCCGGCGGCCGAGCGCTACCACCTGGCGGCACGCGTGGACCGCTGGGTCGTCACCCATGCGCTGCGCTGGGTGGTGGAGCAGCAGGACCGGATCGGGCAGTGCTCCATCAACCTGTCGGGCCAGTCGCTCGGGGATGCGGCCTTCACCACCTTCGTGCTGCAGGCGCTGGCGCGTGCCGAGGTGCCTTGCTCCAAGCTGTGCTTTGAAATCACCGAGACGGCGGCCATCAGCAACCTGCACACGGCCAAGCATTTCATCGAGACCCTGCGTGCCTGCGGCTGCAAGATCTCGCTGGACGACTTCGGCAGCGGCCTGTCTTCCTTTGCCTACCTGCGCAATCTGCCGGTGGACGTGCTCAAGATCGATGGCCAGTTCGTGCGGGACATCGACCGCGACCCGGTGAGCCTGGCCATGGTCAAATCGATCCACGAGATCGGCTGCCTGATGGGCAAGCGCACCGTGGCCGAGTTCGTCGAGAGCCAGGCCCTGGTGGAGCTGCTGCAGGGCATAGGGGTGCACTATGCCCAGGGTTATGCCCTAGGCCACCCGGTACCGCTCGCGCATGTGCTGGGCGGGACAACATGACACACACCCGCCAGTCCTGCCATGCGGTGCTGGGCCCTGGCAGGTGCGACCCATCCCCTGGTGTGAAAGGCCGGTACGCCATGGCGCCGCCCGCGCAGGCACGCGTGTTGCATGCAGCGAGCGCGTAATCGGAGCCAATGAGGATGCGTGCCTTCCAGCTGTCTCTGCGGACCGCGATTGCAGTGCCTTTTGCGGCACTGTTCGTGGCCACGGTCGTGCTGCAGGCAGTCACGCAGCACCGCCAGATCAGCCAGCTGATCGAGCAGGAGAGCGTGCGCGTGCTGGAGGCGCTGACCAGCAACTCGCGCGCGCGGCTGGCCGAATTCCTCGAAACCCCGTTCCTGATCCAGGGCACGGTAGCCGACGCCATCAGCCGCCATGGCCTGTACCAGGAAGGCGATCTGCGCCCCGTGTACAACCACCTGCGTGGTGTCTTTGCCGACCTGTATGCCGGGCAGCAGCAGATCAGCCTGCTGAGCTTTGGCAGCCGGGCCGGGGAGTACACCGGCATCCGCCGCGAACCGGGCGAAGGCTTTCGCCTGATCCTCAAGGATGCCACGACGAACGGCATGATGAATGTCTACGAGGACGACACGCCGCGCAAGGTGGCGGCGGCCTTTCCCAACTACGATCCGCGCGTGCGCCCCTGGTATGCGCCGGTGGCCGGCTCGGGCCAGTCGCGCTGGTCGCCGATCTACACCACGGCAGGGGAGCGGGGGGACATCACCATTTCGGCCGCCACGCCGGTGGTGGCCGACGGCAACCTGCTGGGCGTCATGGAGGCGGATGTGCGGCTGGACAGCCTGAACCGCTTTTTGCGCGAGGACCCGCTGCGCGGGCAGGGGCAGATCTTCATCGTCGACGCGCAGGGCCTGATCGTGGCCCATTCGGAACCGGGCGCCGTGCTCGGCGACCGGCGCAATGCTGCGGGCCAGCGCGAGCGCCTGCGCATCTCGGAAAGCACCAGCCCCCAGATCCGCACGGCCGAATCGTTTCTGCGCGAAGTAACGGCGGTGGAGGGCGGAAGCTTCCACTTCGAGCACCAGGACGCCAGCTACTTCGGGCGCGTCACGCCCTATGCGGACCCGCGCGGCATCGACTGGCGCATCGTGGTGCTGTTGCCCGAATCCGACCTGCTGGGCGACACCCGCAGTGCCGGCCAGGGGGCGCTGCTGGCCGCCGGTGCCATTGCCATCATCGGCCTGCTGCTGGGCCTGTGGGTGATCCAGTGGGCAGCGCGGCCCATCCTCAGGACGGCAGAGGCAGCCAACCGGATCGCGCGGGGCGATTGGGACACCGACATCGCCGCCCCCAGCCCGCTGCGGGAAACCGCAGTCCTGGTGCAGGCCTTCAATGAAATGGCGCACCGGCTGCAGCGCTCGTTCCAGCAGATGCAGGAGCTGCTCACCCATGACAGCCTGACCCAGTTGCTCACGCGCCGGGGGCTGCTGGAACAGGCGCAGTGGGCGGAGCCGAAACGCGCGGTGCTCAGCCTGGTGGGGCTGAACGCCTTTCGCGCCATCAACGACAGCGTGGGCTATGGCACGGGCGACCGCCTGCTGCAGGCCGTTGCCAACCGGCTCCGCGGGCATTTTCCTGCGCCAGTGCTGCTGGCCCGTGTGGGCGGAGACGAATTTGCCCTGCTGAGCCTGGTGGACGAGGGGGAACACACGGCGGAGCGCTTTGGCAAGGCCGTGCTGGGCCTGTTTGCGACCCCGTTCTCGGCCGGCGCCGACGAGGTCATGGTGCATGCCTCGGTGGGCATCGTGGCCGGGCATTTGCGCGGCGAGGAGCTGGCGGAATGGCTGCGCAATGGCAGCATCGCCCTGGGCGAAGCCAAGCGCCATGGCCAAAGCCAGTGGATGGTGTTCGAAGCCGGCATGGCGGACCAGGCGATGGAGCGCACGCGGCTGGCGTCCGAGCTGCGCCAGGCCCTGGACAAGGACCAGTTCCTCGTGCACTACCAGCCGGTGATTGACCTGGCCACGGGCCGCGTGACGGGTGCCGAGGCCCTGTTGCGCTGGCGCAGCCCCACGCGCGGCATGGTGCCTCCGGGCGTGTTCATCGCCATGGCCGAGGAAAGCGACCTGATCCTGGCGCTGGGCGACTGGGTGCTGCGCCGGGCCACGCAGGACATCGCGCAGCAACTGCCCCAACTGCCCGGGGACTTCGGCCTGCACGTCAATGTGTCGGCCCGGCAGCTGATCCAGTCGGACTTCGTCGAGCAGGTGCAGCGCACGCTGGAGGCCAGCGGGCTGCCGGCGCGCCACCTGACGCTGGAGCTGACCGAATCGGTGCTGATCGAGGGCGATGCCGTCACCCACCAGCAGCTGTCGCGCTTGCGCGCGCTGGGGCTCAAGATCGCCATCGACGACTTCGGCACGGGCTATTCGTCGCTGGCCTACCTGAGCCGGCTGCCCTTCGACTGCCTGAAGATCGACCAGACCTTCGTGCGCGACCTGGTCGAGTCGTCCCAGAATGCCGCCATCGTCACGGCCGTGCTGCACATGGCCACGGGTTTTGGCGTGACGGTCGTGGCCGAGGGCGTCGAGACCGAGGCCCAGGCCCGGCGCCTGCTGCAGATGGGTTGCGGCAGCGCCCAGGGCTACTGGTTCGGCCGCCCGGCGCCGCTGGAGCAGATGGCCATGGCGCAGCGCAGCCTGGATGGCCCGGGCCAGGGGTTGAAGTAGGCTGCAGGCCCGCAAGTTAGACGGTTGAGGGCGAATCCGTATCAGTTATTCATTGCGCTGTGCGCCACCCGCGACGCATGAAACTGGCGCGGCCAAGGCCAGTGCCCCCGTGCAAGGGCCGCCCCGCCGCACTGGGGGCGTCCCCCTCCCGACTCGCGCAGCGAGTCGAGAAAGGGGGAAGGCGCGAAGCGACTCAGGGGGTGTTCGTTCAGGAGCCGGCTTCGATCAACTCCGCGATGCGCGTGTGCCCGATCCGCCGGGCTTGCTGGGCGGCGTTCAGGCCTTCATGGTCGAGCAGGGCGGGGTTGGCGCCCAGTGCCAGCAGTTTCTGGACCGTGGCGGTCTGGCCGTTGGCGGCGGCGAGCATCAGCGCCGTCCGGCCCTGGTTGTCGCGGGCGTCGATGGCGGCGCCCTGGGCGATGAGGCTTTCGACCTCCGGGGTACGGCCCGCGCGGGCCGCCTCGCGCAAGCCGCCCGGCAGCGCGGCACTGCTGCGTGCGCTGTCGGCGCGCGGGGCGGCCGCGGCCAGGCGGTTGTCCGCCGCGCCGGCGCCCAGCAGGCTGCCCGCTGCCTGCGCTGCGGGTGCTGGCCGGGCCGGTTCTGGCAGGGACGAGCGCGCGGCTTCGGCGGTTGCGGCCGGCTGCGGTGGCGCCACCGGCCTGGCCGCGGCCGAGTCCTGGGCCGCCAGGCGTTCGCGCATTTCCGCGCGGGGGGGCGTGGAAGGCAATGCTGGCGCGGCGGCCCCCGTTCCAGCAGCCGGCTCGCCGGTGAAGGGGGGTGAGGCGGGGAAGCCCGACACGGCGGCACCGACCCTGCCGGGTACTGGTGGGGCCTCAGCTTCCTGGGGGGCGGGTGCCGGCGCTGTCTTGGCCAGCGGCCTGGTCGGGCTGGGTGCCGGTGCGGCTGGCTTTTGCACCGAGGGCCTGGCCGGTGGACTGGCTTCCTTATGGACCCTGTGTTGCAATGGGGCGGGCGCAGCGGGTTCGGGAGGGGCGGCCTGTGGCGCGGCTGCCGGTGCGGCAGGTGCCTGCACGCTGGCCGCAGGGGCGGCACGGCGCTGGCCATAGGCGATTTCCTGCTCCTCGGGCGTGCCGCGCTGGAACTGCAGCAACAGCAGGCCGGTCAGGCCCACCACGGCCACGGTGGCCAGGGCCGATACCTTCCAGCGCGACTGGTTGGCCGCGGCCTGCCGGGGGGCCGGGGCGGCGGGCAGGGGGGCTGCGGCGCGTGCCAGCATCTGCGCATGGGCGCGCACGGCATCGCGGACCTGCGCACCGGGGCGGGCATCTTCCTGTGCGCTGGCTTCGCGGTACCGCTGGGTCAACTCGTCGTCCCGCGCGCTCATGGTGCAAACTCCTGCAGTTGTTGGCGAAGGCTGCTGCGCGCGTAGCGCAGGCGGCTCTTGGCGGTTTCAAAATGGACGCCGGTCGCTTCTGCGATCTCCTGCACGCTGAGATCGCCTTCGGCCTGCAGGAGAAAAGCCTCGCGCTGGTCGAAGGGCAATTGCTCGACCGCGCGCAGCAGGGCGGCCGCCTGCTCGCGCGACTGCAGCTGCCGCACCGGGCCGAACCCGGAATCGGCCGCCAGCGTGTCGGCCAGGCCCGGCCTGCCTTCACCGCCTTCGTTGTTGTCGCCATCGGCATCCAGGCTGGCGTGGTTCCTGGCGGTGCGCAAATGATCCACCAGCCGGTTGTGGGCCAGGGTGAACAGCCAGGTGCGGAACTTCGCCCTGGCTTCATAGCTGCCTGCGTTGCGTGCGACGGCAAACCAGACATCCTGCAGCAGGTCGTCCGCCACTGCCGGGATTTTCACGCTGCGCAGCACGAAGCGCCATACCGCCAGCTCGTGCCGGCCGTACAGCGTGTCGAAGGCGCCCATGTCGCCGGCCGCATAGCGCAGCATCAGCGTCTCATCGGCATCGTCGGGGGACAGGGCGGTCTGCACCCGCGCATTATGCGGGGACCTCATACCCCGGCGAAGCGGTGCCGGGGTTGCTCACCTGGGGTCGGGCACATAGGACACGGCGTCCGACTGCGGAAAGGCGCGCGGGATCGGCGGGCGCACCGGTTGCTCGCGGATCACGCCGAGGGCCACCAGGTTCTCGCGGCTGTCGTAGCGGATGCTAATCACTTCATTGGGGCGCTCCTGCAGGCGCGTGAAGGTGGTGTGCGAGACCTCAGAGGTCTCGCGTTGGCCATGCGCCGTGCCCAGCTTGGCCGACGGCGCGGGTGCGGCCTTCGCCAGGCTGCCCGCGCCGAGCGCACGGGCCGAGGACTCGGCCTCCGGCGCCGGGGGCGGTGTTGCCGCTGCGGCGGCCGGCGAGGCCGGCTCCTCGCGCATGCGTCCCGGCAGGCCGCCGCTGTTGTCGCTGCTGCTTTCGCGGCGCTGGCTGTAGGGTTCGGGGGTGGCCACGGGTGCGGGCAGGGGTGGCTGCTCGCGGAACAGCGCCACGCCGATCACTCCCACGTTGGCAGGGCGGCCGGTGCGGCTGGCATAGGAGTTGGCAATGCTGGAGAACTCGAACGCGGCGACTTCGCTGCTGCTCTTGCGCCAGCCTGTGATCTGGTAGCGCTCATAAGGCGAAAACACGTAGCCGCGCTGGTCCCAGGCGGCGGTTTCGCCGCTGAGCACATTGACGCCGTCGACCGACGGCACGGCCAGCACCCGCTCGCCGGTGCGGTTGTGCACGGTGACGGCATAGCGCGCTCCGGGACGCCCGGCAACCCAGTATTCGCCACGGGCGTAGTGCACCGGCAGCGTGGCGCCGGTGTCGCGGTCGACGATGGTGACGTCCGCCAGCCGACCGATGGCCTGGGCCGGCGGGCTGGCCAGCAATAGCGCGGAGGTCAGGGCCGTCAGGGCGGGAAGAATCATTGAACCGGATTTCATGGCAGCTCCATCAATCAAAGTGTTGGTACTGGATGAAACGAACACCATGGGGAAACGGGGTTAAACAGCCTCAAAAAAAGTGTGCGACGGTAGAGAAGTTGGAGAGCTCAACCTTATTGATTCATAAGGGGTTTTTCAATGTGATGGCCAAACTCCCTCCGAGCGAAGCGGAGGACAAGTTGATCACCTGTCGGTTGCAGGCACACAAGTTGGTGAGCAGTTGAAAGAGTGGAAGTGAAGCCGTACTGCTTTCGGATCAAGCGGCAGAGAGGCCGTATTGCATTTGATTGACGTGGGATCGCGTTGGCTGCATCCACGTCTAAAACTGGCTGGCTTGGCTAGCTGCATCGTCTCCCACCAGCACACGCTTTTCCCATGCGTTGTTTGCTGCAGTGACCCGATCACGTTGATACTCGAGATTGGACTCGGGATATGCGATCAACACTGGGCCATAGCACTGGGCAATAAATTTCCCAACGTCGGGCTGGAGGGCTGCCAGGTTGGGCGCGGCAGTTTTGTGCTTTGCCACTCGCAGTGTTTGTTGAAGGGCGAGGGTGTAGCCGACAAGGTCGCCTATCGCCTCCCATCTACGAATCTGCATTGTCAGAATTGCGAGAGATAGTCGATCGGGGCGCTCGCCGATGAAGGGAATGTAGTGCTCGACCTCATCCTCGCTCTCGCTTGCCTTTGTCCTCACCATCCATGCGCACTGAGCCCTAGCGTGTTCCTCGGACTCTTGGAGTCGCAAAATTTCTTCACCCAAATCTGAGCTTACGGCGTGCCATTGAACATGCGTCATTGGCCTGGGATCGATTGCCCTCCATAGTGGCAAAGAGATAGCCTCGGTAGAACGAGGAGCCAGCGCCAAGATTCGATCGATCCACTCGTTATTGCGAGGATCTGTCCGCGTCTTCGAGTTCAAGATCTTCGCCACAGATGGTCGCCCGCTGCGAGCCATGCGATCGCATATTTTTGGCCGATCATCCGGGAAAACTACGCTGTCGAGGCCCTCCATCATGAGTTCCTCCAGCTTGTAGTTGGATGTGGCGCCAGCCTCTTTCCTTGCTTCGAACACGAAAGCCTTGGTTTGCAAGCATTCGATGGATCGCTCCATTTCCCGTTCGGTGATCGAAGGCAAGCCACTTAAGTCCACAAGGGTCAGCATTGGCTCATCGCAGCGTAGGAGAAACCGTTGGAAAAGATGGGAATTGAGTGCATGCCGAACGTGATGTGCTGCCAGGGCAAGCAGCACTAGCGCGAATCGAGAAGTCTGTCTAGGGAACGAATTGTGTACGCAATCTTTGCCCTAGTCCGAACACGCATGAGCCGGTACTGTTCGTATCTACCGTTAAATACGCAATGCACCTTTGCAGACCCTCTCTGTATGAACAACGTTAGTCCGCTCAATGCAGCTGCAGCACACCCGACGGAGCTTCTCGGGGGGCAAGACTTGAGGGTGGCGCTGGGATTCAGAAGTGGGGAGGCTTTCCGGGCGGCGCTTCGCTCCGGACGCATTGAGGTGCCATTGAAAAAGATAGAAGGGCGGCGCGGCTGGTTCGCCAGGACCATTGATGTCATGGTCTGGCAGGCCTCGCTCGGTCTTGAGAGCTATCCCTCGAACATGGAAAGGAACCCCTTGCTGTGAGCTAATCCACCAAGAAAGAGACCAGGTACAAAAGGAAAAACGACCGAAGCGCGCCAACGCAACGGTCGTTTTTTGCTCTTCCTGCAAAGCAGCTTCACAGAAGGTCCTAGTACGCCTCTATTGTGAAGCCCCTTTGGCTGGCCGTCAAGCCCGCCCGGTCCTGCCCTTTCCGCTCGATTGGTGCCCATCGAGCCTAGATCACAGCGCACGGTAGCCAGCGCAGGCAAGCTCGTGCGCAGAGATAGAGACCGCATTGGCCAAACATCTGTCGGCGCGCTCACTTGCGCCAGTCGTTGCCCCTCAGGGAGAGGGGGTTTCAAAGTCGCCTGAAATTACCGCTTCAGCTTTCAGCGAAATCGAGCTATATCGATTTGGCGGATTGAAAGGATTGCGTAGGCACGGACATTTCAAAGAAGTCCGAATGGTTGATCCATTCCTTGGCGGCAGCATGCTGCATTTTCCTACTGTTCTTCATTCCGAAAACTGGATTTTGAGTTGCTTCAGTCGAAGCCTGGAGTGCCATGTACCCATGGAGTCATTCAAGGCTCTTGATCACGGGAAAATTATCAGCACTCGATGCTCATTGATTTTGAAAACTCCGAAAGGAGTAGTTGGGGATTTGGTTTTGCGAAAAATGGATGAGAAAGGCCATAAAAAGTGGACTGATTTTCAAAAGATTGCAAAGGCGCATGGATTTATTCCTTGTCTTCGTCTGCCTGATGATATTCGAAAAAACAATATTCTATTGGACAATTTGGACCGAATTAGGCAAAAGCTTGTTCAGTCACTTCCTAGAGTCTTGGATAGGATGGCAATGCGCCACGTTCTAGGAATATTAAAGAATGCGCCAAACGCGACCGTGCGAGAAGTTCTGGAAGGCTTTCAGTCGCAGGGTTTGGCGCAGTTGGAGGCAGAGTACGCCGTTATTTTTCTCTATCGCGAGAAAGTAATTAATCTAAATATTGATGAGGCCATCTATGGAAAAGAAACAAAAATCAAATTGCTTTGAAGGTGGTCGCACAAAGATGCCTAAGTACTATTTGAATACAGAAAACTGGCCGCCATTCGATGAAAAGGGCTTGGATGTTGAGGTTAAAAAGAGATTCAATCTGTTGAAAAGTGCGATCAGTAAATATTTGAATTTTTCATCTATGGAGGTTGTTCTAACAGATCTGAAAATGAGTGAAGGGCGATTTTTTAAGATTTTTCATAAATGTGGAGAGCTGACTCCTGATGGTAGGATTTATGGCTGGTCCGCCTTGGTTGCAGGCCGTTCCATTGGCGGGCGTAAGCGAATAGCAAGCATTTCGGCATCTCCAGGTTCGAAAGGTGGATGGTCTGGCGCTTTTGGCAAGTTGCTGTCAGATAAGCCTGGTATTGCAAGAGCGCTTACTGAATATCTCAACGCGCCAGGAAAAAAGAGATCAACGCGTCCGAACAGGGTGGAGTTTCGAGCAATCCACAGGAGGTTTTTAAAGATCTGTGCGGGCGAAGGAATTACGGAAGAGGAATATCCTTTCTGTACCAACGAGCGCGGTAGAAAGGCTCTGCGTGGCTGGATTGACAATGTTTATCTGCCACTTAATGCAAATAGATTTGTTGGCTTGGAGCATGGGCCTGAGGCGGAATCGCTTAGCCGATATGGAGAGGGTGATGGTAGTGCAAGCCGACCAGTAGCGAAATTCCGTGAATGGACTTTCGACGAAGTTACCATGGATGTTTCTGCACGGTACGAGATCCCGAGTGCCGCTGGCGACTGGGAAGAACTGGAGTTGGCTCGATTTTTCATGATCCGTCTTATCGATAAGGGATCGGGAGCTAACTTGGCGATGCGTCTGATATTTGCTCCGCAGGCAACTGCGGATGATATTTCAGAATTGTTCTGGGATGCACTGAATGGTCCGCCGGAAGTTTCAAAGCCAATTGAGGGTGAGACACTTCTTGAAGGCGCAGGATATCCTTCGGTGATACTGTCGAAATTGCGCTTTGCGCTTCCTGCGGTGGTTCATATGGACCGCGCGCTTTCACATTTGGCTGGGCACGTCCAAAGTGTTGTTACCAGCTTGTTCGGAGGGACGGTGATTTTAGGTCCGGCCAGGACACCGCGGGAGCGTGCCGAAATTGAAAGTCGATTTTCTCTGCAAGCGCGAAGGGTCTTGCACCAGCTTCCGGGAACGACTGGGTCCGGGCCGAAGGACCCAGTACGCAAACGAGCTGCCGTGCCTGTTGATAAATTGGTTCGAGCCAATGAGTTGCTGCAAGTGCTCGACGCGTATTGCCGAAATGAGAATGTGACACCTGCTGCGGCCTCTGGGAACATCGCACCCCTCGAAAGGCTTCGTCGCCAGTTGGAAGCGGGTGTGTTGGAGCCCGTCTACCTCGACTCTGATAAGCGAAAGCCCTACTTTTTTTCACAGCCGGTGCGTGTGGCTGTTAAGGGGAATATTGCCAAAGGGGTTAGACCGTATGTGAACTATCTGTATATGCGGTATAGCAGTGCACAATTGGGAAGGGATTTTTCAATGGAAGGAGGGACGCTGCTACTACGTCCTGATCTTCGAAATTTAAGAACAGTAATGTTATTTCGCGAGGATGGAAGGTTCTATGGAGTAGCGCAAGTGCTTGGAAGTTGGAGTTCTTTTCCCCACGATCAGCGGATGAGAAGAATTTTTGGCAGGCTTAAGCGCCTCGGAGAGTTGGGTGATCGCGCAGATGACTACCCGTTGGAAGCGTTGTTTGAACACTTGCGCAAGAAAGCACCAAGAGATCGCAAAGCTGCGCTCCAACTTAGCTATATTCTGGAATACCTGACGCGAAATTTCGTAGCGCTTGGTCCTGAACTTAATGAAGCTGTCAACGAATGGCGTGGTTTTCAGCAGGCTAAAAATGATATTGGTGTTTTACCTATAAAGGCACCTGCATCAGTGCAATCGGCGCTGCCGCCTGTTCTTGCGGCGCCTCAAAAAAGTCAGGTAGAACCTGCCAAAAGCCTTCCTCCAGAAGGAGCTTTGAAAGACGGTAGGGCGGACAAGAAAATTTTCAAGCCGCGACCAAGTATAGGTCGTTGAGACTGATATTGGATTATAAATGAATATATTAAAGGAAATCGAATGATTGATTGGAAGAGCGGTTCGGAAGATGATTTTTCGTTTTTACTCCCGGATAAAATCATATGGACGCCGGAGATTGAGAAGGTAAACCAATTCATCATTGAGTCCATGAGGATGCAGTCGCGAGGTTGTGCAGTGATGGGGCAGCAGTGCAATGGGAAAAGCTTCGCCACTCGCTATCTCATGAGTCTTTTGCCGATGTCGCTAGGTCATCGGGTCGCTGTGGTGCGATGGAGTATTGCAGGATCTGGAGGCCGGATAGCCAGAAAGGAGAGAGCGTTCGTTCAGGATAGGCTAATTCAGAGCGGATGCATGGCCGTAGCACATCGAGACGTGGCAATTTTATGGCGGCGATTTCTAATGCATTTGTCCGAAATGGCGATCTCGGCAGGCTCCCGATCAATCGTAATTATGATTGATGAGGCGCAAAATCTGCAATATGAAGAATATAACTGGTTAATTCACTGCTTTAATGGGTTGGAGGACCTAAATATACGACCATTTTTCATGCTTGTCGGGCAGCCTGAACTGGGGAATGCAACTGAAAGCTGGAAGGAAACGAACGGAATGCAAGTGATAGGCCGATTTTTCACCAGGCGCCATTGGTTTTATGGGATTGGAATTGATGATATTGAAGTGGTTCTCGATGCATTTGATGAGCCCAACGAGGATGACGGGTTTCTCAGCGGTCAATTGATGCCTCAAGTTTTGGGGACTGAATGGAGGATGTCAGCATGGGCGTCTTTGTATAAGGAGGCGATGGAGGTGCTGATGGTGGAGCACAATATCCCAGAAGGATTGCATTTGCCCATGCAAATGCTTCGCTCCTCTCTGTTGCTTGTACTTAATCGAGTGATTACGGAAAAAAAGGATCCCCGACAGGTTTCCACGGCGTCAGTGCTTCAGGCTCTGAAGGATACTGGCTTTACTTCAAGCCTCGCGTATTACATCAAGCGATAAAATATTATTTGAAACCTTTTTGAAAGGATGGGATTTTGTGAAGAATCCAATTTCCCTGCGACAGCTTAGTTGTTCACCTATAGGGCTTCGCAAAGACTTGCTGAATGAATCGCTCTATAGTCGTACTGCCTCATTTTTTCATGTTCACCTGGATCGATTGGATGAAAGCTTGCCGTCATGGCACTTGCTGGATCGACCATTGTTTTCGAACTGGTCTGCAGGCGACGCGATGGAGGTATCAATGTTCATCGGATGCACGCCAGATGAATTCTCTAGCCTGAGTGGCCAGGATTTAAAGGGTACAAGTGCGCTCGGTCTGTCATTATGCGAGGATGTCAGGTTTTGCCCTCAATGCTTGAAGCTTGGCTACCATTCCATCACGTATCAGCATCTTGCAGTCTCTCACTGTGAGTTGCATGCGCAGCGACTTGTTCAGGGATGTCCGCACTGCAGTAGTCCTATCGTGCCTACAATCCGAAATGCGAGAAACTTTCCATGGTATTGCCCGCAATGTGAATATTCTCTGCTGGGGGTTGATATTAATGAGTCTAGATCCAGTTTTTTCAGCGATGCAGCTCTTTCGCAAGGACGTGGTTTCCTGGCGAAATCCGCCGCAGAAGTCAAAAATGTACATCACATCAACAGCAGTCTGAATCAATATAGGCGATTTACAGCAGTTGAGAGTAGATACATCCGGCGGGCAGTTGTCTTTTACGATGCAGGTGAATTTTGCTCGCAGAAGTTTGATGAAATGCAATTTCCCATATCCCAGGATCGAGAGCCTTATTCTCAAGATGTCTTGGCTAGTGGCGTGGCGATAACGCTGAAATGGTTAAGTGAGAATTGCCCATTTTCCGATGAGGCATGCCGTCTTGCGGAGCGGTTAGGGCACGATCCGGGTGGTTGTGCGATAAATTTGCAATCTAGCGCGATCGCGGCACTCCTGTGTAAAACCCTATATTGCTATGGACTGATGCAAGATTTTCGTAGAATTCACTTGGGAGAAATTCAACAACTTTCGCGTAGAACCAGGGAGTCTGGGTTTAAGCGCTTTACCCAAGAAATATTGGTTTTTCATGCGGCCGATGTGCGATTGCTGCAGCTGGAAATAATTGGTCTATTTGGGATTTTGCTGGCCAGTTTTCGCCGAGGAACATCATTGACCGCGCTAGACTGGAATGATATTCCAGCACCTATATCATATGTCCCGAGTTGGATTTCCAGGAGAGACGAAGCCCATGGAGTGGTCATTCATATGAGAGCGCGCCTAGATGAGATGGGATTGAAGCGATTGTTTGGAAGATATTTTGCATCGATGTTTGTTCTCGAACCGCGGCCCGGCCAGGAGTCCAACCACTTGAGACAACGGCCATTGGGCATGAGATGGTTGAGTGCGTAGCATGGCTGTGCCATCGCGCCGCCATCTAGGCTTAGGAAGTGCGGCTACCAGCGATCGACCGCGCAGATGAGGCCTTGGGGCGTCCACACCAGCGATATAGCGGGCATCCCTCGGCCGTCAGTTGCAATTTTCACTCCAGCGCATCCGCCTTCGGGCTTCTTCCTTCGACTGCGCTTCCCGTCGCGATCACTCGTTCAATGGGGAAATCAACTTCTCGCAGATTCCTCAGCCGCGCAGCTTCGAATTGCAAAGGCAGGGCGGACACGCACACCAGTTCAAACCCAGCATCGTGGAGCCGATGACAATCCGCCACAGCGCGAGCGCAAGGCGGCATAGTAGACCAGAAGTGTTCATCCATACACGCCTGCAGCGTAGCAAGGCGCTCCCCCTCCAGCCGCTCAACGGCCCAACGGTCAAGTGGAGAGTAGGCATCCTTGTCTCGTTCTACAGGCCGGTATCCAAAAGCACGCTCCCACAGCGGCGCGTAAGCTAGGCTGTAGTCCAGAAGCACGCCGTCTCCATCCAGCGCAATGATCGGCTTACCACTCAATTTCGTATCCCCAGACAATGGCAGCTCCGCCTGCAATTGAACTTGCTCCATGGCGCCCCTGGCACGACCAGGTGAAGGGACATCGTCCAAAAGTCTACTGAAACGGCGGCAACAGCGTGCCCTGCGCAGGCCAGCTCCCAGCCAAGACCGCCCCCCAGATGACGTCACTTGCATCGCTCGACACAACAATCAGTTCCCGTGCTGCGCAGGCATCTATCACGTTGCGCAGGAACTCATCCTCTTCCGGTGGCACGGACAAGTGATAGCAGCGACCGGACTCCGTCCTGACCAGGGCCCGCTGAAGATCGATGGCGATCAACGCCGAGGTCAGCCTGAAGGATCCGGACGCGAGCTGCGCGGCGATATGCAATGTTCCATTGCCGCGCTGCAAGATGCGCCAGTGCTGCAGCTCGACATGAGGTTGCGTCTGCACATCTGGCGCGGGGCGGTCATTGCCAAAAATGGGGTGATGCATGGGGATCTTTCACAATTCTTGGCGGCGCCAGCATGGGCGCCGAGCCAGCGTGATGAGTTCTGTCTGGCTGCGTCCATATCCGAGCAAGGAGAGGCTGGTTCTGAGGCCCACGCCACTCCTCCTGGGGCAGGACGAAGGGAGCCGTGCTCCTGGGCTTGCTTGCATGGCGTTCACTCAACGGTGGCCTGCGGGGTTCAACCCTCGACCAACCGGTAGTCGGCCATGCAGCGTTGCGCCGCCAGCGGGGCGGCATGGCGAAGCGCCTCGCCGATATACTCGAAGTCGGTCCAAAGTGGGCCCCTGGAGGCGCACCCCGCTGATCGTGACAGCGGAGTCCTCCAGTAAGTGCACCTCATGCGCGTACGAAGCTTGTCGAATGGAGGCGGGCGTCCTTTCCCAATGGCCGTTGTAGAACTCGTGGATACCAGCCACCAGCACGATGGGTTTGTCGGGGAATGTCCGGCGAGCCCACGATGGAGCCATAGTTCCCTGGTGAATATCGCCGGCGAGCGCCACCACATCTGCAGATGCCGCTGATTCAAGCGATGAACGGAAGGGTGCGAACTCGACGTGAAGTTCTGAGAGAACAAGTATTTTCATGGAGAGTGCAGTTTGCAATTTCGAGTGTGCAACGGGACAGCGACAAGGCTGCATAATCGGGAATTGAGGGAACAACTGTTTCGCAGCGCATGCGAACTTCGCCTACAGAACTATTTGTGACCAGTCGCCACAATCCGCGACGGACCAATTTCGCTATTCCTTTTTGAAAGCCAACATGCCAAGCTACAAAGAACTCCTCGCTCAAAAACAAAACCTCGAAGCTCAGATCGAAGCTGCCCGCAAATCCGAGATCAGCGAAGCGCTTTCCACGATTCAGGGCCTGGTCAAGGAATTCGGACTGACTGCCTCCGACGTTTTCCCAGCAGGTCGTGCGAAGAGCGCGTCGAAGGGATCGACCGTAGCGCCGAAGTACCGGGATCCAAGCACCGGCGCGACCTGGACTGGCCGCGGCAAGGCACCGCTGTGGATAGCCAACAAGGACCGCGCTCAATTCGAGATCAAGTGATAAGCCTGCGTGCCGCAACGCGGCACGCCTATCGGAATAGTTCATTTAGCCTCGCTCGCAGCAATTGCGACGATTGCTCATCAAGGCCTCGTTTGCAATCGACCAGAAACAGGTTGGGGCAAAAAGGCCTGAATAGGCAAGGCGGGTCATCGACCGCAACCTATTGGGTATAGGCCGGCCGATTGGCAAATCGCCAGGCCGCACACTCTGCTTGTCACTCGCACAACGCTAGCTTGCATATTTCGGAGTCACTTGGACAGGGAGAGCAATTTGTCCTGGACACGTCACCCGGTAGGAGTTGGACACGCAGTTCGGGCGTTTTGGACAGCATGGACAATTTCTGCAAACTGGCCACCAAGCTGAGGGGGCGCGATTCACAGATGGCAGTCGGTCGGCAGCCAGTTGCCATCGGTCATGACGACCAAAATGCTTGCTTGTCGATGCGCGAAAGAAGCGACGCGAGCAAAACCAGCGACTGGCCGTCAATGTTCATGGGTGTACTGCCGGCTCCCATTGGGTCTGTGCTTTTGGAGTGCTCAATGGCGCGCGCCATCACCTGATCGACCAAGCTGATCCTGGGGACCAGAACGTACCGCACGTCGCAGTTCAGTCCATCGGCAATCTTGGCCAGCGTGTTGAGAGAAATCGAGCCTTCAGCTTCCGACTGCTCAAGCCTCCTGACTCCCTGCTGAGAAATGCCAATGCGGCGACCCAAGGTCTTGGAGTTCATCCCAAGTGCCAGGCGCACAGTCTTCACCCAGCCGCTCCTGGGCGTGCTTGCACCTTGCAGCTTCGCCAATTCGCGAAGCTGGCTGTCAAGTTCAACCAAGCGGGAAAGATCCAATCGACTCGTCAAGGGCGGGTGGCAAAAGTTTCAAGACAACGCTTCGGTTGCGTACATGTGACTGCAAGACAACCGGTAACTTTCCATTTGCGCACGGCCGGTTTCAAACGGTGTTTGCGCGCAAGAAGTTCAGCTATCTTCGCACGCTCAGTCCCAAATGGGACCAACTAGTCCCCTAAATATTTGACGAGTATGCTGCAGTTAGACAGAGAACAGATAGGCCATTTCAGTGAGATGGACCTCGCAGGAATCCTTGACGCCGGTGGCTGGAGCGCAATCCTACCGAAGAGCCTCAGCGACAGCCAACTGGTCTGCGTTTCCGATCAGCTTCGGGCGATGTTGTGGGGCGAAGTCACGCAAGAGCCTGACGGCACACCCAACGCGGCGATTGCCATGGCATTGCTGCTGATGGCAAAGAGCCATCCCTCACCTCCAGCAAACGGCGAGCTCTTTGAAGGCAGCATGCAACAGTTGCGCGAAGTGCTGATGGTCCTGAGCGTTGCTGCGGACCGCGAGATTGTGAACAGGCTGCTCAATCGTCCAAACGACGACGAATCGCTGACCATGTTGACAGGCATCAAAGCCATCATGGACGAAGCAAGCCACCCACAGCGGGCAAAGAAGTCTAGGACGCGTCCTCGGGCAGCAGTGTAGAGAGGTCGGATTTCACCGACTTCAGTACCTTTTCAACCGATGCTGCATCAAATCGGCGCGCATATGCCACGGCCAGGAGGGTCACGGGATGGACCTGCAGGCCTTCAGCGAGGTGTTCCACCATGCCAATGCTGGGAAGTTGTTCGCCCTGCTCAAGACGTCCAACGTGCCGACGGCTGATCGACGACATCAGATCCTCCTGCGTGAAGCCGCGAGCGGTGCGCAGCTCCTTGAGCGCACGACCGACGGCAGCTTTTGGCGGATCTGACTTTCGAGTTGGCATCCACTCGATTTCCGCTGATAGCGACTAAAAAGACCACGTCTAACTAGTCGCATTTAGGTGGAAATTTGGTACCTCTACGCCCGCATTGCTGCTGGCCACGGAGCGATCCCGTCACCTTCTGCACACCGCGACGCCAAAACCGGACCCCGGTTCCTGAATATGAGTTGCGACATCACCCAAGGATTTCCATGCCTCTGAACCCTCGATCCGTCAAAAAGCGATCTGAGCCCACGCGCAGGGTGCATATCGACAGTCGCAATCGCATCCCCTTGCCGTCAGGTATGGGGTGGACGGTAGGGACCCGCGTGTATTTCTCGCAGGCCAGAGGCAAGAGAGATGGAGATGAGCCACCAGAGTTTGTGATTTCGACCGAACCTGGAGCCCTGCTTAAAGGTCGATGGATGTCTGGGCGAATTCAGCGCGCAGGCTTCGCGCCGCTGGTCCGGGCCAGTAGGAAGCCTCGCCGCCGTTGAGTTGGCTTTGAGTCCATACGACACCTCCAACGGAACCTCTATGAATCTGCTTGTCTATTCGGATCTGCACCTGGACCTGTCTCCCTTCAAACCGCAGCTGAGCGCAGGGTTCCTCAAGACCATCGATGCGGTGGTTCTGGCGGGCGACACCATCGAAGGTACAGGTGGGCTGCGCTGGGCTCGAGAGACCTTCCCAGACAAGCCCATCATCTACGTGGACGGCAACCATGAGTTCTACGGCCAGCATTGGGACAAGCACATCGACGTGATGCGCAAACTGGCCCAGGATCATCAGATCCACTACTTGGAGAACGATGCAGTCGTGATCGGTAGTGTGCGGTTTCTGGGATGCACGCTATGGACGGACTACGCCCTTCACGGCGCCGAGGAGAAGCTGATGGCGATGGACACGGCGCGCTATCGCATGAGTGACTACAAGCGCATCGGGGTCACTCTGCCACCGGAGCTGCACTGCCAGCATCAGCAACGTCTGGCTCCGGCGATGGCTGGGCTCCGGCATGTCGCGAACAGACGCTGGCTGGAGGAGCAGTTGCGTCTGGGCGATCCAGAGAACACGGTAGTAGTCACACACCATGCACCCCATGCCCAATCCATCCCAGCAAAGTTCGCGGAACATCCTTTGTCACCTTGCTACGCAAGCGACTTGGAAGCGCTGATGGGGAAGGCCGGGACTTGGATTCATGGTCACATCCATGAGAGCCTGGACTACCTGGTGCGGGGGACGCGGATCGTCACCAATCCCAGAGGTTACGGGCGCCTTGGGGGGCGCATGCGAAATGCGCAGTTCCGAGTGGATTTCTGCGTGGATGTGGACTGACCAGGCGAGAAGACGCTCTCAATCTACTTGCCCTTCGCCACGCCATTGCCGCTTCGGGCAGGGCGCGCGGTCCAGCGCCTTCAGCGGTTGATCGGCCCGAAGGCACGATCTCTGAGCGCTCCACCAATCAGCCCAAGACCGGAAAAAGTATCCTGCGGTGCGGGCGTGCCCCCGAGGAGCAAGTCGTAGAAGAAAGGAAACTCGGGCAGGCTGAGCAGGTTGTTTGCGAGCGTGCCATCCGGCTCGGTGCGCAGATGCAGCAGACCCGAGGGCCCGTACTCCGCAAAAACATTGACGCGCCGCAGACCACTTTGCACATGGAACCGCACCGTGCCATCCCACTGCATCTGCGCTGCAGTACGCATATCTTGGTGCCAGATGGCAGATAGGCGCCCGCCCACGTACAGGATGGGATGGAAAGGGTCGTGGCGGGGGTTCTTCTTGATGAAGCTGATTTCGACGCTGGGAGCAAGTGACATGGGATGCCTTTCAGCCCCTGAAGGCATGCGTTAGCGAATGAGGGCAACTCGAATCACAGGACGCTTCCATGCTGGTCTTGCCTGTCGCACACTATATATGGTGTGCGACAGGTATGCAAGACACTATAGGTAGTGTTGTCAGGCCTGAGTTTGAAGATCGCGCTGGCATGGCTCCGAGCTCATCCAAGCAAAGACCTCCACGGTGCAAAGGTGAGCCGAACTCTATGGAAGCGTCGGGTTAAAGCGGCGCATGAAATTGGCATCCCAGTGCATGGTGGGAGATGCGTCGCAATGAAGAACCTGCCGCCGATCCGAAAACACCGGTCCGTATGATTGGGCCATCATGTGGGTGTTGGCTGCCGCAATGAAAGTCTGGGTTGCGACCTCGGTGTGCCCACCCTTGTCCCAGCGGCCGATGAGGAAAGCATGCTTCGTGAGCGGGAAGTAGACCTCGGTTTCCTTCAAGCCGAATCCCGGGCTGTACCGCATAAAAAGCGGGACCTTTTCAGGCTCGTTGAAGGAGATCGCCACCGGGCGATTGGTTGTGACAAAATCCCCGTGCTCGCCGTTGGTGGTGTAAAGGGTCCACAAGCGCCGCCCCAGTAGCCGCAAGACGGTATCGAACACATCGAACTCGCTGATGATGTGTCGTTCGCGGTTCACTTGGATGGTGTACTCCCCGCGCTCGTGAAACTCCTTGGCTTGTTCATACGAGACCGTGCTGGAGTTGGCGTCACCGAGTTTTTCTGTTTCGGCGTCCCAGCGCTCCTTGTCCGCAAGAATCAGGTCAAGCAGTCGTTTGGCGACAGTCTCATGCGACTGACGCATGCTCTCGCGCCGCTCGGGCGAGCGGACCGCCAAAAGCGCCATCAGATTCAGGATCAACACCTTGTCCTCGGATTCGAACTTCGCGGCCCGCACAACATTGCGTATGGCCTCGCAAGCCGCGCCCTCGAGCTTGCTCAACTCTTTTTCCAGCACATCCGGGGCATGGCCTTCTGACTCGAATCGCATGAAGTCGCGCTCGCCGCAAACGTTACGCGTGTTGGTCTCATAGGAACGGCCAGTTCCCAGATCGTTGGCAAAGACGAACCAGTTCTTCCCTTTCTTGTGCCCGAAGCCTCGCAGGTACCCCTGGGGAACGTAGTGATGATGGCGAGCCTCAGATCCCATGCGCAGCATTTTGCTGTATTTGCCGCACCAGGCGCGGAAGGAAAACTTCCTCAACGAGATGTGCCAGATCGTGTGCTGGGCTAATCTGGTGGGCTCCATCGACCCCTTTTCCCGCGAAGCACACCAGGCCATTGGCGAGCCTTTCGAATCCGTGGACTCCTGCATGTTTCTGGATTCCCACCCTGAATGGGACGCTATGTTGAGATCGACTCGCTTCTGGGAGTTGCTGCGGCAGAACTCTTCGCCGATCGCGAGAAGGTTGTGTCAAGAGGTCTGTGGCTCAGCGGGCCGATCATTCTCTGCCGCCACCACCGTTATCTCAACACGCAGGCTGGCCGTAGCCAGTGCGGCCTGCACCGTCGTGCGCGCAGGGGCGGTAACCTGTTCGCCCTGCTTGTCGGCCAGCCAAGACTCCCACACTGCATTCATACCCGCGAAGTCGGCGGCGATGTCGCGCAGGTAGATGGTGGTGGTTAGGATGCGGCTGCGGTCGCTGCCAGCCTCGGCCAGCAGGGCGTCAACGCGGGCCAGTACCTCGGCCGTCTGCTCGGCAATGCCGGCGTCGGCGCTGGCGCTGCCCTTGGCGGTCTGGCCGCACAGGTAGACCAGGCCGGCGTGGCGCACGATCTTGCTGAGGCGGGCGTTGTTGTGGGTGCGCTGGATGGTGGTGAAGTCGGTCATGTCGTGGGTTTCTGAGGATGGATCGGTCAAGGTTTGGGTGTGGTGGCGTCGGGTGCCTCGGCCAGGGCGGCCAGCGAGCCCAGGGCGATGGGCTTGAGCGGCGCGCGAATGCGGTAGGCGCCCACCTCGGCGGGCGTGCGCTGCAGTTCCTGGGCCATCACCTGCGTGACAGTGATGCCGCACATACGCCCCTGGCAGGGGCCCATTCCGCAGCGGCTGTAGAACTTGGTCTGGTTGGGGCCTTCGCAGCCCAGGCGCACCATGGCGCGCACCTGGCCGGCCGTCACCTCCTCGCAGCGGCAGACGATGGTCTCGTCCGCGCAGTCGGTTAGCCACTCCGGCGGGCGGTACAGAGCGTCGAGGAAGGGGCGGATGCGCGTCTGTCCCACCAACCGTGCACGCCACGGCGCGGCCAGCTGGTCGGCGCGGGCCGCGTCGATGCGGCCCAGCGCCAAGGCCACGCCGATGGCGGCGATGGCGCCGCTGCACTCGGCCGCCAGCGCGCCGGCAATCGCCGCACCGTCACCGGCCAGGCGCAGGCCTGCAAGGGAGGTTTGGCCCCAGGCGTCGACCTGCGGGTGCCAGGCCAGTTGCACGTCGCTCCAGCGATGCTCCACGCGCAGCAGGCGGCTGACCTGCGTGTTGGGCACCACGCCGTGGTGCAGCAGCACCGCATCAGCGGGCAGCCGATGGGCCAATTTTTCCGCAGTGAAGGACACGGCCTCGACCTTGTCGCTGCCTTCCAGGCGAACCTCGGTTGCGTTGGCGTACATAGGCACGCCCGCACGGCGCAAGCGCCACAGCATGCGCAGGCCCTTGGCCAGCAACGCGGGCGCGCCCAGGGCGCCGGCCAGGTGGGGCAGGGCGCGGCGGCGGTTGGCCACAGGCAACGTGTCCACGATGGCCGCGACCTGCGCACCGGCCTGCAGCAGCTGGCAGGCAACCAGCAGCAGCAGCGGGCCACCTCCCACCAAAACGACGCGGCCGTTGGGCACCTGAGCCGAAGTCTTCATCGCGATCTGCGCAGCACCGGCGTTGAGCACGCCCGGCAGCGTCCAGCCCGGCATGGGCGAGGGGCGTTCCATGGCACCGTTGGCCACCAGCAGCTGGGGCGCGCGCACCGCGAACGAACGGCCCCACTGCTGGGCCATCACAGTAAGGTCCTGTGCCACGTCCCACACCAGCGCACTGTGGTGCACCTCGGCACCGCAGTCAACAAAGCGCTGCGCCAGGCTGGCGCCATGCTGATAGTCGGGCCCGAGCAGGCGGGCCACGGTGGGCGGTGCCACCGTCACGTTGCGATAGATCTGGCCGCCTGCGCGAGGCTGCTCGTCGAGCACCACGGTGGACAGGCCCAGGGCCTGGGCGGTAATGGCGGCGGACATGCCGGCAGGCCCTGCGCCGATGATGGCCAGGTCGTGCGTGTGCACCGGTTGGGGGGCCGTGCTCATGCTGCACCTCCCGCTGTATCCGAGAAAGTGGAATCCACGCGGCGCGCCCCAGTGGGCAAGCGCACCTGCATGCCCTGGCGCACCTCGACCATGCACGACTGCACGTTCTGCGCACCATCTACTTCAAGCAGGCAGTCGAAGCACACGCCCATCAGGCATAGCGGCGCGCGCGGCGCACCCGAGACGGGGGTGTGCCGAAACGCGACCACGCCCGCGCCCAGCAGGGCCGTGGCCAGGGTCTGGCCGGCGCGGGCCGCCACGGTGCGGCCCTCCACCTCGATGAACAGGGTGGCCGGCTGCTCGGCCGCCGGCAAGGCATCAATGGGTTTGAACATGGTCGAAACGCTCCGCTTTGAAACCCCGGAGCTCTGCCGGTTCGGTGCCCGTGCGCATCCAGTCCACCAGGGGGCCGGCATGGGCAGGGGCGAGCGTGATGCCGCTGTGGCAGGTGACGACGAAGGCGCCGGGGCACTGTGCCGATTCCTGGTAGATGGGGTAGCCATCAGGAGTCATCACGCGCAGCGCACCCCAGGTGCGCACGATGTTGGCGCTCGCCAGAATGGGAAAGCACCGCACTGCGCGCGCAGCGATACGCGCCATCTCGGGCATGGTGGTGCCATCGTCCAAGCCCACCTCTTCCTTCGAATCGCCAATCTGCACCGTGCCTTCGCCCGTCTGGCGCACAAAGTGGCAGGGGTGGTGTAGGAATGGCTGCATGCGTTCGGTCACCATTAACTGGCCGCGCACCGGGCGCACCGGCGCGTTCAGTCCTACCAGTGGCGCCAGTTCGCGGTTGGCCAAGCCGGCGGCCAGCACCACACGGCCGGCCGTCCAACTGCGGTCGCCGGCATGAACCTGGAATTCGCCGCCGCGGTATTCGATGCGGTCGACCGTGGCACCTGCAACGCGCTGCCCGCCACGCAACTGGTAGGCATGCACCAGCGCACGCAGGGTGCGCAGCGGGCTCACGTGACCGTCCAGCGGGCAGTAGATGGCGCCCACCACATCGGGGCCGATTCCTGGGGTGATCTGGCGCAGGCGATCGGCGCCCAGGACCTCGTAAGGGTAGGTGATGCCCAGTTCCCGGCCCAGTGCGTCGAGCTTGGCGCTTGATGCCTGCAGCGTCTTTTCGTCGAAGCTCATGGTCAGGCCGCCGGGCTGCTGCAGCTCCACGTCGGTTCCGGTCAAGTCCTGCAGCTCGGTGGCCAGGGCCTGCCAGCCGCGCGCGGCCTGCATGGTCCACAGGGCATAGGGCGTGCGGCCCAGGCCCTTGTTCTGGACCCATACCAGTCCGAAGTTGCCGCGCGAGGCACGCAGCGCCTCGTCTTCGCCGTCCAGCACGCAGACCCGGTCACCGGCGCGTGCCATGCCGTAGGCGATGGACATGCCCACCACGCCACCGCCCACCACCAGGGTGTCGATGTCGGGGAGAGCATTGCTGGAGGGGATGTTGTTCACTGCGGGTCTCCTGCTGGGGGATGGGGCTTCCCGGGGGTGGGCGCAGTTGCCCATGGCGCTCGCTCAGGGGCGTTGGGATATGTCATGGGGTGGTGTTGAAATGAAGCAGGTGGGGAGAGCAATGGCGCCCGGCCCGGGAATCCCAGGCCGCTGGCTGCTCGCTGTTGGCTGAGGGCGCTGATTTCACTCGGCCTTGATATTGCGTTCGCGCACCACCTTATCGAACTTTTCGGCTTCGCTGCGCACGAACTTCGCCACGTCGGCGGGGGGCATTTTCAGCTCGGGCTCGATGCCGATCTTTACCAGCTTGTCGCGGAAGTCCTGCGTGGCGATGATCTCGCGGATGGTGGTGTTCAGGCGGTTCACTATCTCAGGTGGCGTGCCAGCCGCTACCTGGATCGTTTCCCACGCCACCAGCTCGAAGCCGGACACACCCGATTCAGCGATGGTGGGCACGTCCGGCACGGCGGAGACTCGCTTGGCACTGGTCACTGCGATGGCGCGCAGCTTGCCTTCCTTGACCAGGGTGACGGACGAGGCCACGGTCGGCATCATCATCGTCACCTGGCCGCCCATCACGTCCACCAGCCCGGGGCCGGTGCCTTTGTAGGGCACATGGATCATGTTGGTGCCGGTCATGGACAGCAGCAGCTCCGATGCCAGGTGCCCCGCGCTGCCCGAGCCGTAGCTGGCGTAGGGCAGCTTACCGGGCTGGGACTTGGCCAGGGCCACCAAGTCTTTGACGGACTTCACCGGCACGTCGTTGGGCGTGACCATCCACAGCGGGATGATGCCCAACAGCGCCACGGGCGTGAAGTCTTTGTAGATGTCGTAATTGAGCTTCTGAAGCGCCGGGTTGATGGCGAACGAGGACGACACCGACAGCAGCGTGTAGCCGTCGGCCGGCTGGCTGCGCACGAATTGTGTCGCGATGATGCTGTTGGCCCCGGCCTTGTTTTCCACGAACACCTGCTGGCCGAGCTTGGCGCTGAGCGCAGTGGCCAGCATCCGGGCCGTGGCGTCTGACGACCCTCCGGGCGGAAAGCCTACCACCAGCCGGATGGGCTTGTTGGGCCAGGCCTGGGCGTGCGCAGGCGCGGAGCCTGCAGCTCCACCGATGGCGCACAGAGCTAGACCGGCCAAGGCCAGCCCACGGCGCAGGCGCGATGGCGCGGTCACGGTGCTGCACATCAGTGTGCTCGTGGAAGGCATATGGGGAGTCTTGGGCATGGAGGGCATCCTTTGTACAGGCGTTGCGGCGGTATGGAACGAATCGTATGCCCCGGTACTGCAAACGACAATTCGATAGATCGCTTCACTTTATGCTCAAATGCTATGCATGAAGCCCACGCTGAATCTGCGCCAGGTCGAGTCGTTCTATTCCGTGATGCGCACTGGCACCGTGGTGGCCGCAGCGCGCCACATGAACGTGACGCAGCCGGTGGTGAGTCGCGCCATCAGCCTGCTCGAATCACGTATTGGCTATAAGCTGTTCGAACGGCGCGGGCGCAAGCTGGTGCCCACGCCAGAAGGCCAGGCCTTCTACCGAGAGGCCGAACCCATCTACGGCAGCCTGGACCGGCTGGCCCAGGTGGCGCAGGACATCCGATTCCAGCGCGCGGGGGAGCTGCGCATCGCCACGCTGCCTTCGCTATCGCAGTCTCTGCTGCCGAGAGCCACGGCGCGCTTTTTGTCAACGCGGCCCAATGTGTCGGTGTTCGTGCAGAGCCTGCCCTCGCGCCAGGTGGCCGACCTGGTAGCCACGCGCCAGTTCGACGTCGGCCTGATCGAGCTGCCCATGGCACGCCCGTCCATCTCCATCGAGCCGCTGGAGCCTGCTCGTTCGGTGGCCGTGATCCCGGCAGGCCACCGACTCGCAGCCAAAAAGCAGATCTCGGTGAAGGACCTTGCGGGCGAGCGTATGGTGCTGCTGTCGCAGCACAGTTTCCTGCGCTACCAGATCGACGATGCCTTCTCCAAGGCCGACGTGGTGCCCCATGTGGTGATGGAAACCCCGCACTCGCTCATTGCCTGCGGCTTTGCAGCGGCGGGGGCAGGTATCACCCTGGTGTCGCACTGGGCGGCGGAGTCCTTTGCCGGGCCGAACGTGGTGGTGCGGCCCGTGCGCGAGGAGATGAGTTCGCGCTCGGCAGTGATTTTTCCCTACCCGGGCGCGCGCATGCTACTGGCCGAGGCTTTCGCCAAGGAGCTCAAGGAAGAGATCCGGCTGACTCGCAAGCTTTAGCAGTTCGTAAGGGCTCCGGGGAATGGGGCGTCTACCGAAGATACTTCAAAGCCCGACCGCCAGCATAAATTTACGGAGTGCTGATTCAGACATGTCTGCGGTCAGGCTTGGACTTGTACATGCGGCGTTTGCAACGATGTGGACCCTTGATTTTCTGCTGATCCCGGAGGCCTCGCCTCGCTGGAAGCTTACGGTGAACGCAAGACACCACCTTGCACGCCGAGTGGTTGCCGCGAAACGCAAGTGAGGCCGATCATCTGCGAGGGTAGTGCGCAGCGCAACCAGATGCTCATGACGGAATCGTCCGTGAGGACGCGAACGCCCGCGGGAAATCCAGGGGCTATGCGGGCCGCCATGAACACCGCCATGGGGCGCACGTTTTCGTCTTTGATTCCTCGAAATTGGTCTAAGCGACCAGTGGGTCGGCACATAGCATTGCAGCCGATGTTTCGCCCCAGCGGCGGCGTGTGCCGCCGGATGCGTGGCGCTTCTTTCCGTCAAGGAACCCCATGTACGCCCGATACCTCGTCTTCTCAGCCGTTCATTTGGCGCGGCCAGCGGTTCGCCCCTGGTTTGCGCTGGCGCTCTGCGTTGGCCTGTTCGCAGGTCACGCTGTCGCGCAGTCACCGCAGCAGCTACAGCCCGTGCGCGGTGGCACGCTGCAGTTCGTGGCCGGGCCCGAGTCGGCCACCATCGTCTCCATCGACAACACCTTTGGATTTCCGCAGAAGGTCGGCACCAAGGTCGTGGAGGGCCTGCTGGCCTATGACTTCGACCTGAGTCCCCAACCGCGCCTGGCCAGGCAATGGACGGTGTCCGCCGATGGCCTGCAGTACAGCTTCAAGCTGCGCACGGGCGTCAAGTGGCATGACGGCAAGGACTTCAGCTCGGCCGACGTGGCCTTCTCCATACTCACCTTGAAGGAGTTCCATCCCCGCGGTCGAGCCACCTTCGCCAATGTGACGGAGGTTAAGACGCCCGACGCGCTAACGGCCACCATCGTGCTGTCCAAACCCGCGCCGTACTTGCTGACCGCGCTGGCATCCAGCGAATCCCCCATCGTGCCCCGGCACCTGTACGCAGGCACCGACATCCGCACCAATCCCTACAACGCAAAGCCGGTGGGCACGGGCCCCTTCGTGTTCAAGGAATGGGTCAAGGGCAGCCATGTGATCCTGGAGCGCAACCCGGACTACTGGGACAAACCCAAACCCTATCTGGACCGCATCGTGGTGCGCATCGTCACCGATGCCAGCGCCCGCGCCGCTGGGCTCGAGGCCGGGCAGATCGACCTGAGCGGCGATTCGCCCGTGCCCCTGGGGGACGTGGCCCGCATCAAGACCCTGCCGCAACTGGAGGTGCAGACCAAGGGGTACGAGTACGTGGCGAACCAATCGCAGTTCGAGTTCAACCTCGACACGCCACAGCTCGCCCACCAGAAGGTACGCCAGGCGATCGCTCATGCGGTGGACGCCAAGGCACTGGTCGACGTCGCCTGGTATGGCTTTGCACAGCCGTCGCCATCGCCCATCAGCCCGGTGCTTAAGCAGTACAGCGACACCAGCATCCGCCACCACAAGTTCGACACGGCCCTGGCCGAAAAGCTGCTGGACGAGGCGGGCTTTGCCCGCAAGGCCGATGGAAAGCGCTTTGCACTGCGCCTGACCTACAACCCCTACTACCAGGAAGGCAACCGCCGCACGGCCGAGTTCGTGCGCCAGGCGCTGGGCCGCGTGGGCATCGACGCGACCATTGCTGCCTACGACTTCGGCGGCTTCGTCAAGGCGGTGTATACCGACCGAGCCTTTGACATCAACGTCAACAACCTGAACAACAATTTCGACCCCACGGTGGGCGTGCAGCGCATCTACTGGTCGAAGAACTTCAAGCCCGGCCTGGGCTTCTCGAACGCCAGCCACTACAGCAACCCCGAGGCCGACCAGCTGCTCGAAGCCGCCTCCATCGAGGCCAACCCGGCCAGGCGCCGCGAACTGTTTGTGCGCTTTCAGCAACTGGTGCACCGCGACCTGCCGGTGGTCAACCTCACCGCCTTCCAGCCCCTCACGGTGGCCCACAGGAAGGTGCGCAACCACACCACCAACTCCAACGGGCTCAACGATTCGTTTGCCGACGTGTACCTGGAGAAATGAGCCCTTGGCGCTTCTGCCTGCCTCCCCCGATGAAACCCCGGTCTAGCACCCGATTCTTTGCTCCTTCCATGCCCCAACGTTCCGGATTCCTGCGCTTCGGCGCCTTTCTCTACCCCACTGGCCACCACCTGGCCGCCTGGCGCCACCCTGACGCGGTGCGCGGCGCGGGCCTGGACATCCACCACTACCGGGCACTGGCCCGGGCGGCCGAGGCGGCGCGCTTCGACCTGATCTTCCTGGCGGATGGTGTGGGCACGCGCGGCAGCAACCCCGAGGCGCTCAGCCGCACGGCGCACAGCTATGTCTCGCAGTTCGAGCCGCTGACCCTGCTGTCAGCACTGTCGTCCGTGACCGAGCACATCGGCCTGGTGGCCACGGCATCGACCAGCTTCAACGAGCCCTTCCACATCGCGCGCAAGTTCGCCTCGCTAGACCACCTGAGCGGCGGCCGTTCGGGCTGGAACCTCGTGACCTCGTCGAGCGAGCACGAGGCGCGCAACTTCAACCGCGATACACACTACGTTCATGCCGAGCGCTACGAGCGCGCCAGCGAGTTCGCCGACGTGGTGCTGGGCCTGTGGGACAGTTGGGATGACGGAGCGTTTTTGTGGGACAAGCAGGGCGGCCGGGTCTTCGACCCTGCGCGCCGCCATGTGCTCAACCACCAGGGCAAGCATTTTCAGGTGCAAGGCCCGCTGAACGTTGCGCGCTCACCGCAGGGGCGGCCAGTTGTCGTGCAGGCCGGCTCCTCCGACGCCGGCAAGGACCTGGCGGCGCGCACGGCCGAGGTGGTGTTCACCGCGCAGCAGACCCTGCAGGACGCCGTCGATTTTTACGCCGACCTCAAGGGCCGTGTCGAAGCCTATGGCCGCGACCCCGACAGCCTGCTCATCATGCCCGGCGTGTTTCCGGTGGTGGGGCGCAGCGAGGGCGAGGCGCAGGAGAAGTTCGAGCAGCTGCAGTCGCTGATCGACCCGGTGCTCGGCCTGTCCATGATCTCAGGCCTGACCGGAGGCGTGGACCTGTCGGGCTACGACCTCGACGGGCCCATCCCGGAGCTGCCCGAGACCAACGCCAGCAAGAGCCGCCAGGAGTTGACCCTGCAGCTCGCGCGCCGCGAAAACCTGACCATCCGTCAGTTGTATTTGAGGGTGGCGGGGGCACGGGGGCATTGGCAGTTGGTGGGCACGCCGGTGCAGATAGCCGATCAGCTCGAGGAGCGGTTCGTCCATCGCGGAGCCGATGGGTTCAATGTGATGGCGCCGGTGTTGCCTACAGGGCTGACGGATTTTGCGGAGCTGGTGTTGCCTGAGCTGCGCCGACGGGGGCTGGCGCGTTCGGAATACGACGGCGCGACCTTGCGAGAGAACCTGGGATTGGTGCGGCCTCTAGGCAGCCGTGTAGGGTAGCGAGAGGTTCGGGAAGAAGAAAGGGGCCTGCGGGCCCCTTGGCTTTCTTGATTGCCGCAGTCCTGCTCACGCTGCCTTGCGCTGCTCACCCCGTGGGACTGCGGCGATCAGGCTGCGTGTGTATTCATGCTGCGGCGCCGCCCAGATGCTCTGGTGGTCCCCCGACTCCACGAACCTCCCCTGGTGCATCACCAACACCCGGTCCGCGATGTAGCGCACGACAGCCAGGTCGTGCGAGATAAACAAATAGGACAATTTGAACTCCTCCTTGAGCTCCACCAGCAGATTCAAGATCTGCGCCTGGATGGACACATCGAGGGCAGACACCGGCTCGTCGCAGATCACCAGCGACGGCCGCACTACCAGCGCGCGCGCGATCCCGATGCGCTGGCGCTGGCCACCCGAAAACTCGTGCGGGTAGCGGTTGCCCGCGTTCAGGGGCAGTCCCACCCGGTCCAGGATGGCGGCGATGCGCTGCTGCCGGTCCTGGCGCGAGCGGTTGCCGTGCACGTACAGCACCGTGTCGAGGATGTCATACACCGTGCGCCGCGGGTTGAGCGAAGCATAAGGGTCCTGGAACACCATTTGCATACGCTGGCGCCAGGGCTGCAGGGCGCGGCCCTTGAGCCGGGTCAGGTCCGTGCCGTCGAACACGATTCGCCCGGCCGCGGCGGGCACCAAGTGCAGCAGGGTCTTGGACAGGGTGGACTTGCCGCAGCCCGACTCGCCCACCAGGCCCACGGTCTCGCCGACGCCGATGGTGAAGGACACATCGTCGACCGCATGCACGGTGCCGGTGCGCGTGGCGTAGTCCGTGCGCAGGTTTTGCACCGAAAGCAGAGTGTTGTCCTGTAACGCTGCGGATTCCTCACGTGGCCGGGCCTTGGGGATGTGCAGGTCGAAACTGCGCTGGCCCGTCTCCAGGTTCAGGCGTGACTGGATCTCGGGCAGGCGTGCATCGGTGTAGTGCAGGTCCTGGCCGGCGTGCAGCGATGCCCCGAGCAGGCCGCGCGTGTAGGGGTGCGAGGGCGCTGCGAACAGTTGGGGGGCACTGGCCTCCTCGACCTTTTCGCCGCCATACATCACGGCCACGCGGTCGGCCCACTGGGCCACCACACCCAGGTCGTGGGTGATGAGCAGCAGCGACATCGACAGCTCGCGCCGCAGCCGGTCCAGCAGTTCCAGGATCTGTGCCTGGATGGTCACGTCCAGCGCGGTGGTCGGTTCATCGGCCACCAGCAGGCGCGGGCGGCAGGCCACGGCCATGGCGATCATCACGCGCTGGCGCTGGCCACCCGAGAGCTGGTGCGGGTAGTCGTCCACGCGGCGCTGGGGTTCGGGGATGCGCACCAGGTCCAGCAGCTCGATGGCACGCTGGCGGGCCGCCGGGGCCGACAGCCTTTCGTGCTGGCGCAAGGTCTCGGCGATCTGCGTGCCCACGGTGTAGACCGGGTTCAGCGAGGTCATGGGCTCCTGGAAGATCATCGAGATCTCGCGCCCGCGCAACTGGCGCAGCTGGTCCAGCGGCAACTGCACGATGTCGCGGCCGTCGAACAGGATCTGGCCACCGATCTGTGCGCCGGGGGCCAGCAGCCGCAGCAGCGCCAGCGCCGTGGTCGACTTGCCGCAGCCCGATTCGCCCACCAGGGCCAGGGTTTCGCCCTGGTGCAGCTGCAGGTCGAGGCCACGCACGGCGTGCAGCACACCTTGCGAGCCCTTGAAGCGCACGTCCAGCTGGCGGATGTCGAGCAGCAGGGGCGCACGCTGGGTGCCGGCGGCTCCATCGCCGTGCACAGGGTGAATCAGGGTCGGGTGGCTCATCGCAGGCCTCGCAGGCGGGGGTTGAAGGCGTCGTTGAGGCCGTCACCGACCAAGTTGAGCGACAGCACGGTGAAAATGATGGCGGCGCCCGGGATGGCGGTCAGCGCCCAGGCGGTGCGCAGCTGCTCGCGGCCTTCGCCGATCATGCTGCCCCAGGAGACCACGTTGGGGTCGCCCATGCCCACGAAGGCCAGGGCCGATTCGATGAGGATGGCCGTGGCCACCAGCACCGAGGCGGTCACGATGACCGGGGGCAGGGCGTTGGGCAGGATCTCCTGGAAGATGATGCGCAGGTCCGAAAAGCCCTGGCTGCGCGCTGCCAGCACGAA
Source organism: Acidovorax sp. GW458-11-26-14-TSB4 (assembly GCF_059423865.1). Lineage (NCBI taxonomy): Bacteria > Pseudomonadati > Pseudomonadota > Betaproteobacteria > Burkholderiales > Comamonadaceae > Acidovorax > Acidovorax sp. GW458-11-26-14-TSB4. The sequence goes on from NZ_JBWKYR010000003.1 coordinate 348,308, forward strand.
CTCGGATTCGCGCAGCGAGCGGAACTCGGCGCGCACCAGGCGCGCTATCACCGGCCAGGAGGCCAAGCCGATGGCCAGCACGATGACCTTCACCGAAGGCTGGCCGATGGCCACGATCACGATCACCAGCAAGAAGGTGGGCACGGTCTGGAACAGCTCGGTCAGCCGCACGAGCAGGTCGTCCACCCGGCCGCCGAAATAGCCTGCGACGGACCCAACCAGAATGCCGATGAGCACGCTGACCGTGGCGGCCGACAGCCCCACCGCCAGCGAGACCCGCGCGCCGTGCACGATGCCGGACGCCACATTGCGGCCCAGCGAGTCGCTGCCCAGCGGGAATTCGGCCGACTGCAGGGGCGCCAGCAGCGGGCGGGTGGCCATGTCCAGCGGGTCGTTCGGGAAGATCACCCCCGCCAGCACGGCCAGGCCGGCCACCAGCAGCAGGATCAGCACGCCGGTGACGGCCGCCGGGTTGCGCACGAAGGCCTGCAAGGCCGCGTGGCGCTGCACGGGCACGGGGGAAAGGGCGTCCAGCGCGGGCTTCTTTTCCGCGGACGACGATGATGCGCGGATGAGCCGCAGGAAGCGGTTCTGGGGGGAGGTGGTGGCGGCGGTGGTCATGGCAATCTTGTGGGATGCAACAGGTGCGGAAAACGCCTCAACGGACCTGGATGCGGGGATCGAGCCAGGCGTGCAGCAGGTCCACCAGCATGTTGGCCACGATGACCAGCAGCGAGGACAGCAGCAGAATGCCCAGCAGCACGTTGTAGTCGCGGGCCAGCACCGATTCGAGGGCCAGGCGGCCCAGGCCCGGCCAGCTGAAGACCGACTCGACCACGATGGCTCCGCCCAGCAGCGTGCCGAAGTGCATACCCGCGACGGTGGTCACCGGGATCAGTGCGTTGCGCAGCACATGCCGCAGCGTGATGGCCACGGGGGTCAGGCCCTTGGCCGTGGCGGTGCGCACGAAGTCCTGGTGGCTCACCTCCAGCATGGCGGCCCGCGTGAGGCGCGAGAAGATGGCGACGAAGAAGCCGGCCATGGCCAGTGCCGGCAGCACCAGGTGGCGCGCGGCGTCCTTCACCAGGGCCCAGCCGGTCAGCCCGGCGCCGATGGTGAGGTTGCCCCCGGTGGGCAGCCAGCCGAGCTTGACCGAGAACAGCACGATGGCCATCAGCCCCAGCCAGAAGCCCGGCGTGGAGTACAGCAGCAGCGCCAGCACGGACAGCACCCGGTCTTGCCACTTGCCGACCCAGGTGGCCATGATGGTGCCGAGCAGAACCCCCGTGGCCAGGGCCATGCCCAGGGCCGTGACCATGAGCAGCAAGGTGCTGCCCAGGCGCCCGCCGATCAGGTCCAGCACCGGCTGGTTGTGGCGCGGCGAGGTGCCCAGGTGGAAGTGGGCCAGGTTGTTCAGGTAGGCCAGCAGCCGGTCGAGCAGCGGCAGGTCCAGCCCGAAATGGGTGCGCAGCTGGGCCATGGTCTCGGCCGTGGCCGATCCCGACTCGGCCGCGATCACGTCGGCCGCGTCGCCTGGCACCAGTTGCAGCAGGAAGAAGTTGAGCACCACCACGCCCAGCACAGTCGGCACGGCCTGCCAGGCCGTGCGCTGTAGGGTGTGGCCGACGCGCGAGAGTGTGGTCATGGGCGTGCCCCGTTCGCGTGTCAGGTCAGGGGGCGGCGAAATACAGGTCGGCGAAGCTGCCGCGGACATGCTCGCCCGTGGGGGCGTAGTCGCGGACCTTCTTGGCCACCACCGTGATGTTGGGGTTGGCCCCGAACTCGATGGATGGGATGTCGGCCGCCACGGCCTTCTGGAAGTCGAAGAACAGCTGGCGGCGCTTGGCCTCGTCCACCTCGACGGCGGCGGCTTCGAGCAGGCGGTCCACCTCGGGGTTGCTGTAGTGCGGGGCGTTCGAAAATGGCAGGCCGATCTTGAAGTTCTTGGACCAGAAGATGCGCTGCACGCCCACCGAGGGGTCGAAGATGTTGGTCAGGCTCTCGGCCGTGATGTCCCATTCGCGGTCGGTATAGGCCTTCTTCACGTAGGTGGCGAAGTCATAAGTCTCCACGGCGGCATCGATGCCGATGCGGCCCAGCGACTGGCGGATGAAGTCGGCCGAGCGGCGCTCGACGAAGGGGTTGTAGAGCACGCGCAGCTTCAGGCGCGTGCCGCTGGCGTCCTTCTTGAAGCCGGCGGCATCCAGCGCCGCTTCGGCCGCCTTGGGGTTGTAGGCGATGCGCTGCACGCTGGCATCGTGGTAGCGGCTGTGCGCACCGATGGGCGTGGCCGAGAGCTTGCCCAGGCCATACCACACGGTGTTGTTATAGGCATTGGCGTCGATGGCCTGGGCGATGGCACGGCGCACCTCGATGTTCTTGAGCGCGGGTGTGTCCAGGTTGAAATACACCTGCTGGTGGTTGCCCACGTAGGGCGAGATGCGTGTGTCGATCTCGATGCCCGGGAGCTTCTTGAAGCGCTCCACGTCCGACAACGGGATGGAGCTGCCGGCGCTCAGGTCGATGCTGCCGGACTCCAGGCCTGCGGCACGGGCTACGCCGTCGGTGATGAAGCGCACCACGATCTTGTCGAGGTAGGGCTTGGGCTTGTCCCAGTAATTGGGGTTGCGCTCCAGCAGCACATGGCTGCCCTGCACCCATTCCTTGAAGACGAAGGGCCCCGTGCCCACGGGGGCACTGTTGTACTTGCTGGTGTTGACGTCGGTGCCTTCGTACAGGTGCTTGGGCACGATGGGGGATTCGGCCGCCGACAGCGCCGTCAGCAAGAAGGGTGATGGCTTGGAGAGCACCACCACGGCGGTGTGGGCGTCGGGCGTCTTCACCTCGGTGACGTTGGCGAAGCTGCCGCGTCCGCGCGGGTGCACCTGCTTGAGCGTCTGGATCGAATACGCCACGTCGGCCGAGGTGAAGTCCCTGCCGTCATGCCACTTCACGCCCTTGCGCAGGGTGAAGGTGTACTGCAGGCCGTCCTTGCTGACGGCCCAGGCGGTGGCCAGCTGGGCCTTGGGCGCCAGGTTCCAGTCGTAGGTGAGCAGGCCTTCGACGATCTTGGGGCCGATCTCGGTGTTGCCGCCGGCCGTGGTGGTCAGAGGTACCAGCGACGAGGGCACCGGGTTCACGGCCCAGTTGAGCGTGCCGCCGTGGCGCGCCTGGGCCATGGCCGACAGGCTGGCCAGGCCGGCAAGGCCGAGCACGACGGCGATGCGTTTCCACGGGAGGGCGGGGCGCTGTGGGGGGCGGGGCATGGAGATCCTTTGCATGAGAGCGTGTTGGTAGACAAGCCCCAATGTAGGCAGCCCCCCCGGGCCCTACAACGAACGATTCTGAGTAAGCAAGTGCTACTTTGTACTTACGCCGCCACTGCCGCAGGGGTACCCGCCAATGCCTGCCGGGCCTGCTCGGCAACGTGGTCGCGCACGCTGCGCGCAGGCCGGCCGAGCACGCGCTCCACGGTGGATGTGGTCTCCCGCGCGGCCCCGGCGGCAATCAGTTGCCTGAACTGCGCATGCACCTGCGCGGTGAACGCCGGCAGGGCGGCCGGCGCCTGGCTCGCTGGTCCTGGCGCCTGCACGGCCACCGTGCGGCCCAGCGCCGCACCAGCCGCTGCGGCCAGGTCGGCGAAATCGAGCGGCTCGGGTCCCGTCAGCACCCAGGGCCCGCCATCTTCCGGTGGCTGCACCGCAGTCTCCAGCAGGGCTGCCACGGCCACGTCGGCGATGTCGCGCGCGTCGATGTAGGCCACGCGGGCGCCGGCGAAGGGATCGGTGAGCGCATCGCCCTGCTGCAATGGCTCGGCCAGCCGCCCCAGCGCCACCTGGGCCCAGGCGTTGGGTTGCAGCACCAGGTGCGCAATGCCTGACTGTGCGAGCTGCCGCTCCACGGCCGCATGCAGGTCGCCCGAGAGCGATCGCCCAGGCGGGGTGGTGGTCCACGCCGAGCCCGAGAGCTTGACGATGCGCTGCACCCCCGCGCGCTCGGCGGCCGCAATCGCGTTGCCCTGGTGCACGGCCAGCAGCGGGTCGATGGGCGAGAGCAGGAACAGGTGCGTCACGCCGCGCAAGGCAGCGTCCAGCGTGGCGGGCTGGCCCAGGTCGCCCGCGGCAATCTCCACGGCGGGGCCCAGCACCCGGCGGGCGTGCTCAGGCTGGCGGGTCAGCGCGCGCACGGCAACGCCTTGTGCCAGCAGGCGCGGCACCAGCAATTGGCCCAGCTTGCCGGTGGCACCTGTGACGAGAACACGCAGGCTCTGGACTGAGGATTCGGTAGTCATGTGGCGGTCTCCCAGGCGTCAGGCGGCCAACGGCAACGCAGTGGCGGCCTCGGCCTGCGCACGCAGCCGGGCCAGGGGACGTGGGTCCACCCATTCGCCCAGTGCGAAGTCGCGGGGCAGAAAACCCCATGCAAGCAGGAAATCCTTGAAATGGCCGATGGCATCGACCAGGGGCGCATCCAGGCTGAGGCCCAGGTGGCGGTGTACCTCGGGTCCGTTGGAGGCGAGCACGGCTTCCTCGGTGGTGGCGATCTCGCGCGCCACGAAGCGCAGGGTCTCGTCAGGGTGCTGCTCGGCCCAGTAGCTCGCGCGCTCGACCACGCCGAGCAGGCGCACCACCAGGTCGGGGCGCCGGTCGGCCAGGGCGGCGTCCACCGTCAACGTGCGCGGGGTGCCGTTGTTGATGCGCACCTTGGGGTCCGGGTGCTTGCCGAACTCGGCCACCACCTGCGCACCGATGAGGTTGGCCACCACGATGCCCTCGGCCCCCTTGACGAAGATGGCATCCGCCTCGCCGCGCACCAGGGCCTGCACCTCGGCGAAGTAGGGGTGGCGCCGGCGCAGGCCGTGCAGGCTGGGCTCGCCCGCGGCGATGATGACCGACTCCTCGATGGGCAGGTCCACCAGGGTCACATCCTGGTGCGTGAGCCCGGCCAGCGACAGGCCCGACACGGTGCCCTTGAGCGCCGTGGCGCGGTGGAAGTCGATCAGATCGTTCACCCGCCGTGGGATGGCGATGCGCTTGCCCGCCAGCTGGGCGGCGCTGGTCAGGCCGCTGCCCGGCAGGGCGATGAGGGCCTGGAACTCGTCGGTCCAGGTGATGGCCACCAGGCGCGTGTCGCGCCCGCTGGCGCGTGCCCAGATGGGGGGGATGTTGCCGCCCTGGCGGAAGGACCAGGCCAGGTGGTGGTCGAAATGGCTTTCGCGCACGCTGCGGTCCTTGGAGTCGATGATGGACTCGATGGCGATGCCGTCCTCGGCGAAGGCCTCGGCCAGCCAGCCCAGGCGCGCGGCGATGCCCAGGGGCGAAGGCACGGGGCAGCGCGTGTACCAGAGCTTATCGGGCTGGGGCTGGTTGGCTGCGGTGGTGTGTGTCGTCATGGCAGTTCCTCCTGTGGATGGGCGGGCTGGCCTGGTCAGGCCTTGCCCAGCCAAACGTTGGCGAGGTTTCCGGCAGGGCCGTCGCCGCCCACGGTGTGGTTGCGCACGCGGCGGTCGGCAATGGTGTAGGTGTCGGGCGCCACGAGGTTGATGTCGGGCAGGTCGCGGATGATCAGGCGCTGGAACTCGGTGATGAGCTGGATGCGCTTGGCCTCGTTGGTCTCGACGGACGCGGCCTCGAGCAGGCGGTCTACCTCGGCGTTGCTGTAGGCCGAGCCGTTGGAGAACGGCAGCCCGCGCTTGTAGTTCCTGGACCAGTACAGGCGCTGGATGCCCACTGTGGGGTCGAAGGTGTTGCTCATCGCGCTGATGTGCAGGTCGAAGTCGCGGTCGGTGTACACGCGCTTGATGTAGGTCGCGAAGTCCTGCGAGCTGAGCTGCAGCTCGATGCCGATGCGCGACAGCGACTGGCGCAGGAACTCGGCCGTGCGCAGGCCGCCCTCATTGGGGATGGGCGTGGCGCGCAGCTTCAGGCGCAGGTTGCCCCCGGCCTTGCCGCGGGTCAGGCCCGCTTCGTCGAGCAGTTTCTCGGCCTGCTTGACGTCGTAGGGCAGCACGGGCAGGTCGGGCACGTAGTATTTCTTGAGCGTGTTGCTCACCGGACCGGGGATGAGCTTGCCCTGGCCGTACCAGGCCACCTTGAGCAGGTTGTCGCGCTGGATGGAGTGGGCGATGGCCTGGCGCACGCGCAGGTCCTGCAGGGCCGGGGTCTCCAGGTTGAACTCGGTGCGGTAGATGGAGTTGATGTACTGGTAGCCGTTGCTCTCGAACACCAGGTTGGGCTTGGCGCGCAGGCGCTCCACGTCGGCCAGCGAGACGGGTGAGCCCGGCGCCAGGTGCACCTCGCCGCTTTCGATGGCGGCCGAGCGTGCCGCGGCATCGGGGATGAAGCGCACGATCAGCCGGTCGATGTAGGGCTTGCCTTCGTCCCAGTAGGCCGGGTTGCGCTCGAAGATGGCATGGCTGCCGCGCACCCATTCCTTGAACACGAACGGGCCTGTGCCCACGGGGGCATTGTTGGCCGGGTTGGCATCGGCCTTGCCGGTGCCATACAGGTGCTTGGGCACGATGGGCGTCTCGGACGCTGCAAGCGCCGACAGCAGGTAGGGCACGGGCTTGGCCAGGCGCAGCACCACGGTGTGGGCGTCGGGCGTCTGCACCTCGCTCAGCGCGGCAAAGGTGGCACGCCCGCGCGGGTGGAATTCCTTGACCAGGTTCAGCGAATGCGCCACGTCGGCCGAGGTGAAGGGCTTGCCGTCGTGCCATTTCACGCCCTGGCGCAGCTTGAAGGTGTACTGCAGGCCATCGGCGCTGGTGGTCCACGAGGTGGCCAGCTGCGCCTTGGGGTTCAGGTCGAAGTCGTAGGTCAGCAGGCCTTCGGTCACCTTGCCCGAGATCAGTACCGAGGCATTGGCCGTGTGCGCGATGGTGGTCAGCGTCGGTGGCTCGGGAAAGATGAGCAGCGTGAGCGATCCGCCGCGCTGGGGCGTCTCACCACCTTGGGCCTGGGCCCAGGGGACCAGGGTGGCAAGGCCCAGCCCGGCGGTGCCCTGCAGAAAGGCGCGGCGCGAGGCATCCCGCTGCACGGCAGCGGCGGCAAGGGTGTGGATATCGTCGAAGGATGGCATGGATGGACAGAACGGTGTGGGAGTGAATCGGTGGCAGGCCGGGCTATGCCGCGGCCTGCAGCGCCGCGCGGCCCGCATGGGTGCGCAGCAGGTTGTTGGGAGGTGCATGGATCAGGCTGCAGAGCACGTTGCGGTGGTGCCGCTCCAGCGGGTTGCGCCGGGCCAGGCCGTGGTTGCCGGCCAGCTCGAAGGCCGCTGTAACAGCCTGGGCCGCGTTGTCGGTCACCACCTGCTTGACCAGCGCACCCAGGTGGTCGGGCGCAGTGCCGGCGTCGTAGGCCTGCGCATGGCTGAGCAGCAGCCAGTCGTTGGTAGCCAGCAGCTCCTGTATGCGGCCCACGGCGTCCTGCACCGTGGGCACGCTGGCCAGCGAGGCACCACCCAGTGCGCTGGGCTTGCGCTCGTTGAGAAAGCGCAGCAACCAGTCGCGCGCCGCCTGCGCCGCAGCGTGGTAGACCGAACCCACCTGGCTGAAGTACCAGGCGATGGTGGTCGCGTCGCGCCGCAGGCCCAGGTGCGCAGGCCGCAGGCCCACGGTATGGCCGAGCGGCACGGCGACGTCGTGGAACAGCACATCGTGGCTGGCCGTGGCGCGCATGCCCACCGGGTCCCAGGTGTCGACCACCTGCACACCGGGCGCACCGCGCCGCACGAGAAAGCTGCCCAGGCGCGGCTCGGGCTCGTCGGTCACGGCCAGCACGCTGATCCAGGAGAGCAGGGGCACGCCCGTCACGTAGAGCTTGTGGCCCGACAGCAGCCACTGGTCGCCCACGCGCCGTGCCACCGTGGCCGGCAGGCCGCCGTGCGAGGGTGAGCCCAGTGCGGGCTCCACCTGCGCGGCGTTGAGCAGGGAGCGGCCTTCGAGCGACTCGGCGATCAGCTGCCGTGCCAGCGCCTCGGGCCATTCGTCCGAGCCCTGGCGCAGGCTGCGCGCGATGTGGCCGTGCAGGCTGTAGTGCATGGACAGGATCAGCGCCACCGAAGGATCGCCATAGGCAATGGCGCTGACGACCTCGCGCGCCACGGCCAGTCCGGCGCCATGGCCGCCGTGGGCGCTGTCTATCGTCATGCGCAGCAGGCCCGCGGCATGCAGGGCCGCGAACTGCGCCTCGGGCGGGGCGCCGCTCTGGTCGTGCTCGGCGGCCAGCAGGGCGAAGTCATGGCCCAGCTGGCGCGCATGCGCGATGAGATCGGCGTGCGCGGCGGACCGGGGCGAAGCCTGCAAAGGCTGGGACAGGTCACTCACAGGCGATCTCTCAGTCTTCAAGCCCGGGCGGCACCTGGAAGCCGCCGTACGCCTGCTCCAGCAGGTGGGCGAAGTGGATGCTGGTGTGGTCTTCGAGGTAGGGGCCCACGGCCTGCGCGCCGATGGGCAGGCCATCGCCGTCCAGCCCCAGCGGGAAGCTGGTGGCCGGCAGGCCCGGCAGCACCGGCAGGCCGGCCCAGGTGAACAGATCCAGAAAGCGCACGGGCTTGCTGCCGCCCTCGAAGGCCACGGGGTAGCTGCGCTCGTCCTTGGGTTCGCTGTGGTTGTGCGCAAAGGCCTGGGTGGCCAGCACGGGGGTGACGACCACGTCCACCACCCCGAACAGCTGTTCCCACTGCTGGCGCAGCTTCAGCCGTGCCTCGTTGTCGTGCAGCCAGGCGCGGTGCGACAGGCTGAACGAGCGCAGCCAGGCGGCATCGGCACTGGTGTCTTCGGGCGCCAGGGCGTCCAGGCGTGCCTGGGCCCCGGCCGACAGCGCGGGCGGTTCGGCCAGCGAGGAGCCGAGCAGGCTGCGGTAGATGCGGTGGGCCTCGCCCAGGTCGGGCAGCAGGCCGGCGGGCAGGTCGCTGGTTCGCAGCACCTGGCTGCCCTGGGTGCGCAGGCGCTCCACCACGCGCTCGATGGCCACGCGCTCGCCCAGGCTGCGCTCGGTGCCGGGCCACTGGTCGATCACCAGCACGCGGTAGTCGGCCAGGCGCTGGTGCCGCGCCGGGGGCAGGGTGGCGCGCCAGGCCTTGGCCTGCAGCGGGTCGAGGTTCAGCAGCAGGTCGAGCGCCAGGGCCAGGTCGGCGGCGCTGCGCGCCAGCGGGCCGGCCACGCTCAGGTCGCGGTCGGCCACGCGCCCGGCGGGCAGGCCGGCGCCGCGCAGGCCGATCAGGCCCTGGGTGGGCTTGTGGCCGTACACGCCGTTGAAGTGCGCGGGGATGCGGATGGAGCCGCCGATGTCCGAGCCCAGCTCCAGCGCCACAAAGCCCGCGGCCAGCACCCCGGCCGAGCCGCCCGAAGAGCCGCCGGGCGTGCGCGCCACGTCCCAGGGGTTGTTGCTCACACCGTACAGCGGGTTGTAGCTCTGCAGGTCGGCCAGGCCCACCGGCACGTTGGTCTTGCCCAGCACCACGGCGCCGGCCTCGCGCAGCGCGCGCACCACCCACGAGTCCTGCGCCGCCACGTTGCCTGCGTGGGCAGGGTTGCCGGTGGCCGTCACCAGGCCCTGCACGTCGAAGGATTCCTTGACCGTGATGGGCACGCCCAGCAGCGGCTTGCGCTCGCCGCGCGCCAGGGCCTCGTCGGCCGCCCGGGCCGCAGCGCAGGCCTGTTCGAAATCGCGCACGGCGACGAGGTTGAAGGCCGCGTCGTGCCGGGCGATGCGCGCCAGGCTGTGCTCCAGCAGCGCCGTGGCGGTGATGCGGCCTTCGGCCAGGGCGCGGGCCTGCTCGACGGCGCTGGCAAAGCTCAGTTCGGCGGCGGGGCTGCGGGCGTCGGAAGGGACGGGTGCAGTGGCTGTGCTCATGGAGGCTCCTTGGTGGCGATGGCGTGGATTACTTGCGGGGTTGCAGCCAGGTGTCGGCCAGATCGCCTGCCGTCAGGTCGATGGTGGTGTTGAGCCGGTGCACGCGGGTGCTGTAGACCTGCAGTGCCGAGGGCACGGTGACCAGCGGGTAGGCCGGCAGCTCGCGCCCCACGGTCTGCTGGATCTGGCGGAACTGCGCAGCGCGGCGGGTCTCGTCGACCTCGATCGCGGCCTGGCGGAAAAGCTCGTCCACCTGCGGGTTGTTGTAGTGCGCCGCGTTGATCCAGATCAGCGGGTTCTTCACGCCGTCGCCCCAGTAGATGCGTTGCACGCCCACGGTGGGGTCGTACAGGCGGCCCAGGCCGTTGACGTTGAGGTCGAACTCGCGCGCGGTGTAGGCGCGCTTGAGGAAGGTGGGCAGGTCGCCGTCGAGGATCTCCACGCGGATGCCCACGCGCGCCAGCGAAGAGCGCAGGAAGTCCGAGGTGCGCTTGAAGTCGGCACCCGGGATGTTGGTGACCTTGAGGGCAAAGCGCGTGCCGCCGCCCTGGCGCGGGTAGCCCGCCTGGTCGAGCAACTGGTTGGCGCGGGCCACGTCGTACGGGTAGTTGAAGGTGCTGTCGTCGTAGTAGCTGGTGAACACCTTGGGGATGGGCGAGTTCACCACCTCGCCGCGCTGGTACCAGACCACGCTGCTCAGCGCATTGCGGTCGATGGCATGGGCAATCGCGTGGCGCACCTCGGCCTTGGCCAGCACCGGGTTGTCCAGGTTGTATTCGAGGAAGACGGCGTTGTTGAGGTAGGCGTCGTAGGTGTCCTCGACCTTGAGCTGCGGGTTCTTGCCCAGGCGCTCCAGGTCGGCCAGGTTCACGTTGCTGGCCACGTCCACCTCGCCGGCCTCCAGTGCGGCCGAGATGGCCGCCTTGTCGGGGATGAAGCGGAAGATGATGCGGTCCAGGTGCGGCGCGCCGCTGCGCCAGTAGTTCGGGTTCTTGCGCAGGATGATGTGGCTGCCGCGCACCCACTGCTCGAAGATGAAGGGCCCCGTGCCCACCGGTGCCGTGGCATTGGCACTGGCCAGCGGGTCGCCGTCGCCATAGCGGTGGGCCGGCACGATGGGCAGCTCGGCCGAGGACAGTGCCTTGATGAGGTAGGGCGCGGGCTTGGAGAGCACGAGCACGGCCGTCAGCGCATCGGGCGTGTCCACGCGCTCCACGTTGGCCAGGGTGATGCGCCCGCGCGGGCCCTGCTTCTTCTGCGTGAGCACCGAGTAGCGCACGTCGGTCGCGGTGAAGTCCTTGCCGTCGTGCCACTTGACGCCCTTGCGCAGCTCGAAGGTGTAGCGCAGGCCATCCGGGCTCACGCTCCAGCGCGTGGCCAGCAGGGGCTGGGGCTTGAACTGCGCGTCGTAGCGCAGCAGCCCCTCGGTGATCTTGGCGCTGATGTTGCGGATGCGGGTATTGGTGTCCAGCAGCGAGACCAGGATGGGCGGCTCGATGTCGCTGGCGTAGGTGAGCGTGCCGCCCTTGACCGGGGTGGCGGCATCGGTGGCGGGCTGTGCCAGTGCCAAGGCTGGCAGCACAGCGAAGGCAAGGTGGGCGAAGGTGCGGTGGAGGGCCATGAAAGAGGGGGAGGGCTGGGTGGATGGAGCGCGGTCAGAAGCGCAGGCCGGCCTGCTTGAGCAGCGGCAGGATGCGGTCGCCGAAGAATTCGAGGTCGGGTTGGAAGTCGAAGAAGCTCAGCTGCAGGCCGTCGACGCCTGCGCGCTTCAAGGCCACGAACTGCTCGACCACCTGCTCGGGCGTGCCGATGACCTCGATGTTCCCGCCGATGGCGCGGCGCTTGGGCGCATCCACGCCCACGCGGCCCTTCCAGGCATGGGCGTCGCTGTCGAAGCCGTTGAAGCCCTGGGGCGAATGCTGGTCCTGCGCGGCCACGATGGCATCGTGGTAGGCCCAGGTCTCGGCCTCGGTCTCGCGGCTGATCACCATGGGGTTGAGCAGGGTGCGCACCTCGCGCCCCTGGGCCCGCGCAGCGGCCTTCACGCGTGCCGTGTGCGCCGGCAACGCGGCGATGGCGCTGGCGAAGTCCGAGCCCGCGGGGCTGGTGATGAACACGATGTCCGAATAGCGCGCGGCAAACTCGATGCCGGCGTCCGACCCCGTGGCATTGACCAGCACCGGGCGGCCATAGCGCGGCTTGGGCGAGACGAAGGCACCCTGCAGCTTCCAGGAGGAGCCGCCTTCGTACGAGTAGTTCTCGGTGTCGGTCCACAGGCGCTGCACCACCTCCAGGAACTCGGCGGCCAGTTCGTAGCGCCGGTCGTGGTCGATGCGGTCCCAGCCGAAGGCCTCGTGCTCCACGGCGCGGTGGCCGGTAACCACGTTGATGCCCCAGCGCCCGCCCGAGATGTGGTCCAGCGTGCTGGCCCACTTGGCCAGGTGCAGCGGGTGCAGCGGGCCGTAGAGCACGTGGATGGTGGAGATCAGGATGATGCGCTGCGTGACGCCGGTGAGCGCCGCCGTGGCCATGAAGGAGTCGAGCGCATTGCCGTCGAACACGCCGCCGTAGCCGCCCTTGGGCAGCCACTGCGACAGCGCGAAGACGATGTCGAAGCCGAGGGCCTCGGACTTGAGCACCAGGTCGCGGTTGTAGGCGAACTGCCAGTCGGTGGTGCGGGGCAGGGTGGAGGCGCTCCATCCCCCCGCCTGGATGGGCAGGAACAGCCCGAGCAGGATGGGCTGCTTCAAGGCCTCGGACAAGGGGCTGCCCGGGAAATCGGTGGGTGCGGAGAAACGGTCGAGCCCGACCAGCGAGCCAGCGCGGTGTGTGATGGTGGTCATGAAGGCAATCGGCAAGCCCTGCGCAACGGGTCGCAGGGCAGGAATGGAAACCCTTGCATTGCACCCAATATCGCGGCGGGCTGCAGCGTTCTTTCCGCATTTGCTTATGCGGACATCTGCGCCGATGAAGCTTGCTCCTGGCGCACCGGCTGCTACCGATTCAGGAGCGGCTATCGATATGCGTGCAGCGAGTATGTGCTTTGCGCAGCGCTGCCTATCATGCGCGGCTGACCGGCCTCGGCCGCGTGCCACCACCCCTTTCCCGGAGCCTTCTTGACCACCTACCACTACCTGGGCCGCAGCGGCCTCAAAGTCTCGCGCCTGGCGCTGGGCACCATGATGTTCGGCGGCCCCACCGACGAGGCCACCTCGCACGCCATCATTTCCGCGGCCAAGGCCAGCGGCGTGAACTTCATCGACACGGCGGATGCCTACCAGAAGGGCCGCACCGAGGAGATCGTAGGCCGCGGCATCCGCCACGACCGAGACGACTGGGTGCTGGCCACCAAGTTCGCCAACCGGATGGGCGACGGGCCCAACCGCAGCGGCATCTCGCGCAAGTGGATCATCGATGCGGTGGAGGGCAGCCTGCGCCGCCTGGGCACCGACTACATCGACCTCTTGTACTTTCACCGCACCGACTTCAACGCCCCGCTGGGCGAGGCCGTGCGCGCCATCGGCGACCTGGTGCGGGCGGGCAAGCTGCGCTACTTCGGCGTGTCCAACTTCCGGGGCTGGCGCATTGCCGAGGTGGCCCACCTGGCCGATGCCGAAGGCATCGACCGCCCCGTGGCGAGCCAGCCGCTGTACAACCTGGTCAACCGCACGGCCGAGGCCGAGCAGTTGCCTGCCGCCGCGGCCTACGGCCTGGGCGTGGTCTCGTACAGCCCGCTGGCACGCGGCGTGCTGACGGCCAAGTACGACGATGGTGCGGCGCCCGAAGCCGGCTCGCGCGCCGCGCGGGCCGACAAGCGCTTGCTGGAGACCGAGTGGCGCCCCGAATCCCTGGCCATCGCGCGCCAGATCCGTGACGACCTGGCGGCGCGCGGCGTCCACCCCACCGACTTCGCGGTGGCCTGGGTGCTCAACAACCGCCTCATCACCTCGGCCATCGCCGGCCCCCGCACGCTGGAGCAGTGGGAGGGCTATGTGCGCGCGCTGGACTACCAGTTCACCCCCGAGGACGAGGCCCTGGTCAACCGCCTGGTGGCCGCCGGCCATGCCTCCACCCTGGGCTTCACCGACCCGAGCCACCCCGTGGAAGGCCGCGTGGCCCGCGTGGCGGCGACCGCTGCTGCTGCTACCGCACAGTGAGGCCGGGCCCATGGCACACACCATCCTGCAGATTCCCCGCACGCGCGCGGCCATCCTGGCCGGTGTTCCGGCCCTGGCCGACGCCATCGCCCAGGGCGCATCCCAGCGCGAGGCCGACCGCACGCTCCCCCATGAGGCCTTCCAGCGCGTGCGCCAGTCCGGCCTGGGTGCGCTGCGCATCGGCCAGGCCGATGGCGGCCCCGATTGCTCGCTGGAGGACCTGATCGGTGCCCTGGCCACGCTGGCCGCGGCCGATTCCAACGTCGCGCATGCGCTGCGCATCCACTTCAACGCCACCGAGGCCCTGCGCCTGGCACCGCCCGGCGCCTACCGGCAGCTGCAGGTGCAGCGCACGCTCGAGGGCGCGCTGTTCGGCGGCGCCTACACCGAACGCGGCACCGAGCGGGCCGGCGTGACCCACACCGCGCTGGTGCGCGAGGGCGACCACTTCCGGCTGAGCGGCCGCAAGTTCTATGCCACGGGCACGGCCTTCTCGGACTATGCCAACGTGAGCGTGCTGGACGAAGAGGGCACCATGGTCACCGTGAACCTGCCGGTGGACCGCGAAGGCATCGCCATCCTGGACGACTGGGACGGCTTTGGCCAGCGCCTCACGGCCAGCGGCTCCATCGTCTTCACCGATGTGCTGGTGCATGCCCACGAGGTGCAGTCCCGCGACTCGGGCTCGCTGGTGGGGCGCCACACCTCGGCGCTGCGCCAACTGCACCTGGTGACGGCCGCCGCCGGCGCGGTGCGCAATGTGCTGGCCGATGCCACACGCTTCGTGCGCGATCATGGCCGCCCGGCCATGCACAGCCCGGCCGCCACGGCGCGCGAGGACCACTTCAACCAGCTTGTCGTGGGCGAGCTGTCTGCGGCGTCGCATGCCATCGATGCGCTGGTGCTGGACAATGCCCGCCACCTTGACCGCTCGGCCGATGCCATTGCCGCCAATGCGGCTCAGGCTGCCGACTTGGTGCTGCAGGGCGCACTGGCCACGGCCAAGACGCAGACCGTGGTGGCCCGCCTGGCCCTGGGCGCAGCCGAGCGCATGTTCGAGGCGGGCGGTGCATCGGCCACGTCCAGCAAGCACAACTTCGATCGCCACTGGCGCAACATCCGCACCATCTTCAACCACAACCCGCTGCTGCAGAAGACCCGGGTGCTGGGCGACTACCAGCTCAATGGCGTGACGACACACCTGGAGGAGGGGCGGGTTTTCTGAGGGAAGACCTCGAGGCCGTCACAGCAGCCTGCCTTCATAGTCTGAGGAGGCCTCGTTGATGGAGATGGTGCAGTGCCATCCCGGCCAGAAAGCCTGCGGCCACGTTCCACATGCATAGCGCAGCGCACACCAGGACAACCACGCGATCACCCCGGTCAGAAGGAAACACGCTGCTGCCGATGGCCAACTGCACCCCGGTGAGAAACAGAACAACCCCCAACACCGCTGCAGGGAACAACTGAAACAATGCTTCGACGCCGTTGCTGAAGAACAAGGCCAAGGTCAGAAGCACACAGCCAAGTATGACGACAGAGCCGCCCGTTCTGGCGCCGAAAGCAAGGTGGGCGGCCATACCCCCGGCTCCGTGGCACATCGGGACGCCGCCAACGGCGCCGCTGAACATGTTCATAAGGCCCGTGGAAACAGCGACCCGCCCCTCTGTCACAGGCCGTTGTGGGAAAAGCCGATTGTTCTCGTCGGTCACGGCGATGACCGCATTGCCCAAGGTCAATGGAATCTGCGGCAGCGCCAAGAGGACGACGCCAACAAATACCTGTTTCCAGGTGACGTCCGCCAGTGCGAACGACGGTGTCTTTAACACCATGGATGCATTGCCGAGACGAGAAAGCAGTTCAGGGTGTTGAAAGCCCCCCACTATGGCGCCAAATACAAGCAATACGAACATGGCTGGCACGGTGCGATTGCCCATGAGCAACAACGTGCCGATGGACCCGAGGATCGCGATCAGCCAGTCGGTTTGCATCATCTTGATGCCTTGCAGCATGAAGCCAAAGCCAAGGCCTAAGACAATGCCCATCACCACCGCAGGAGGAACACTTCTGGCAACTCTCGCCATCAGACCGCTCATGCCCAGGACGAACCAGATGATGCCGGTCGCCATGGCGGCGAAGTAGACGGCCGAAGGCGTCACCAGGGCCGTTTGCACCGCCTGAATGGAGGCAACTGCGCCGATGGCCTTCATCGGCTGCACAGGAAATGGCGTCCTGTAGTAAAGCCCGCACACGACCATCGAGATGCCAAAGGCGAAAAGAACGCCGAACGGATCCAGCTTGAGGACGCCAATATAGGCAGCGACAAAGGGGATCAGCGTTCCCAGATCGCCGAATGCACCCGCCCACTCCATTCGATCGTACCGGTTCGTGCTGCGCCGCTTGGGCGCTGAAGCATTCACTTCGGACGCAGAGCTCATGGCAGACCTATCAAAATTTGCTGAGCATTTTAGGTGACCACTTCCGTCAGATCGCGCAGGCGCCTGTGCTTAGCAGTTTCCATTTGGTCCTCGCGGACATGTTGCGAGTCAGTCGGTATTGGTGGATGAAACCACAGAGTGTTGTGTGCCCACAGCCCAATAGAAAGTGGGGCGCGTGCCATTGAGCGCATGCTCCCCGATCACGCGCGACTTGTAGATCACCGGGTTGTGCGAGGCCAGCGTGCGGGCATTGCGCCAGTGGCGGTCCAGGCGGCGGTCCTCCTGCAGGGCGCTGGCGCCGCCCACATCGAACAGGCGCGTGGCGGCGGCCAACACCGCCTCGGTCACTGCGACCTGGGCCTTCGCGGCGCGCAGCTCCACGTCGACCAACAAATCATCGGGCAAGGGCTCGCCGCGCAGGCGCCAGCGGTCGAGCTCGCCCAGGCCGCGCGCCACCTCGCGCGTGGCCAGCGTGGCGATGAAGGCAGTGCTTGCCAGGTGGCCTATGACCTGCTGCACCAGCGGGTCTTCGCGCGGCACGTTGCCGCTGGCATGGCTGAACACGCGCTTGCGCGGCTGCACGAAGGCGACCGCGTCGCGCTCGATGGCACGCGCGATGCCGGCCAGCGTGGCGATGTGGAACAGCTGGAACACGGCGGTCATCAGCGTCGTGCCGCTGCGCGAGAAGTCGATGATGTCGCCGGCCGCCACCACCACCCGGTGAAAGCGTGTGGTGCCCGAGGCCGTGAGGCGCTGGCCGAAGCCGCGCCAGTCGTCCACGCACTCGACGCCCGGCGCATCGGTGCGCACCAGGGCAATGGTGCGCCACTGGGCCGGGTCGCCACCCTCGCGCTCGGCTGTGACCGCCACCCAGTCGGCGTACAGGGTGCCGGTGCTGTAGTACTTCTCGCCGCTCAGCAGCCAGGTGCCGTCTTCTTGCTGGAACAGCCGGGTTTGCAGCCGGCCCAGGGTACCGTCGCCCTGTTCGGTGGTGGCGTTGCCGAAGATGGCGCCTTCGACCACGCGCCGCAGCCAGGGGGCGCGCTGATCGGGCTCGAATTCGGCCAATACGCGTTCGACAAAGCCGAAATGCGCGCGCAGGGCCTGGGGCAGGTTGGAGTCGGCCTCGGCCAGGTCGATGAGCAGGTCGTACAGCTGCTCGGGCGTGGCGCCGAAGCCGCCGTGCTCAATGGGCACGCGCAGCGCGCCGAACCCGGCATCGCGCAGCCAGCCGATGGCCTCGTGCGCCAGCTCGCGCGTGTGCTCGCGCTGGGCAGCATGCTCGGCAATGTGCGCAAAGAGGGGGTGAAAGCGCTGCACGAGAAAGTCATGCGTGGGGGGATTGCGGGACATGGGATGGGGCTTTCTCGGATGGGGGAGGGGCCTGGCGCCGGTTGCGGCCGGAAATGGCCATGCTAGGAGGCTCCCTGCTGTCCTTGAACGAAGGAAAGCGCCACTTCAAATGCGCAGTGCGCATAAGCCGGGGTGTGCTCGGTGGTGCTTGCAGCCATTGCGCATATCGATAGCCGAAATGCTTCTAGCTGCCATGCCCCGCAAGGCCCCGGGCGGGCGCACAGTCTGGGGCCTTCGGTCGCGTTAACCGGACGACCGCCCCCATTTCTCTTTCAACCCATTTTTTGCCATGGCCAGAACCCCCAAGATCGTCGCCGTCTCTGGCGGCCTGCAGCGCCCCTCCCGCACCCTGGCGCTGGTGCAGCAGCTGCTCGAAGGACTGTCGGATGCCCTGCCCGTGGACACGCGGCTGATCGAACTGGGTGAGCTCGTGCCCCAGTTCGGCGGCGTGCTCCAGCGCTCCCAGCTGCCGCCCGCGATCGAGGCCGTGCTGCGCGAGATCGAATCCGCCGACCTGTTGCTGGTGGCCAGCCCGATCTACCGCGGCTCCTACACCGGGCTGTTCAAGCACCTGTTCGACTTCGTGCACCACGAGGCGCTGATCGACGTTCCCGTACTGCTCGCCGCCACAGGCGGCAGTGACCGGCACGCGCTGGCCATCGACCACCAGTTGCGACCCCTGTTCAGCTTCTTCCAGGCGCACACGCTGCCCATCGGCGTGTATGCGACCGACAAGGAGTTCGACAACTACCGCGTGAGCAGCGATGCCCTCAGGGCACGCATTGCCCTGGCGGTCGAGCGGGCCTTGCCGGCATTGCGCCAGCGCGCGCATGGGCTCGTGGAAATCCCGGTTCTCTCGCTGGCCTGACCAAATCCACCACGCAGCGAGGCATGCGGGCAGCGCACACGCGGCCCGCATGCCCGTTTTTTCTTGACGGTGCTCCCGCATGACCGATACCCATTCCCATCCACCGCAGGCTGCACCCGACCAGCGGCCCCGCGCGCCAGACGCATCGCGCGTGCAGCGCCTGCACAGCGACCAGGAGGCCCTGGAGGCCGCACACCGGCTGGCGGCCCTGTTCGCACCCGGTGCCTCCGGGCGCGACCGTGAGCGCCGCCTGCCCTGGGCCGAGCTCGACCTGTGGTCCGAAAGCGGGCTGGGCGGCATCACCGTGCCGCGCGCCTACGGCGGGGCGGACGTGTCCTTCGCCACGCTGGCCGAGGTGTTCGTGATCCTCTCGGCGGCCGACCCGGCACTGGGGCAGATTCCGCAGAACCATTTCGGTCTGCTGGGCGTGCTGCGTGAAATCGGCACCGATGCCCAGAAGCAACGCTTCTACGCCGAGGTGCTGGCCGGCCACCGCCTGGGCAATGCGGGGCCCGAGCGCCGCTCCAGGACCATCCTGCATGGCCAGACGCGCTTGGCGCAAACGCCGCAGGGCCTGCGCCTGACCGGAGAACGCTTTTATTCCACCGGCGCACTATTCGCCCACCGGGTGCCCACGCGCGCGCTGGACGACGAGGACCGGGCCGTGCAGGTCTGGGCACGGCGCGATGCGCCCGGGCTCACGGTGGTCGACGACTGGTCGTCCTTCGGCCAGCGCACCACGGCCAGCGGCACCGTGCGCTTCGACAACGTGGCCATCGACGCGACCGACGTACTGCCCATCTGGCAACTGGCCGACCGGCCGGGTCTGTTCGGGCCCGCGTCGCAGATCGTGCAGGCCGCCATCGACCAGGGCATTGCCCAGGCGGCGCTGGCCGACGCCCTGGCCTTCGTGCGCGAACGCGCGCGGCCCTGGATCGACTCCGGGCTGCAACAGGCAACCGACGACCCCTACATCATCCAGGACGTGGGCCGCCTGCAGGTGGACCTGCATGCCGCGCAAGAGGTGCTGCGCGAAGCCGGCCTGCTGCTGGACGCCATCCGCGCCGCCGGCACGGTGACGGCCGAGGACAGTGCCCGCGCCTCGGTCGCCGTGGCCGAAGCCAAGATCCTGACCACGCAGGTCGCGCTCGACGCCTCCGAGAAGCTGCTGGAGCTGGCGGGCTCGTCCGCCACGCGCGAGGCGCACAACCTCGGGCGCCACTGGCGCAACGCCCGCACCCACACCCTGCATGACCCGGTGCGCTGGAAGGCGCACCTGATCGGCAACTACCTGCTCAACGGTGTCGCCCCACGGCGGCACTCCTGGAACTGACATGGCCCTCGAACTGTTGAACCCCGCCCTGGGGCCGCAGGGCGCTGCCGAGGAACCTGCGCCCCCGCCAGCCCAGCCCGTGCAGCGCATCCGCGACGATGCGCACGCCCTCGAAGTCGCCCGCGCCCTGGCCGCCGACTTTGCGCGCGGTGCGGTGGCGCGCGACCGCGACCGCATCCTGCCCTGGGACGAACTGGACCGCTTCACGGCCAGCGGCCTGTGGGGCATCACCGTGCCGCGCGCCTACGGCGGGGCAGGGGTGTCCAACGTCACCCTGGCCGAGGTCATCGCCACCATCTCGGCGGCCGATGGCTCCCTGGGCCAGATTCCGCAGAACCACTACTACGCGCTCGAAGTGCTGCGCGTGGGCGGCAGCGATGCGCAAAAGGCCTTCTTCTACCGCCGCGCGCTCGACGGCGAGCGCTTTGGCAACGCCCTGGCCGAGATCGGCCACAAGGATTTCAAGCGCCGCACGCGCCTGACCACCGACCACCCCGACGGCTGGCGCGTGGACGGGCAGAAGTTCTACTGCACCGGCGCGCTGTTCGCGCACTGGATCCCCACGCTGGTCAGCGCACAGCAGGGCGGGCGGGACGTGACGCTGCTGGCCTTCATCCCGCGCCGGGCCGAGGGTGTGGCCATCGTCGACGACTGGGACGGCTTTGGCCAGCGCGTCACCGGCAGCGGGTCCGTGTCCTTCGATGCCGTGGCAGTCGACCCGGCCTGGGTCGTGCCCTTTCTCGCCTCGTTCGAGCGGCCCACCCCCATCGGCCCGTTCGCGCAGCTGCTGCACGCGGCCATCGATCTGGGTATAGGGCAGGGCGCTTTGCAGGCCACGATGCCCTTCGTGCGCGAACAGGCCCGGCCCTGGATCGATGCCGGGGTGGAGCGCGCCAGCGACGACCCGCTCACCATCCGCCAGGTGGGTGACGTGGCGGTGCGGCTGCGCGCCGCCCAGGCGCTGCAGCGCCGTGCCGGCCGCTTTGTCGACCAGGCCCAGGCCGCACCCGACGAGGCCAGCGTGGCTGCCGCCTCCATCGCCGTGGCCGAGGCCCGCGTGCTGACCACCACGGCATCGCTGGACGCCGGCAACCGCCTGTTCGAGCTGGCCGGCACCGGCGCCACGCTCGACGGCCTGGGGCTGGACCGCTTTTGGCGCAACGCCCGTACCCACACCTTGCACGACCCGGTGCGCTGGAAGTACCACGCCATCGGCAACTACTACCTCAACGGCCAACTGCCCCCGCGCCACGGTGCGCTGTAGGGCGGGTGGCCATGTCCTTGATCCCCATTTCGCCAGGAACCGCACCGTGATTTCTCCCCGCCCTGTTTCCCCCAACCCTGCGGCCTCGCGCCGCCGCCTCCTGCAGGCGGGGTCTGCCATGGCGCTGGCCGGCCTCGGGCTGCCGGCCGCTGCGGCGCTGAAGGAGCCGCCCGGCACCAGCAAGCTGCTCAAGGTCGGCGTGACCACCGGGCCGCACGAGCAGACCTTCGAGGTGGTCAAGCGCGTGGCCGAGCGCGACTACGGGCTCAAGATCCAGATCGTGCCCTTCACCGACTACAGCCGGCCCAATGCAGCGCTCGATGCTGGCGACCTGGATGCCAACAGCTTCCAGCACCGTCCCTTCCTGGCCGCGCAGGTGCGTTCGCGCAGCTACAAGATCGTGGGCTTCGGCCGCACCTGGATCGGGCCGATCGCCATCTACTCCAAGAAGTACAAGTCCATCGCCGACCTGCCCGAAGGCGCGCGGGTGGCGATACCGAACGACCCGGCCAACGAGAGCCGCACCCTGCTGCTGTTGCAAAAGGCCGGCCACATCAAGCTGCGCACCGGCATCGACCCGATCGAAGGCATCAACGCCACGCCGCGCGACGTGATCGAGAACCCGAAGAAGCTGCGCTTCGTGGAGATCGAGGCCGCCCAGCTGCCACGCACGCTGGACGATACCGACGCCTCCGCCGTGAATGCCGACTATGCGATCAAGGCCGGCCTCAACCCGGCCAAGGACGGCATCCTGGTCGAGGACAAGGATGGCCCCTACGCCTGCCTGATCGCCGTGCGCGAACAGGACCAGGCCCAGCCCTGGGTGCAGCAACTGGTCAAGGCCTACCAGACCGAGGAGGTGCGCGAGTTCATCGTGAAAACCTTCGGCGGCGGCGTGATCCCGGCGTTCTGACCCATGGCCACCCCGAAGAAGCAGATCCTGCTCAACGCGTTCAACATGAACTGCGTGGGCCACATCAACCACGGCCTGTGGACGCACCCGCGCGACGAGTCGGCCGCCTACAACACCATGGAGCACTGGACCGGCATCGCCCGCACGCTGGAGCGCGGGCTGTTCGACGGCCTGTTCGTCGCCGACATCGTGGGCGTGTACGACGTCTACCAGGCCAATGTGGACGTGACCCTGCGCGAGTCGATCCAGCTGCCGGTCAACGACCCGATGATGCTGATCTCGGCCATGGCGGCGGTCACGCAGAACCTGGGCTTCGGCGTCACGGTGAACCTCGGCTACGAGCTGCCCTACCTGCTGGCGCGGCGCTTCTCGACCCTGGACCACCTCACGCGCGGGCGCATCGGCTGGAACGTCGTTACCGGCTACCTCGACAGCGCGGCGCGGGCCATGGGCCTGTCCGAGCAGTTGCCGCACGACGAGCGCTACGACCGGGCCGACGAATTCCTCGAGGTGCTCTACAAGCTCTGGGAGGGCAGCTGGGAAGAGGGCGCCGTTCGGCGCGACCGCGCCGGGCGCATGTACGCCGACCCGGCCAAGGTGCACAAGGTACAGCACCAGGGTCGCTACTACCAGGTGGACGGCTACCACCTGGCCGAGCCCTCGCCGCAGCGCACTCCCGTGCTGTTCCAGGCCGGTGCCTCGGGCCGGGGCCAGCGCTTTGCCGGGCGGCATGCCGAATGCGTGTTCATCTCGCCCCCCAACAAGGCGGCGGCGCGCAAGAGCGTCGATGCGCTGCGCGAGCAGTTGGTGCGCGCCGGCCGGCGACCGGACGATGTCAAGGTCTTCGTCGGCTCTGCCGTGGTGACCGGTGCCACGCACAAGGAGGCGCACGAGAAGTACGAGGACTACAAGCGCTACGCCAGCCGCGAGGCCGGGTTGGCGCACTTCGCGGCCAGCACGGGCGTGGACTATTCGCACTACGACCTGGACGAGCCCATCGTCTACGGCCCCACCAATGCCATCGAGTCGGCCGCGCGCACCGCCGCGCAGCACGGCTGGACGCGCCGGCAACTGCTCGAGCTGTTCGAGCTCGGCGGGCGCTACCCGGCCATCGTCGGTGATGCGGGCCAGGTGGCCGACGAACTGCAGTCCTGGATCGACGAGACCGGCGTGGACGGCTTCAATGTGAGCCGTACCGTGGTTCCCGAAAGCTACGAGGACTTCGTGGACCTGATCGTGCCCGAGCTACAGTCGCGCGGGGTCTACAAGACGGAGTACGCTCAGGGCAGCCTGCGCAAGAAGCTGTTCGGCGAGGCAGACCATCTGCCGGCGCGCCATGCGGGGGCGCAGTTCCGGCGGCCGGGCGGGGCACCAGGCCTGCCCGGCGAGACCAATGCGGCCGAGGCCGCCGCCTCGGTCGCCTGAGAGAAAAATCCCATGAGCGCCTTCAGCGAAGAAACCGTGCTGAGCGTCCACCACTGGACGGACCGGTTGTTCACTTTCACCACCACGCGCGATCCCGCGCTGCGGTTTTCCAACGGCCACTTCACCATGATCGGCCTGCGAGTGGACAACAAGCCGCTGCTGCGCGCCTACAGCATCGTGAGTGCGAACTACGAGGAGCACCTGGAGTTCCTCAGCATCAAGGTGGACGATGGGCCTCTGACATCGAGGCTGCAGCACATAAAGCACGGTGATACGGTCATCGTGGGGCGCAAACCCACCGGCACTCTGCTGATTGACTACACGCTGCCGGGCAAGCGCCTGTACCTGCTGGGTACGGGCACCGGTCTGGCGCCCTTCATGAGCGTGATTCGCGACCCACAGACCTACGAGAGGTTCGAGAAGGTGATCCTGGTGCATGGCGTGCGCCAAGTCGATGAACTCGCTTACCACGACCTGGTGCTCGACCACCTACCCCGGCACGAGTTTCTGGGCGATCTCGTCAAGGACCAGTTGCTCTACTACCCGACCGTGACACGCGAGGACTTCCGCAACCGGGGACGCATCACCGAACTGGTGGCGAGCAACAAGCTGACAGACGACCTGGGCCTGCCGCCCCTGGATGCGGCCGAAGACCGCGTGATGCTGTGCGGCAGCCCGGGCATGCTCGGCGACCTCAAGCACCTGCTGGAATCGAGGGGCTTCAAGGAGGGCAATACATCGACGCCCGGAGACTTCGTCGTGGAACGGGCTTTTGCGGAAAAGTAGGGTGCTGCGTATGGCTCCCCTGGACCGCTGCGGCCTTGACTGAAAACGCATAAGCAAGCATGCAGAACGCATTGGACCGTGCGGTACCGCGCCACCTAAGCTCAGCATCCCATTTCTCATCGAGTTGAAGGAACGCGCTGTGTCCACCGATTTCCCGCTGCGGCCGAGCCGCCGATTGCTTGTGCCCGTACTGCTGGCGCTGACTGCCTCCGTATGGGGGATTCCTGCCTGGGCGCAAGCCAATGCCCTGCCCAAGGAGGTGAGGATCGGCTTCCAGAAAGGCTCGGCCATCCTGGTACTGGCGCGCAAGCAGCAGGTCATCGAGGCCCGGCTGAAGGCCCTGGGCGTGCCCAGCGTGAAGTGGGTCGAGTTTCAGTTCGGTCCTCCCTTGCTGGAGGCGCTGGGTGCCGGCGCGGTTGATCTGGGATCGGTAGGCGATACGCCGCCCGTGTTCGCGCAGGCCGGCGGCTCCAACCTGGTCTACGCGGCGGCCACGCCTTCGGCGCAGCATGCGGTGCTGGTGCCCAAGAATTCGCCCATCAAGACCCTGGCCGATCTCAAGGGCAAGAAGGTTGCCTTCGGCAAGGGATCGAGCGCCCACAACGTAACGGTCAAGGCCCTGGCAACCGCAGGGCTGACGTTCGGAGACATCGTTCCCACCTACCTCTCGCCGGCGGATGCCACGGCGGCCTTCAACGGCGGCAACATTGATGCCTGGGTGGTATGGGATCCGTACTATGCGATTGCCGAGGAGAAGTACGGTGCACGCGCCATCGCCGACACCACGGACAAGCGCCTGACCAGTTCGTCCTACTACATGGCCGGCAAGGACTTTGCGGCGCGCCATCCCCTGGTGCTGAGTGCCGTGCTCGACGAGCTGCGCAAGCTCACCATCTGGTCGGGCGAGAACCGCGAGGAACTGGCTGCGCTGGCTGCGGAAGCAACGGGCATCGACGTGAAGTCGTGGTCGGCCGCGTTCAAGCGGGCAGAGTTCTCGCTGGGCCCAGTGACCGATGCCCACGTGGCGCAGCAGCAGCAACTGGCCGATACCTTTCAGTCGCTGGGCATCATCCCGCGCAAGATCAACGTGCGCGACATCGTCTGGCGCGGCCCTCCCGCACCATGAGTGGGGGCGTCGACCAGGCGACCCAGCGCCGGCGCGGGGTCGGCCTCATCGCGCATGACCCCGAGCGCAGCTTTGGCGGCTATACCCTGATCGCGCCGCAGACGGGCGGCGGCCGTGTCGTGCTGATCGATGCCCGGGGCGAGGTGGCGCACGAGTGGCTGCTGCCCGTGCGCCCGGGTCGGCATGCCGTCATCCTGCCGGGCGGCAACCTGGGCTACAACGGCAGCCATGCCGAATCGCCCGACCTGTATGCGCCGTGGTCCATGTGGCATGGCGGCGATTTCTACGAAGTCACGCCCGCAGGGGAGGTGGTCTGGCGCTACCAGGACCCGACCCACCACCACGATGCCCAGTGGCTGCCCAACGGCCATCTGCTGTACGCCGCCTGCGAGCGGGTGGACGACGGCTTCGCCCAGCAAGTTCCCGGTGGGACGGGCGATCCGGATACACCTTTGTACGCAGACGTGGTGCGCGAGGTCGACCGTTCCGGCCGGCTGGTGTGGGAATGGCGTGCGGCAGAGCACCTGGACCCGGCCCGCTTTCCGATCCATCCGGGCTTCGGTCGCTACCACTGGCCCCTGGTCAACGGCCTGGGTGTAACGGCGGAAGGACTGGTGCTGATGAGCCTGCGCACCACCTCGGGCGTGGTTGGGGTGGACCGGGCTACGGGCGAGGTGCGCCTGTACATCCCGCCCGAGGTCGTGTCGCACCAGCATGCGCCGGTGGCACTCGATAACGGAAACATCCTGGTCTTCGACAACGGCAATTTCCGCACGGGTGCGCACGTGGCCTTCTCGCGTGTGCTGGAGATCGACCCGAGGGATGGCAACCGCATCGCCTGGCAGTACCAGGACGAGACGGCCCAGTTGTTCTACTCGCCCTTCATGGGAAACGCCCAGCGACTACCCAATGGCAACACCCACATCACCGAGTCGTCCACCGGCCGGTTGTTCGAGGTGACGCCGGGCGGGGAGGTGGTCTGGGAGTATGTCATCCCCTGGTTTGCCGAGTACCCCGACGAAGCAGCCCGAAAGACAGGGCCGGGCAGCTCAATAGCGTATTCCAGACCTTTCGCTACGCACCGCACCAGTTGCCCTGGCTGCAGCCGCACCCCTGAACAAGCACCACCGCATGCTGGCGCCCCGCCTCAAGGCGCCGGCGCCGGAAAGAAGCGGTTCGGCGGGCGCGCCAGACCCAGGTTTTCGCGCAGGGTCGATCCTTCGTACCCCGTGCGGAAAATGCCGCGGCGTTGCAGCTCGGGCACGACCTTCTCCACGAATGCATCGAGCCCGCCGGGCAGCCAGGGGAACATGATGTTGAAGCCATCGCTGCCCTCGGACTCCAGCCATTCCTGCATCTCGTCGGCAATGGTCTGCGCGGTGCCGACAAAGGCCAGGCCGCCATAGCCACCCAGGCGCTGTGCCAGATGGCGCACCGTGAAGCCCTCGCGCTCGGCCAGGGCGACCACGCGCTGCTGGCTGCTCTGGCTGGCGTTGGTCTCGGGCACCGGCGGCAGCGGCGCGTCCGGGTCGAACTGCGAGGCATCCACCCCCAGGGCGATGGACAGGGAGGCGATCGCGCTCTCGTAGTGCACCAGGCTGTCGAGCCGGGCGCGGATGGCCTGGGCCTCGGCCACCGTATCACCCACCACCACGAAGGCGGCCGGCAGGATCTTGAGGTCGTCGCGCCCGCGCCCCAGCGCCGCCAGGCGGCCCTTCACGTCGGCGTAGAAGCTTCGGCCCTCGGCCAGGGTGCCGTGCGCGGCAAAGATCACCTCGGCCGTCTCGGCCGCGAGCTGGCGACCGGGTTCGGAGGCACCGGCCTGCACGATCACCGGCCAGCCCTGCACCGGCCGGGCAATGTGCAGCGGCCCGCGCACCGAAAGGTACTGGCCCCGATGGTCGAGCGTGTGCAGGCGCGCGGGGTCGAAGAACAGGCCGCTGGCCTGGTCGCGCACAAAGGCATCGTCGGCCCAGCTGTCCCACAGGCCGGTCACCACATCGTAGAACTCGCGCGCGCGGGCATAGCGCTCGTCGTGCGCCATGTGGTCCTCGCGGCCGAAGTTCAGCGCGGCATCGGGATTGGAGGTGGTGACGATGTTCCAGCCCGCGCGCCCGTTGCTCAGGTGGTCCAGCGAGGCAAAGCGCCGCGCGATGTGGAAGGGCTCGTCGAAGGTGGTCGATGCCGTGGCCACCAGGCCGATGTGCTCGGTGGCCTGGCTCAGCGCCGACAGCAGCGTGAACGGTTCGAACGAGGTGACCGTGTGGCTGCGCTTGAGCGCCTCCACCGGCATGTTGAGCACCGCCAGGTGGTCGGCCATGAAGAAGGCATCGAAGCGCGCGCGCTCCAGCGTCTGCGCAAAGCGCTTCAGATGCGCGAAGTTGAAGTTGGCATCGGCATACGCACCAGGGTAGCGCCAGGCGCCGGTGTGGATGCTGACAGGGCGCATGAAGGCGCCCAGCTTGAGTTGGCGATGGTTAGGCATGGTTTCTTTGTACGTGAGACCGAACAACGTTGCTGGCACCAGGGCAATGGACTTGCTGCGTCGCCTGCGGCCTTGTCAGCGGCAGCAGAAATCGCATCTGCAAACTCGCATTCCTTCGTTGGATGAGAAGGGGGGCGTGGCCAGAATAGGCCTTTTCCACCTTGCCGACTGCAGTGCATACCCACGTTGCAAACCCCTGGATAGTCCCGACAGATGCTGTTTCGCCACCCTGAAATCCTGGCACCCCGTGTGCCTTCCGCGCTGCGCCGCACCACGGCCGTTCTCGCCGCCGGCGCGACGGCTGCCGGGTTTCTGTCCGCCTGCGCCACGGCCCCGTCGATGGCGCTCGAGCACGCGCGTGCCGCCGTGGGCGCCGCCAGCGCCAACCCGGCCGTGGCCCTGCATGCACCGCTGGAACTCCAACAGGCGGCGCAGGCCCTGGCCTATGCCGATGGCATATGGCGCAAGACGCATGACGAGGCCGAGACCAACCACCTGGCCTACATGGCCGCCCGGCAGGCAGATGTGGCCACGGCTGCGGCCCGCAACCGCATGCTGGTGGCGCGCATCCGCGAGAGCAGCAGCGGTGCCGACCGCATCAGCCTGCAAGGCGATGCCAATTCCCGCATGCGCGGGTCCGCCGGGGTCATGCAATGAGAGTTGCCTGCAGCACGGCATGGCAGGTGGAACAAGGCAGTTCAGCGATCAGAGCGCATGGGCCCTATGCAGGGCCTGGCGCACGCTGGCAATGGCCAGGCCGACGGCCGTACCGTCGCGGTCGCGCGGTTGCTGCACCTGCACGGCGACCGAGGCGCTGATGCGGCCGGGACCCGCCTCGAACACCAGCACGCGGTCGCCCAGGTAGACCGCCTCGTCAATGTCGTGCGTGACCATCAGCACGGCGATGCGGTGGGCACGGGCCACGCGCAGCAGCAGTTCCTGCAGCTTCAGGCGTGTGAAGGCGTCCACCGCCGAAAAGGGCTCGTCGAGCAGCAGCACGCGCGGCTGCACGAACAGACCCCGCGCAATGGCCACGCGCTGCGCCTGGCCGCCAGACAATTCTTTGGGCAGGCGCTGGCCGAAGCCGGCCAGGCCCACCTCGTCCAGCAGGGCCTCCACGCGCGCCGCATCGCCCGCCCCCTGGCCGTCGAACGCGACGTTGCCGGCCACGGTCAGCCAGGGGAAGAGGCGTGGCTCCTGGAAGACGAAGCGGATGTCCCGCGCAGGCCCCGCCGTGGGCTGGCCGTCCAGGCGCACCTGGCCGTCGTAGTCGCGCTCCAGCCCGGCAGCGATGCGCAACAGCGTGCTCTTGCCGCAGCCGCTAGCGCCAACCAGGGTGACGCATTCGCCCTCGTGCAGCTGCAGGTGCACGTCGCGCAGCACCTCGTTGCCGGCAAACTGCTTGCGCCGCACGCGCACATCGAGCAGGGGGGAATGGGGTGTGGTTGTCGTCGTCGTTGTCATCGTGTGGCCACCGTGTCGCGCCAGGACAGCCAGCGGCTCTCCAGCGCCTGCATGCCGCTGTCCGTGAGCTTGCCCATCAGCGCCAGCAGCACGATGGCGGCCAGCACGATGTCGGCACGACCGGTTTCGCGCCCGTCGGTCAGCAGGTAGCCGAGGCCGCGCGTGGCGGCAATCAGCTCGGCCGCCACCATGAACATCCAGGCCAGCGACAGGCCGTTGCGCAGGCCCGTCCAGACCGCGGGCAGCGCGGCCGGCAGCAGCACGCGGCGGGCGAGGGCGATGGGCCCAAGGCCCGCCATCTCGGCCACCTCGACCAGCTTGCGGTCCACATCGCGCAGGCCCGAGGCCACGCCCATGTAGACCGGGAAGAAGGCGCCGATGGCAATCAGCGCCAGCTTGGCCCCCTCGTCGATGCCCAGCCACAGCAGGAGCAGCGGCACCCAGGCCAGCGAAGGAATCGCGCGCAGGGCCTGGAAGCTCGGGTCGAGTAGCGCCTCGGCATGCCGGCTCAGGCCCACCCAGACGCCCAGGGCAATGGCCAGGCCGGCGCCCAGCACAAAGCCGGCAAGCACCCGCACCGTGCTGACCAGCACATGGCCGTCCAGGCCCTGGTCGGCCAGCGCCAGCAGCGTGCGTGCAATCTCGCTCGGCGGGGGCAGCAGATGGGCGGCCACCCAGCCCAGGCGCACGGCCAGCTCCAGCCCGGCAAGAAAGACCAGAGGCAGCGCAACCCCCAGCCAGCGCGAGGGCAGCTTGCGGGCTGGCCGGTGGCCATCTGCAGCCCGCGGCTCCCGCGGGCCGGGCACGGAGACCGAAGCGGCCGGCAGCGGCGGTACGGCGCTCATGGACGGATCAGGCCGCGGCGCCTGCCAGCTGGGCACGCGCAAACTGCGTATCCACCAGGTCGGCGATGACCTTGTTCAGGTTGGTGCCGGGTTTGACCAGTTGCTCTTCGAGCAGGATCGGCGAGGCCGCCTGCAGGGCCTTGACGTGCTCGGACGATGGCAGCGGGTTGCCCAGGTCGGTGCGCAGCTTGAGCTGCAGTAGCGCCACCTCCAGGCTGACCTTGGCCTCTTCCGACAGGATGCGCGCGGCTTCCACGGTGTTGGCCTGCGTCCACTTGCGTGCCCGCTCGTAGGCGCTGATCACGCGCAGCAGCACGGCCGGGTGGCGTGCCAGGAAGTCTTCGCGCACGTTGAGAAAGCCATAGGTGTTGAAGGCCACGTTGCGGTAGATGAGGCGCGAACCTGCGTCGAGCTCGCTGGCCGCCATCAGCGGATCGAGTCCGGCCCAGGCGTCCACGCGCCCTTGCTCCAGGGCCACGCGGCCGTCGGCGTGCTGCAGGCCCACGTGCTCGATGTCGCTGCGGCGCAGCTTCACGGTCTGCAGCGCGCGCAGCAGGAAGAGGTAGGGGTCCGTGCCCTTGGTGGCGGCGACCTTCTTGCCCTTGAGGTCAGCAAGGGAGCGGATCGGCGAATCCTTGCGCACCACCAGCGCCGTCCACTCGGGCCGGGAGAAGATATAGGGTGTGCGGATCGGGTTGCCGTTGGCACGCGCGAGCACGGCAGCCAGGCCGGCGCTCGAGCCGATGTCGATGCTGTTGCCGTTGAGGTATTCGAGCGCCCGGTTGCTGCCGGCGCTGAGTACCCACTTGACATCGATGCCGTCCTTCTTGAACTCCTGCTCCAGCCAGCCGAAGCGGCGCAGCACCAGGCTGGTGGGCGAGTAGTAGGCGTAATCCAGGCGCACTTCCTTGAGTGCATCGGCTGCGCGCACCACGGCAGGCAGGGCAAGGGTGGTGGCACCGGCAGCGGCGGCGTGGAGGACGGAACGGCGTTTCATGGAAGGGCTCCAGCAAGCAAGGGGATGGAAAAAAAGCAGCACAGGCCCCGCCTGGTGAGGGCGCAGGGCCTGTGGCCACGCTCGAAGGCGTTTTAGAAGGCGGGAACCAGCGAGCCGTTGAACTTGGTCTCGATGAAGCTCTTCACCTCGGGCGACTGGTAGGCCTTGACTAACTGCTTGGCCCAGGGCTTGTCCTTGTCGGCGCGGCGCACGGCGATCAGGTTGGCGTAGGGGCCCTGGGGCGATTCCTTGATCACGGCATCCTTGGCCAGGGTGAGGCCGGCCTTTTCGGCGTAGTCGTTGTTGATCGAGGCGATCGTCAGGTCATCGAGCGAGCGCGGCAGCTGCGCCGCGTCGAGCGGCACCAGCTTGAGCTTCTTGGGGTTCGACACCACGTCCAGCGGCGTGGCATTGTTGTTCTTCACGGCCTCGGGCTTCAAGGTGATGAGCTTGGCCTCCTGCAGCAAAAGCAGGGCGCGGTTGCCGTTGGACGGGTCGTTCTGGATGCCCACCGAGGCGCCTTCGGGCAGCGCGTCGATGCTCTTGATCTTGCGCGAGTAGAAGCCCAGCGGCGCGGTGATGGTCAGGCCCACGGGCACGATGTCGAAGCCGCGCGCCTTGTTCTGGTTGTCCAGGAAGGGCTGGTGCTGGAAGGCATTGGCATCCAGGTCACCGGCCGCCAGGGCGGCATTGGGCAGCTGGTAGTCGTTGAAGACCACGACCTCGATGGCCAGGCCGTCGCGGGCCGCGACCTTCTTGACGACCTCGAAGATCTGGTCGCCGTTGCCCACGGAGACGCCCACCTTGAGCGTCTTCTTCTCCTGCGCATGCAGGGCACCATGGGGAGCGAGGAGGGCGGCAGAGGCCAGCGAGACGGCGGTGATCACCGCGGTGCGGCGGCGGAACATATTCAACATGGTGTCGGCATGAAAGGGTGAAGAAGCCGCCGACTGTGGCCGCGCAGCGCGCATTCCCCAACGAAGAAATGCGCGCAACCTTATGCGCGCACCACACAAGCGCGCCGCTGTGCAGCCGCTCTTACTTGAAATCCGCATATGCACGCGCCGAATGCGTCGTTCCCTCAGGGGGCGTGCGTTCCCATACTCGAGAGCTTCGATGTTCCGCCCCTTCCCGGCCTGCATGCCACCCGCGTGCCTGCCGACGGGCCATTCACTTCCATGACTGCTGTCACCCCCCTGCATCCCCCGGCGCCCGGCACAGTGCCCGTGATCCGGCTCGAATCCGTCCAGAAGTCGTTCACCCTGCCCAACGGCGAGCGCTTCGACGCCGTGCGCTCCCTGTCCCTGGACATCCACGCCGGTGACATCTTCGGCCTGATCGGCAAGAGCGGCGCCGGCAAGTCCACGCTGCTGCGCCTGATCAACCTGCTCGAGCGCCCCGACGCCGGCCGTGTGATCGTGGGCGGGCGCGACCTGACCACGCTCTCGCGCAGCGAGCTGCGCGACACGCGCCAGAGCCTGGGCATGATCTTCCAGCAGTTCAACCTGATCCAGAACGCCACGGTGGCCGACAACGTGGCCTTCCCGCTCAAGATCCACGGCCACCATTCGCGTGCCGAGATCCACGAGCGTGTGCGCGAGTGCCTCAAGCTGGTGGGGCTGGAAGAGAAGATCGACAGCTACCCCGCCCAGCTCTCAGGCGGCCAGAAGCAGCGCGTGGCGATCGCCCGCGCGCTCGCCCCGCGGCCCAAGGTGCTGCTGTGCGACGAGCCGACCTCGGCCCTGGACAGCGAGACCACGCAGGAGCTGCTGGCCACCTTGCGCGACATCAACCAGAAGATTGGCGTGACCATCGTCATCGTCACGCACGAGCTGCCCGTGGTGGAACTGCTGTGCCGCCAGGTTGCCATCCTGGAGCAGGGCGAGCTGATCGAGCAGTTCGTCGTGGACGCACCGCCCGCGCAGCGCCTGACCGCGCTGGGCCGCGAGATCGACGCCCTGGTGCGCCGCCGCGCGCGCGATGCACGTGAGGAAGCCACCGCCGCAGGCTATGCCGCGCACGCCAACGGAACGCAGGGAGTGGCCTATGCCTGAGAACATCGTCGCCATCCTGCCCGAGCTGGGCGTGGCCATCGGCCAGACTTTCTTGATGCTGGCCATCGGCCTCAGCGCCGCACTGCTGATCGGCGGGCCACTGGGCATCCTGCTGTTCCTGCTGAGTCCGGGCCAGTCGTTGGCCAACCGGCCGGTGTTCCTGGTGCTCAACTGGATCGTGAACACCGTGCGCTCCTTCCCGTTCATCATCCTGCTGGTGGCGCTGGTGCCGTTCACGCGGCTCATCGCGGGCACGTCCATCGGCCCGCTGGCCGCTGCAGTGCCACTCTCGGTGGCCGCCATCCCCTACTTGGCGCGCCTGGTCGACCAGTGCCTGCGCGAGGTGCCCCGGGGCGTGATAGAGGCCGCGCATGCCATGGGCGCGAGCGAGCTGCAGATCATCTGGCGCGTGCTGATCGTCGAGGCCCGCTCCGGCCTGGTGCTGGCCTTCACGGTGCTTTCGGTGAGCTTTCTCTCCTATTCGGCCATTGCCGGGGTGGTGGGCGGCGGCGGCATCGGTGACCTGGCCATCCGCTATGGCTACTACCGCTTCCAGACCGACGTGATGGTGCTCACCGTGGCCCTGCTCGTGGTGTTGGTGCAGATCCTGCAGTTCGTGGGCACCACGGCCGCGCGCCGGCTCGACAAGCGCTGAACCCTTCTTCCCCATTTTTCTCCCGCATTCCCATGAAAAACGCATTGCTCCGCCGTTCCGTCCTCTCCCTGTCGCTGCTGGCCCTGTCCGCCGGCGTGCTGGTGCCGCTGCAGGCCAGCGCCCAGGCGGCCAAGAAGGAGCTGACCATCGGCGGCACCGCCGGCTCCAACATCGACCAGCTCAAGCAGGGCATCGTGCCCATCCTGGAAAAGAAGGGCTACAAGGTCAAGCTGGTCGAGTTCAACGACTACGTGCAGCCCAACCTGGCGCTGGCCCAGGGCTCGCTCGACGCCAACTTCTTCCAGCACCTGGTGTACCTCAAGAAGTTCGCGGCCGACCAGAAGCTCGACATCGTCGAGCTGGTGCAGGGCCCGATCGCGCCGCTGGGTGTCTACTCCACCCAGCGCAAGACCCTGGCCGAGGCCAGGGACGGCGACCGCTTCACCCTGCCCAACGACCCGAGCAACCTGGCGCGGGCGCTGGTGCTGCTGGAGCAGAACAAGCTGATCACGCTCAAGTCCGGGATCGACCCGATCCGCGCGTCCGAGAAGGACATCGAGCAGAACCCGCGCAAGTTCAAGTTCATCCCCCTTGAAGCGGCCCAGCTGCCGCGTTCGCTCGGCGACACCGAATACGCCATCATCAACGGGAACTTCGCCATCTCCTCGGGCCTGAAGCTGACCGAGGCCGTGGCGCTCGAAAAGACACCCGACCACTACCTCAACGTGGTGGCCGTCAAGCGCACCGACAAGGAAGCGCCTTGGGCCAAGGACCTGGTGGAGGCCTACCGCTCCAAGGACTTCCAGGCCGTGGTGGACAGCAAGTTCCGCGGCTACGCCAAGCCCGCTTTTCTGCAGTAAGGGCAGGCACGCGATGGGCGCCCTGGTCGCATTCGACGTGCACGGCAGCTGGGGGACCACCCATGTCTGCGACAGCCTGCTGAAGCTGCACCTGCGTGCCCTGGGCGCCGATTTCGGCCGCCAGGACGACAGCAGCCTGCCGCTGCCCGAAGGCGCGCGGGGGACGGACTCCGCAGAGTGCATCCGCTTACCGCTGCAGGCGGGTTCCTGGCAGGCCCGGTGGGGCGAATGGAGCCGCCACCAGGCAGATGGCAATGGCGTGCTCGTGCTCCGGGTGGTCGAAGGCAGCCTGCTGGTCTACCTGGAGTCGGGGCAGGGCCACAGCGCCGTGTTCTGCGAAGCCGGGGAATGGCTGGCACTGCCCGCGGGCCTGCCATTCAAGATGGATGCGGGGGAGGCACCCGAGCTCGAACTGCTCGTACTGCCTGCTGCGACGGCCCGCCAGCCGTTGCAGGCGCCGCGAGCGGTAGCCACGCGCCGCAAGGCACTCCCCTCCCACGATGCGTTTGTCGCCACCCTGCTGGAGCTGACGGGCTATGCCGCCGAAGACTAGCGGCGAGGGGACGCGGTTTCCTGGCCTGGTGTGGGTCGCCCTGGTGGTCCTGCTGGCCCTCCCGGTCCACGCGCTTCCGAAAGACGACCGCCAGGCCTGCGAAGGCTATCGGGATCTGGTGTTGACCATCGCCCAGAAAGCCGATGCCGGGGTCAGTGAACAGCAGATGAAACGGCTGATGGCCGCCCAACCTGATCTCTTGCCGATGGTGGAGCTCATCTACGAGCAGAAGGCCCGACGCTCCAACAGCAATATTGCCGCCTGGCACTATGCGGCCTGCATGGCCGACGCGAAGAAAATGCGCCGGGGTGCCAGCGGCGGGGCCAACGGTTGATTCATCGTACGGTGGGGTCCTGGTCCAACAGTTCCAGGCGAGCCACCACGGTGCGGGGACACACCAGGGCCCCGGGCGCAATCACCGAATTGGCGCCGATCCGGGTGCGGTCCCCGATCAATGCGCCGAACTTGTGCTTGCCGGTGGGGTGAAGCACCCCATTGCTGAGAACCCGGACTTCGGGATCCGCGCGCTCATTGCGGAAATTGCACACCACGCTGCCCGCTTCGAGGTTGACACCGCTGCCGATCAGCGAGTCCCCCACGAAATTGAAGTGCGCCAGCTTTGTCTGCGCGAAGAGGAACGACGACTTGAGTTCCGTTCCCGGCCCCAGCACACAGTCGTCGCCCACCCAGTTGCCTCCGCGCAGGTAGGCACCGGATGCCACCAGACACCGGGCGCCAAGGACCAGCGGGCCTTTAAGCACGGCGCCATCCTCCACCCTGGCGCTGCGGTGGCAGGCGATGTCTCCCTCGATGGCGAATTCATCGCCTGGCAGCGCCGCAAGCAAGCCCTGCACGATCTCCTGGGCCTGGCTGGTCCACTCCCAGGGGGAAAGGCCTTCCAGGCGCGCCAAGGGAGACGACGGGAGCGCCTGGACATAGTCGGCAAGGTGCAGCGCGAAGGGCATGGCATGGGCACTGGCAGGGTGCCAGGCCGTTGTCCTTTGCTTACTTGGAGAAGTAGTCCGGCAGCCGGTAGCCGGCCCAGGTCGGGTTGGCCTTGAAGACCTGCTGGAATTCCGCCGACTGGTAGGCCTGGGCGATGTCCCGGGCGAACTTGGCGTTCTCGTTGCCGCGCTTGACGGCCACCACGTTCACGTAGGGCAGGGTCATGTTCTCCTGCTTGAGGGCGTCGGTCAGCTTGAGGCCGGACGCAACGGCGAAGTTGCCCTGCACGGCAGCCAGGTCCGCATCGGCCAGCGAGCGCGGTGCCTGCGCGGCGTCCAGGGGCACCAGGCGCAGCTTCTTGCGGTTGGTGGCGATGTCGCGCTCGGACACCGTGATCGGGTTCACGTCGGGCTTGAGCTCGATCCAGCCGATGGCGGCCAGGATATTGAGCGCGCGGGCGGCGTTCACCGGATCGGCGGGCAGGGTCACGGTGGCGCCGTCGGGCACCGACTCCAGTGTCTTGTGGCGCTGCGAGTACAGGCCCATGGGCGGCGTGGGCACGTGGATCACGGGCACCAGGTCGAAGCCCTGCTGCTTGTTGGTGGCGTTCAGATACAGTGAGTGCTGGAAGATGTTGGCATCGATCTGCCCGCGCTCCACCGCATCATTGGGCTGCACGCCCTGGCTGAACTCCACGTACTTGATGCTGTAGCCCTGCTTCTTGAGCAGCGGCTCGATGCCCTTGGTGAACGCATCGCGGTACGGGCCGGGCATGAAGCCGATGCTCAGGTCGGCGGCACTGGCCAGACCGGTGAGCAGCAGCGAGACCGCAAGGCCACTCAGGCGAAAGAGGGTGCGCGCACCGGGCGTGCGGGAGGAAGACAGCATGGGGACAACTCCGGAATCTGGAAAGTGACGGGTACGGGCAATCTACGGTGGCGGGGCACCCCGGCCAACGAAGATTTGTGTGCATGCTTATGTGTTGCATGCACTGGCCAGAGCGGGTCAGCGGGTGGTCTCGTGCACCGTCCGCCCAGCCACCAGGGTGAGGTCCGACCGGATCAGCGCGATCTCTTCGTCGGGCACGGCCAGGGGGTCGGCCGACAGCACGGCGACATCGGCCCACTTGCCGGCCTCCAGCGTGCCCTTGGCGCCTTCCTCGTAGCTGAGGAAGGCCCCGTTGCGCGTGATGGTCTGCAGTGCCTGCAGGCGGGTCAGCCGCTGGCCGGCGCCGATCACCCGGCCGGTGGTGCGCTCGCTGCGCACCACCGAGGCCCAGGCCGCGCTGAACGGGGAGATGGGGATGTTGTCGCTCCCCGCTGCAACCGCAATGCCGGCCTCCAGCAGGCTGCGCTGGGGCAGGAAGCCGTTGCCCCCATCGGGTTCGTCGAGGTAGGTGGCGCCGTTCTTCCAGAGCATGTACATCGGTATCGCCGTGACCTGCAGCCCGAGCGCGATGATCCGGGGGATGTCCGCGGCCTGCACGCGCCCGATGTGCTCCACCACCCAGCGCCGTCCGGCCAGGGGGAAGCGGGCATCGATGCGCTCGAACACGTCGAGCACCTCGGCCAGCCGGTCCACCACCACGCTGTGCACGCGCAGGTCGTGCTCGGCCGCCAGCCAGGCCTGCTCGCCAAAGTCCTCGATGCGGTTGGCCCATTCCACGAAGCCCGTCCAGCCCGTATTGGGCAGGGCGCGCCGCACCGCCTTGGCCGTGGCCGCCTGGCCGCCCAGGCCCAGGTAGATGCCGCTGATGGACAGCCAGGGGTCGCCACTGCCCTTGCCCCGGGCGTAGGACAGCCAATCGCGCATGGCCAGCTTCGCCTCGGCCACGTTGCCCCAGGTCGGGCTCACGCACAGGCGGGTGCGCATGCTCAGGCCGCCTTGCTCCCAGAGCGCGCGGTAGACGGCAATCGTCTCGGGGGCGGAGCCGTGCCCCTCGTAGATGCTGGTGGTGCCGCAGGCGTGGTACAGCGGCAGCGAGCGGCGCAGGCCCTCCAGCCGGTCGGCGAAGGAAAAGGGCGGCACCTGGGTGAGGATGGAGAACTCGATGGCCGGGCGCTTGTTGGTCTCGACGATGACGCCGTTCGGCGCACCGTCGGGCCCCAACACGATGTCCAGTCCCGCGCAGTCCGGGCAGGTGTCGGCGGTGATGTGGTTGCGCTGCAGTGCCAGGGTGTTGAGCGCGCTGTGCCCGGGCGGAACGCCCCAGTTGCCGAACAGGCCGGGGATGTACACCGGGTGGTCGGGTGCCGCCGCATCGAGTTCGTGCCGGTCGGGCATGCGCCCTTCGGCCAGGGTCGCCGGGCCGCCGAAGTAGTAGGGTGGCTGCCCCACCGGCATGGTGATGATCCATTGCCCCCGGGGCACTTTCCGGGCCTCGCTGCGCACCACGGCCAGCACGTCGGCAATGCTGCGCGCATGGGCCAGGCTGGGGCGCAGGGTCTTGAGCCCTTCGCGCTCCATGTGGGCGTGGGCATCGATCAGGCCCGGAACGGCGGTGCGCCCCTGCAGGTCGATGCGCTGCGTGCCCGGGCCCCGCAGGGCCAGGACCTCTTCGTCGCTGCCCACGGCCACGACGCGATCGCCGGCAATCGCCAAGGCCTGGGCCGGCGCGGCGCCCGGCACCATGCTGAGCACCTGCCCGCCGGTCAGGACGAGGTCGGCCACGGTGGCCGAGGAAACGCTGCTCACCGCCGCGCCTCCGCTCCGTACCAGGGGAACAGCCGGTGCAGCAGCCAGGCGAAGAACTGGTCGGCCACGAAGCCGATGGCGCCCAGGTAGATCAGGCCCACGAACATGATGTCCACGCGGAACACCAGGTGCGCAAACGAAATGAGGAAGCCCAGGCCCTTCTCGGCACCCACCAATTCCGCCGCCACCACGACCACGAAGGCCACCGAGGTCGCGTGCCGCAGCCCCGCAAACACGAAGGGCAGGGCGGCGGGCAGGGCCACCTGGGTGACGGCGGCCAGGCGGCTGGCACCCAGGGAGGCGGCCGAGCGCATGAACACCGGCGGGATATCGCGCACGCCGATGAAGGTGTTGAGCCACACCGGGAAGAAAGTGCCCCAGGCGATCAGCGCCACCTTGGACACGTCGCCCAGGCCGAACCAGACGATGGCCAGCGGCACGATGGCAATCGCCGGGATGGAGCGCAGCCCGTGGATCACCGGATCGCTCAGGTGCCGCAGCAGCCTGCTGCGACCGGTGGCCACGCCGGCCACGATGCCCAGGGACGAACCCAGCAGAAAGCCCCACAGGGCGCGCTGCAGGCTGGCCCCCACATGGGGCCAGATCTCACCGCTGCCCCAGGTCATGTCGGCAAACACCGAGGCGATGTGCGAGGGCGGCGGAAACATCTTCGGGTTCACGCCCGGCACGATGCGCGGCGCAATCTCCCAGACGGCCAGGAAGAGCAGCACCCCGGCGATGCCGAGCAGCACCTGCCAGCGCAGCGCATTCAAGCGCCGGCCGCGCTCGCGCGCGACGAAATCCCGTTCGGCCTGCTGCTTGGCGCCAGTGGCTTGCGCTGCGGGGCGGGGCGCAGTTGCGGGCGTGCCACCTTGGGCACGCAGAATCGTTTCGGGCAGCGCGCTCATGCCGTGGCCTCCTGGGCGATGTCGGCAAAGGCCTCGTGGATCTGCGCGTAGACGGCACCGAAGGCCGGGTCGCCGCGGTCCCGGGGGTAGGGCAGGTCGATCTCCACGATGCGCTGGATGCGGCCCGGGTGCGGGCTCATCACCACCACGCGCTGGGCCAGGAACACGGCCTCCTCGATGTTGTGGGTGATGAAGAACACCGACAGGCCCAGTTTCTGCCAGATGCGCAGCAATTCGTCCTGCAGGCTGGCGCGGGTCAGTGCGTCGATGGCCGCGAAGGGCTCGTCCATGAGCAGTACCTTGGGCTCGGTGGCCAGCGCGCGTGCCACCGCCACGCGCTGGCGCATGCCGCCCGAGAGCTCGAAGGGAAAGCGGTCGGCCGCATGCGCCAGGCCTGTGAGGGCCAGCAGTTCATCGGCCTTCTGGCGCCGCGCAGCCCTGGAAAGGCCCTGCTGTTTGAGGCCGAACTCCACGTTGCGGCGCGCCGACAGCCAGGGGAAGAGCGCGTACTCCTGGAACACCACGCCCCGGTCGGGGCCCGGGCCCTGGACGGCCTGGCCATGCACCTCGACACTGCCCAGCGTGGGCTGCAGAAAGCCCGCGATCATGTTCAGCAAGGTGGTCTTGCCGCAGCCGCTGGGGCCGATGGCGCAGACGAATTCGCCGTTGGCGATGTCCAGGCCCACGTCGCTCAGCGCCCAGTGGATCTGGCCCGAAGCCGAGGCATACAGCTGCGACACCTCGCGGATGCGCACGGCGGCGCCGGTCGTCACCGCGCTCACCGGGAAAGGCTGACGCGGTCTGGCGCGGCGGCGCGCAGCGCGTCGGGGTAGACCAGGCGCTTGTACAGCTGGCGCAGGTCTTCCTTGGGGCGCTGCGCCAGACCGGCCTCGATGGCCCATTCGCCGTTGAGCACCAGGTCGTCGATCAGGCGGTCGTCCAGGCGCACGCCGATCTGCACGTTGGAGAGGCCCTCCTTGGTCGTCTCGACCGAGGTCTTGGTGCGTTCGGCCACCAGGCCGACCGCGTCGGCCGTGTTGCCCCGGTAGAACTTCTCCGCGTCCAGCAGGGCGCGCACGGCGGATTCCACAAGCTTGGGGTCGCGTTTGACCAGTTCTTCGCTGGCGCTGAGCACATAGTGGCTCAGGAACACCTTCTCCAAACCCTCGGCCGGCAGCTGGCGCACTTTTCCCTCCGCGCTGGTGATGGCCTGCTGGCCGGCGTCCCAGCCCCAGGCGAAGGCATCGATGCCGCCCTGGGTGATGGCGGTGACGGCGTCGGGCCCGCGCAGGTTGACGACGGTGACGTCCTTGAGCGTGAGGCCGTGCAGCGACAGGTAGCGCGACAGGAAGAAGTGGCCGCTTGACCCCAGCGTGGTGGCCACGCGCTTGCCCTTGAGCTGGGCGGGCGTGTCGATGCCGCGGTCGGTGCGTGCCACCACCACCATGCCGCTGGACAGGCGGGTGAACTCGGCCACGATCACCGACTGCACGCCGTTGGCGCCGGCCAGGCCGACCACGCTGTCGGTGGTGGTGGCGAACTGGGCCTTGCCGCTCACGGCGGCATCAAAGGCCAGGCGGCCCGAGGTGAACTGCAGCGTGCTGGCGTCGATGCCGTAGTTCTTCCACAGGTTCTTGCTGGACACCAGGTAGGGGATGGCCCAACTGAAACCCTGGCTTTCGGCGATGACGATCTTCTGCGCGGCAGCGGCCGACAGGGGGGCTGAACCCAGGGCCAGGCCCGAAAGGCCGAGGCCCAGGTTGAATTGGCGGCGGTTGATTTGCATTTTTTGAGCGGTTGGGAAAGGTGACGGGAAGGCGGGCCAGGACCTGCGCGGTTTCAGCCGTAGCCGTAGGGGTCGGGCACCTGGCCCGTGAGCAGCCAGCGCCCGACCGCCTTCTGGCGGTAGTCGAGCGGGTCGTGCAGGGTGTGCACGCGCACGTTGCGCCAGTAGCGGTCGAAGCCGTACTGGCGCGCGGTGGCGCGGGCGCCGACGAGCTCGAAGATCTGCGAGGTCACGGCCAGCGCCGTGCGGCCTGCCTGCACCCGGGCCGCGGCGATGTCGATGGCCAGCTCGCCGCGCTGCGCCTCGGTGAGCTGATCGCCCGCGTCCCAGGCCGCCTGAAAGCGCTCCAGCGCCACATCGGCCAATGTGGTGGCCGCGCGCAGCTGTATCCACAGGTCACCGGCATTGAGCTGCAGTACCGGGTCGTCCGCCGCCGCTTCCACGCCGGCCATGGCCCAGGGCTGTACATGGCTGGCGACATATTCCACCGCGTTGCGCAGCGCGCCCTGGGCATTGCCCAGGTAGATCTCGGTCAGCACCAGCTGGCCGATCAGGTTGCGCAAGGTGGAACGGGCCGAGGAGGCCACGCCGGGCGGCCCCAGGATCTCGTCGCGGCGCACGACCACGTTGTCGAAGTGCACGGAGCCGCTGTCGGTCTGGCGCTGGCCCATGTTGTCCCAGTCGTCGTTGATCGTGATGCCCGCGCGGGCGGTAGGGACGACGGCAAAGATCCGGTCGGTGGGGTGCTGGCCCAGGGTGACGGACACGTTGAGCACGTCCGAGTCGCGCGCGCCCGAGCAGAAAGCCTTGATGCCGTCGAGCACGTAGCCATCGGGGTGGGCTGCCACCGCCAGGCGGGTGTCGCGCGCGTTCACCGCATTGCCCCAGAACCAGCGCTCCTGCACGGCCGTGCGCAGGTAGTGCTCCTGCTGGGCTGCCGAACCGAACAGCAGCACCGATGCCACCTGCAGGTGCTGGAAGCCGAACAGGTGGGCCAGGGAGCCGTCCACCGCGGCGATGCTGCGCACCATGCGGTGGATGTCGGGCCAGGGCAGCTCCTGGCCGCCGAAGCGGCGCGGAATCGCCAGCGTCAGCAGGCCGCTTGCGCGCAGCAGCTGGCGTTCATGGAGCGCGGAGCCGCCAGCCCGGTCGCGCTCCACGGCAGTGGAAGCCAGGGTGGCGATGAGCTGCTCCAGCGCGGCGATCCAGGGGGCGGTGGTGGCAGGGGTGCTGGAAAGGTCGGTCACGGGACGGGTCCGTCAGCGCAGGGCCAGGCCGGCCGTCTTGATGGCGCGCGAATAGCGGGGCTGCTCGGCCTGCAGGCTGGCCGCCAGGTCGGCGGGCGAGCCACCGGCGATCTTGAAGCCCAGGTCCTCGAGCTTGGCACGCACATCGGGCGCCTTGAGCACGGTCTGGATGTCCTGGTTGATCTTGGCCACGACCTCGGGCGGGGTGCCGGCCGGGGCGAAGTAGCCTTGCCAGCTCTCTACCGAGAAGCCCGCGGGGCCGCCAGCCTCGGCCACGGTGGGCACGTCGGGCAGCGCGGCCGAGCGGTAGCTGGTGGTGACGGCCAGCGCGCGCAGGCGCCCGGCACGCACGAACTCGGTCACCGCAGCCAGTGTGATCAAGGTGGCATTGGTGTGCCCGGCCAGCACGTCCTGGGTGGCCGGGCCGCCGCCGGGGTAGGGAATGTAGTTGACCTTGGCGCCGGTCTCCTGCGCCAGGATCTCGTGCGCCACGTGGGCGATGCCGCCGTTGCCGGGCAGGCCCAGGCTGATGCTCTCGGGCTGCGACCTGGCACGCGCCAGGTACTCGGCGAAGGTGTTCAGGCCGGTGCCGGGGTTCACCACCAGGATCTGCGGGTTGACCACGGCCTTGATCACGGGGGTGAAGGCCTTTTGCGTGTCGTAGGGCAGTTCCTTGAACAGGATGCCGTTCAGGGTGATGCCCTCGCCCTGCTGCAGCAGGGTGTAGCCGTCGGGCGCGGCCTTGGCCACGCGCGCCGCGCCGATGGTGCCGCTGGCGCCGGCCACGTTCTCCACCACCACGCTCTGGCCCCACAACACGCTGAGCTTTTCCG
Organism: Acidovorax sp. GW458-11-26-14-TSB4; assembly: GCF_059423865.1. Lineage (NCBI taxonomy): Bacteria > Pseudomonadati > Pseudomonadota > Betaproteobacteria > Burkholderiales > Comamonadaceae > Acidovorax > Acidovorax sp. GW458-11-26-14-TSB4. The sequence goes on from NZ_JBWKYR010000003.1 coordinate 392,151, forward strand.
CCAGGGTGCGGGTGAGCTTGTCGGCGCTGCCACCAGGGGCCACTGGCACCACGATGCGCACGGTCTTGGAGGGGAAGCTCTTCACGTCGGCGGCATGGGCCAGGGGCGCATGCAGGCTGGCAAAGGCCGCAGCGGCGGCAGCGGTGGCGCCCAGGGCGCGCAGGAGGTGGCGTTTGTTCATGGCAATCGGGTGGGGCAGGGTGGGGAGGCGAGCGCCGGCGATGGCACTGCGAAAAGGCTCCGCCGCAGGGGCAGATGGAATGGAGCGAGCGTAGAAGCCCAGGCCCCGGCCGTGAACGAAGCTTTCCGAATATCGATAGTCGGCAGCTGCCCGGCAGCGCGGCCCCAGCGCCAGTGCATATCCATAGGCGGTTTGCTTCGTTGCCGGGCGCCTGCCCTGGCGCCTAAGGTGGGGCCACCCTTCTCACCCCACCCGCCACGCATGCGCGGGCCACCCCCATGACACAGACCGACATCCGCCTCGACTTCAGTGGCAGCGACCTGGCCAGCCAGCGCGGCCATGCCGTCGCGGGCTTCATCCGCACCGCCCGCCGCCTGCTGCCCGACCCCGTGCGCCCCACGGCAGAGCAGTTGCGCGCCGTGGCCGTCGCCCTGCAGGAGCTGGGCTTGCAGAAGGGCCTGTTCCCTGCGGACCACTTCCCGGTGTCGGCCGAGCGCCCGGCGCAGGTCTACCGGCTGTTCGAAGACCTGGACGGCCACTTTGCGCTCTACGCCTCGGCCGCGCTGCCCGGCAAGTTCCAGCCGCCGCACGACCACACCACCTGGGCGCTGATCGCCGGGGTGGCGGGCAACGAGCGCAACGTGTTCTACCGCCGCGAGGTGACGAACGAGCCCGGGCGCGACCGCCTGGCCGCAGAGCGCACGGTGGACGTGGTGCGCGGCGTGTCCGTCACGCTCTCGCCCGCCGACGTGCACACCATCGAGCTCGTGGGCGACGAGCCGGGCCTGCACCTGCACTTCTACGGCCTGGGGCTGGACCGTCTGCACGGCCGCGTGGTCTTCGAAGGCACCGAGGGCGGCAGCTACCGCACCTTTCCGCCACCGGCATCGATCCGCCATGCGGCCATCACACCGCCCGCGCTCAAGGCGGCATTGGCCGACGGCGAGGAGATCGCCTTGCTGGACGTGCGCGAGGCCGGGGTCTTCGTGCGCCGCCACATCCTGTGGGCCGCGCCCGCGCCGCTGTGGCGGCTGGAGGGCCTGATCGACCGGCTGGTGCCGCGGCGCGGCACGCGCATCGTGCTGGTCGATGCCGACGAAAGCCTGGCCCACCAGGCGGCGCTCAAGCTGCTGCGGCTGGGTTGGGCCAACCTATCGGTGCTGCAGGGCGGCACCGATGGCTGGGAAGCCGCGGGCTACGAGGTCTTCAGTGGCAGCAATGTGGCCAGCAAGGCCTTCGGCGAGGTGATCGAGGTGCAAAAGCACACGCCCAGCATCGATGCCGACGACCTGCAGCAGCGCATCGAGCGGGGCGACGACTTGGTGGTGGTGGACAGCCGCACGCCCGAGGAGTTCGCCGACTTCAGCCTGCCCTTTGCCCACAGCCTGCCCGGTGCCGAGCTGGTCTACCGCATCGGCGAGCTCGCGCCCCGGCCCGAGACCCTGGTGGTGGTCAACTGCGCCGGGCGCACGCGCAGCATCGTGGGCGCGCAGACGCTGATCGATGCGGGCATCCCCAATCCCGTGGTGTCGCTGCGCGACGGCACCATGGCCTGGCTGCTTTCGGGCCGCACGCTGTCGCACGGCCGGACCTCGCCCCTGCCGGAGCCGGGGCCACAGGGCCTGGCCGATGCCCGCACGCGCGCCGCCCAGGTGGCCGAGCGCGCTGGCGTGCGCCGCATCGACGCGCTCGACCTGGCGCTGCTGGAGGCCACGGCGAACGAACGCACCCTGTACCGCTTCGACGTGCGCACCCGCGAGGAGTATGCCGCCGGCCACCTCGAAGGCTGGCGCTGGGCACCGGGCGGCCAATTGGTGCAGGCCACCGACGAGTACCTGGGCACGCGCCGCGCCCGCGTGGTGCTGGCCGACTGGGACGGTGTGCGCGCCCTCACCACCGGGGCCTGGCTGGCCCAGCTCGGCGGCCTGGAGGTGCTGGTCTACAGCCCGCCCGCTGGCGCCACGGTGGTCACCGGGGGCGAGCCGGTGCGCGTGCTGCGCTCGCAGCCTGCGGCGCCCGCGGTGTCGGCCCGCCAGGCTGCCCAGCGGGCACAGGAGGGGGCCCTGGTGTTCGACGTGGAGCGCCGCGCCGCATTCGAGCGCCTGCACATCGAGGCCGCGCGCTTTGCCGTTCCCGACAGATTGCAGGAATTCTTGGCCGATGAGCCCGCGGGGCGCACGGTGCTGCTCACCTCGTCCGACGGTGTGCTGGCGCAGAGCGTGGCCGCCGAGCTGAAGGCGCGCACCGGGCGCGACGCGCGCGCCATCACAGGCGGCACCCAGGCCTGGGTGGCCGCCGGCCTGCCCATCGGGCGCGGTCCCGAGGGCGTGCTCACGGGCGAGGACGATTACTGGTTCAGCCCCTACCACCACCGCGACCTGGCCGCACGCGACGCGGGCTTTCGCGCCTACCTGGCCTGGGAGCTGGGCCTGGTCGAGCAGCTCGAGCGCGAGGGTGACATCGGCATCCGCCTGGTGCCCGCTGCGGCCTGAGACGGACGTTCAGAACGGGGGCATCGGACGGCTACCATCTCGACCGTGGCTTTCGGTCCGGCCTGGCCTTCATGCCGGTGGACCGACGACAGCCCGCTTTCTCTTCCCAGCCCATCCGATATGTCCGAACCCTCCGCCTTCTTCGACGACAAGTCCCCCGACGCGGGTGCCGATGCACCCGTGCCCCTGCACCTTCTGGAGCCCGCCGGGCTGGCCGGCTTCTGGGCCACGCAAGCACCTGCCCATGCAGCCTGGGCCCAGGCCCACGGTTTTGAAGCCCAGCCGGGCCGGGCCCTGTGGCTACCCGGCACCGATGGCCGCCTGGCCGCCGTGCTGGTGGGCGTGGAGGCCGCTGCGCCGCTGTGGCAGCTGGCGGCACTGCCGGCCAGCCTGCCCGCCGGGCGCTATGCCGTGGCATCCGGGGCGGATGGCGAAACCACCGATGCCCAGGCGCTGCGCGCCCTGGGCTGGGCCCTCGGCGCCTTGGCCGCTGGCAAGGACGCCGCCCAGGCACCCCGCCTGGCCCTGCCGGCCACCGTTCGCGAGGCAGTGCAGCCCTTGGTGCGCGCGGTGGAACAGGTGCGCCGCCTCGTCAACGCGCCGCCCAATGTGCTCGGCCCCACAGAGCTGGCGGGAGAAGTGCAGGCCCTGGCCGGGCGCCATGGCGCGCAGTACCGCCAGTGGGTGGGCGACGAACTGCCCGAAGCCGGCTTCGCCCTGGTGCACGCCGTGGGCCGCGCTGCGGCCGATGCTCCGCGCGTGGCCGAGCTGCAATGGGGCGACCCGGCCGCGCCGCGCCTGGTCATCGTCGGCAAGGGCGTGTGCTTCGATTCGGGCGGGCTCGACCTCAAGCCGCCCGCCGGCATGCGCTGGATGAAGAAGGACATGGGCGGTGCGGCCCATGCACTGGCCCTGGCCGAACTGGTCATCGGTGCGCGCCTGCCCGTGCACCTGACGCTGGTGGTGCCGGCGGTGGAAAACGCCGTGGGCGCTGGCGCCCTGCGGCCGGGCGACGTGGTGCGCGCGGGCAACGGCACCACGGTGGAGATCGAGAACACCGATGCCGAGGGCCGCCTGGTCCTGGCCGACGCCTTGCACCATGCACTGCGGCCCGAGGCGGGTCCCGCCGCCGCGCTGGTGATCGACCTGGCCACACTGACCGGTGCCGCACGCGTGGCACTGGGCCCCGACCTGCCAGCCTACTTCAGCAACGACGAAGGCCTGGCCCGGGACCTGGCCACCAGCGCGCAGCAGGTGGCCGACCCGGTGTGGCGCCTGCCGCTGTGGCAGCCCTACCGCTCCATGCTCAAGTCCGGCAGCGCCGACCTGGCCAATGCCGCCAGCGCGCCGCTGGCCGGCGCCATCACGGCGGCGCTGTTCCTCGAAAGCTTCGTGCCCGCGGGCACGCCCTGGCTGCACCTGGACCTGTTCGCCTGGAACCAGGAGGAGCGCCCCGGCCGCCCCAAGGGCGGCGAGGCCCAGGCGCTGCGTGCGGTGTTCGCACTGCTGCAGCAGCGCTTTGCGCCACCGGCGTGAGCGCCGCCGGCCAAGCATGAACTTCGTGTTTGCTTAGCCGGTTTTCTGCGTTGCCAGGGCTGGTGCGCCCCGAAACAATGCACGCACCGCAGGCCATCCGCGGCCTGCCACTGCATTGTCGAGAGGACTTTTCCCCATGATCCGCCCCCTGGCCCTGGCCATTGCGCTGGGTACCGCCGCCCTGGCCGCGCCCGCACTGCTGCACGCCGAAACCCTGCGCTGGGCGCGCTCGGTCGATGCCTCCACGCTCGACCCGCACGCGCTCAACAACGGCCCCAACCATGCGCTGCTGCACCAGGTCTATGAACCCCTGCTGATCCGCGCGCCCGACGGTTCGCTGCAGCCCACGCTGGCCGAGTCGTGGAAGCCCACGGCCGATCCCAAGGTGTGGGAGTTCCGGCTGCGCAAGGGCGTGAAGTTCCACGACGGCAGCGTGCTCACGGCCGACGACGTGGTGTTCTCGCTGCAGCGGGCGCGCGCGCCCACCTCGGACATGAAGTCCCTGCTGGTGTCCATCACCGGCGTGGCCAAGGCCGACCCGTTCACCGTGCACATCACCACCGGCGGCGGGCCCAACCCGCTGTTGCCCAGCAGCCTCACCAACATCCAGATCCTGAGCCAGGCCTGGGCCCGGGCCAACGGGGTGGAGCAGCCGCAGAACGCCTCGGCCAAGGAGGAGACCTACGCCACGCGCAACGTCAATGGCACGGGGCCCTACACCCTGGTCTCGCGCGAGCCCGATGCGCGCACGGTGCTGCGCAAGTTCCCGGGCTACTGGGGGCGCGGGCAGTTCCCGCTGGGCATCGACGAGCTGGTGTACCTGCCCATCAAGGCGCCGGCCACGCGCGTGGCGGCACTGCTCTCGGGCGAGGTGGATTTCGTGCAGGACCTGCCGATCCAGGACATCGCACGCCTGCAGGCCGACAGCAAGCTGCGCGTGACCCAGGCGGCCGAGAACCGCACCATCTTCCTGGGCCTGAACGTGGGCGCCGAGCCGCTCAGGTACTCGGACGTGAAGGACAAGAACCCGCTGGCCGACCTGCGCGTGCGCCAGGCCTTCCAGCTGGCCATCGACCGGGCTGCGCTGCAAAAGGCCGTGATGCGCGGCCTGTCGGTGCCGGCCAACATTGTCTCGCCGCCCTTCGTGCACGGCTACGACAAGGCCTTCGACGTGGTGGGCAGGGCCGACGCGGCGCAGGCCAAGAAGCTGCTGGCCGAGGCCGGCTACCCCAACGGCTTCAGCATCACCCTGCACTGCACGAACGACCGCTACATCAACGACGAGGCCATCTGCCAGGCCGTGGCGGGCTTCCTGGGCCGCGCGGGGGTCAAGGTCTCGGTGGTGGCGCGGCCGCTGGCCATCCAGTCGGCGGCCATCAACAACCAGGACACGGATTTCTACCTCTACGGCTGGGGCGTGCCCACCTACGACGCGGCCTATATTTTCGACTACCTGGTGCACACCCGGGGCAAGGCCTCGCGCGGCGCCACCAACGCCACGCGCTACAGCAACCCCGATCTGGACGCGAAAATCCTCTCGCTGGCGTCCGAGGGCGACACCAAGGCCCGCGACGCGACCATCAAGACCATCTGGACCCAGGTGCAGAAGGACCTGGTCTACCTGCCGCTGCACCACCAGATCCTGACCTTCGCAATGGCGCGGCGCTTCGACATTCCGGTAAACCCCTCGGGCGCCATCCACTTCAAGTACTACAAGGCGGTGCGCTGAGCGGCGCGGCCCCATGCTGCAATTGCTGCTGCGCCGTGCCGGCCAGTCCGTCCTGGTGCTGCTGGCCGTCTCGTTCATCGCCTTCCTCGTGTTCCGCCACATCGGCGACCCCACGCTGAGCCTGCTGGGCGAGGACGCCTCCCTGGCCGACCGGCAGGCGGTGCTGGCCGAGCTGGGCTTCGACCAGCCCGTGGCCGTGCAGTACCTGCGCTACCTGGGACAGGTAGGGCAGGGCGAGTTAGGCATCTCCTACCGCTTGAAGCGCCCGGTGACGGCCGTGATCGCCGAGCGCCTGCCGGCCACGCTGGAGCTGGCGCTGGTGGCCGGCCTGCTGGCCGTGGGCGCCGGAGTGGCCCTGGGCGTGTACACCGCGATCCGGCGCGAAGGCTGGCTCAGCCGCGCGCTGATGGCGGTGTCACTGGTGGGGGTGTCGCTGCCCACCTTCCTGATCGGCATCGGCCTCATCTACCTGTTCGCGGTGGAGCTGCGCTGGCTGCCTTCGTTCGGGCGCGGCGACACCGTGGCGCTGGGCGGCTGGAGCACAGGCTTTCTCACAGCGTCGGGCTGGGCCTCGCTGGTGCTGCCGGTGTGCACGCTGGCGCTGTTCAAGCTCACGCTCATCATGCGCCTGGTGCGCGCCGAAATGCTCGAGGCCCTGCGCAGCGACTACGTGCGCTTTGCGCAGGCCCGGGGCTTGCCGTGGCGCAGCATCCATCTGCGCCATGCGCTGCGCAACACGCTGGTGCCGGTGGTCACCATCACCGGCCTGCAGATCGGCTCGCTGATCGCCTTCGCCATCGTCACCGAGACGGTGTTCCAGTGGCCCGGCGTGGGCCTGCTGTTCATCTCGTCCATCCAGGCGGTCGACGTGCCGGTGATCGCCGCCTACCTGCTGCTCATCGCCGTGCTCTACGTCGCCATCAACGTGGTGGTGGACCTCGTCTACCTGCTGGTGGACCCGCGGCTGCGGCGCCAGTGAATCCTCTTTCTGGTGACATTTCCATGAGCACTCCGCTTTCCCCGCCCCGGCTGCGCACGCCCTGGCGGAATTCCGATTCGCCCGTGCTGCGCGCGCTGGCGCGCTCGCGCACGGTGCAGTTGGCCCTGCTGGTGCTGGTGGCCCTGCTGCTGGCAGCGGTGTTCGCGCCCTGGCTGTCGCTGCACAACCCCTTCGACCCCGCGGTGCTGGAGCTGCTCGATGCCTTCACGCCGCCAGGGCAGGCCGGGCCTTCGGGCATGGTCTACCCGCTGGGGGCGGACGACCAGGGGCGCGACATGTACTCGGCCATCCTGCACGGGCTGCGCAAGTCGCTCTTGGTGGGCTGCGCCGCGGTGGGCCTGTCGCTGGCCATCGGCGTGCCGCTGGGCCTGGTGTCGGGCTATGTGGGTGGCTGGTTCGACACCCTGGTGATGCGCGTGGCCGACGTGCAGCTGACCTTTCCGGTGCTGCTGGTGGCACTGCTGATCTTCGGCGTTGCACGCGGCGTGCTGCCGGAGAACTACCACGACGACATGGCGGTGTATGTGATCGTGCTCTCGCTGGGCCTGTCGGAATGGGTGCAGTACGCACGCACGGTGCGCGGCGCCGTCATGGTCGAAAAGCACAAGGACTATGTGCTTGCCGCGCAGGTGATCGGGCGCTCGCGCAGCGGCATCCTGGTGCTGCACATCCTGCCCAACCTGCTGGCCCCCGTGCTGGTGATCGCCACCATCAGCTTCGCGCTGTCCATCGTGGCCGAGTCCACGCTGTCCTACCTGGGCGTGGGCCTGCCGCCCACCGAGCCTTCGCTGGGCACGCTGATCCGTGTGGGCCAGGGCTTCCTGTTCTCGGGCGAGTGGTGGATCCTGTTCTTCCCGGCCCTGGTGCTGCTGGCACTGGCGCTGTCCGTCAACCTCGTGGGCGACTGGCTGCGCGATGCGCTCAACCCCAAGCTTCAATGACCGATTCGTCGCTGCCCACCAAAGCCTCCGCCCCTGAATCACCGACATTGAGCGTACGCGGCCTGGGCGTGGTGTTCGACAGCCACCGCGGGCCCGTCCAGGTGCTCGATGGCGTGTCGTTCGACATCGCGCCGGGCGAAATCCTGGGCGTGGTCGGGGAGTCCGGGGCCGGCAAGTCCATGGCGGGCAATGCCGTCATCGGGCTCATCGCGCCGCCGGGGCGCATCAGCGCCGGCTCGGTGCTGCTGCGCGGCGAGCGCATCGACACCCTGCGCGGCGAAGACCAGCGCGCCCTGCGCGGCAGGCACATCGGCATGGTGTTCCAGGACCCGCTGACAAGCCTGAACCCCGTACTCACCATCGGCCAGCACCTGGTGGAGACCTTGCGCGTGCACCTGCCGCTCTCGGCCGCCCAGGCGCGCGAGCGGGCGCTGCAGTGGCTGGCCGATGTGGAGATCGCCGACCCGGCGGCCCGCATCGACCAGTTCCCGCACCAGTTCTCGGGCGGCATGCGCCAGCGCGTGGCGATTGCCCTGGCCCTGTGCGCCGAGCCCGCGCTGCTGATCGCCGACGAGCCGACCACCGCGCTCGACGTCTCGGTGCAGGCCCAGGTGATCCGCGTGCTGCGGCGCGTGTGCCAGCAGCGCGGCACGGCCGTGATGCTCATCACCCACGACATGGGCGTGATCGCCGAGGCCGCCGACCGCGTGATGGTGATGCACCAGGGCCGGGTGCTGGAGACCGGCAGCGTGCACGCCGTGCTCAACCATCCGCGCGCGCCCTACACGCGAGCCCTGATGGGCGCCATCCCCTCGCTGCAGCGACGCGTGCGGCGCCTGCCGGTGCCCGAGGTGGGTTCGGACATCGCGGCCGCCTTCGCGCCGTCGGTGGCCGAGCCCGGCGCGCCTGGCCCCGCGCCCCACCTGGCCTTGGTCGCATCCACCCCGCGGGCGACGGCCGCCGCACCGCTGCCGGGCAAGCCGCGCCCCTTGGCGCCACGCCTGCTGCTGCAGGTGCAAGGGCTGTCGCGCGACTTCGATACCTCGGCCAGCTGGCTGGTGCGCACGCTCACCCGGCAGGCACCGCGCGTGGTGCAGGCGGTGCAGAACGTGTCGTTCGACATCCCGCGCGGCACCACCTTCGGCCTGGTCGGCGAGTCGGGTTCGGGCAAGTCCACTGTCGCGCGCATGATCGCCGGCCTCACGCCACCCACGGCGGGGCGGGTGCTGATCAACAGCATCGACCGCTGGGCCGACCCGCGCGGCGCGGACCTGCTGCGCCGGCATTTCCAGATGATCTTCCAGGACCCGTATGCCAGCCTCAACCCGCGCTGGCGTGTGGACCGCATCATCGCCGAGCCGCTGCATGTGCTGGGCCTCACCGCCAGCCGCGAGGAAACCCGCGAGCGCGTGGCCGATGCGCTGCGCCGCGTGCGCATGTCACCCGACGACGGGCTGCGCTACCCGCACCAGTTCTCGGGCGGGCAGCGCCAGCGCATCGCCATCGCGCGGGCGCTGGCCAGCCGGCCCGAGTTCATCGTCTGCGACGAGCCCACCTCATCGCTCGACGTGTCGGTGCAGGCCCAGGTGCTCAACCTCATGCGCGACCTGCAGGACGAGCTGGGCCTGACCTACCTGCTCATCAGCCACAACCTCGCGGTGGTACGCCACATGTGCGACCACGTGGGCGTGATGCAGCGCGGCCAGCTGGTGGAGGTGGGCCCGGCCGACGCGGTGCTGTCGTCGCCACGCCACCCCTACACCCAGGAGCTGATGGCGGCAGTGCCGGACATCGGCCGCATCCTGCTGCCCCCGCCGTCGCCCACGGGCGGGCGGGTGCTGCTGTTCGCGATCTAGCCGCTCAGCGCTTGTGGTCCACGCGGCGCGCCAGCCATTCGCCGGCGAACTGGATCAGCGTGACCAGGGCCACCAGCACCACGATCACCTCGAACATCACGCGCGTCTCGTAGCGTTCGTAGCCGTAGCGGATGGCCAGGTCGCCCAGGCCGCCGGCACCCACCGCGCCGGCCATGGCCGAGGCATTGATCATGGCGATCACGCTCACCGTCATGCCGCTGATGATGCCGGGCAGCGCCTCGGGCAGCAGCACGTGGCGCACGATGTGCCAGCGGCGGCAGCCCATGGCACGCGCGGCCTCGACGAGGCCCGGGTCCACGTCGTTCAGGCTGACCTGGGCGATGCGGGCGTAGAACGGGATCAGGTTGATGGACAGCGGCACCACGGCCGCCCAGGTGCCCAGCGTGGTACCCACCAGGAAGCGCGTGACCGGCAGCAGCGCCACCAGCAGGATGATGAAGGGAATGGCGCGGAACACGTTGACCGTGATCGACAGGCCCTTGTGGAAGCGCGGCCGCGGATACAGGCTTTTGGCCGCGGTGACGGTGAGCACCACGGCCAGCAGCAGGCCGACTGCGATGGCGATCACCGCCGACACGCTGACCATGAGCAGGGTTTCCAGGAACGCCTGGACGTACTTGTCAATCAGTGGAGTGGACATAGCCAAGGATCTCGATGCGGTCGGCGCCCAGCGCCGCGCGTGCGGTGTCGTCGATGTGGAAACTGCCGTCGGCGGGCACGGACACCAGCAGCCGGCCCTGGGCGTGGCCACGAATGCGGTCCAGCCCGCCATGCAGCAGCGTGGCGCCAGGCCCCAGGGCGGCCAGCGCCTGCAGCGGCAGGCCCTGGGGCCGCGCTGCGCCCGCAAAGCCCAGGCTGAGCACGGCCTGGCCGGGTCGGCCGCCCAGGTCCGGCACCAGCGCGGCGGCCAGGTCGGCCGGCAGGTCGTGCTGCAGCGGCCGCAGCAGGGCCCGCGTGGCATCGGCCTGCGGCTCGCCGAACACGCGCCAGACCTCGCCCAGCTCCACCAGCTGGCCCTGGTCGACCACCAGCACGCGGTCGCAGACCTCGCGGATCACGGCCATGTCGTGCGTGATGAGCACGATGGTCAGGCCCAGCGTGCGGTTGATGTCGGACAGCAGCGCCAGGATGGACTGCGTGGTCTCGGGGTCCAGCGCCGAGGTGGCCTCGTCGCACAGCAGCACCTCGGGCTGGTGCACCAGCGCCCGGGCAATGCCCACGCGCTGCTTCTGGCCGCCCGAGAGCTTGGCGGGGTACACGTCGGCCTTGTCGCGCAGGCCGACCAGGTCGAGCAGGGCATCCACGCGCGGCGCGATCTCGGCGGGCTTCACGCCGGCCACCTTGAGCGGCAGCGCCACGTTCTCGCGCACCGTCTTGGCCGACAGCAGGTTGAAGTGCTGGAAGATCATGCCGATGCGCCGGCGCAGCGCCACCAGGGCGTCTTCGTTCAGGCTGTTCACATCGACCCCGTCCACGCTGACCTGCCCGCCGCTGGCGTCTTCAAGGCGGTTGACGGTGCGCAGCAGGGTGGACTTGCCCGCGCCGCTGCGGCCGATGATGCCGAAGACCTCGCCGCGGCGTACGTCAAAGGAAATCGCGTCGAGGGCCTTCACCGGGCCGGAGGTGCCCGGGTAATCCTTGTGGACGCGGTCGAAAACAATGTGCGCGCCGGCCAAAGCCGGCGCGGCGCTCTGGGGAGCAGTCATGCGAAAGGGGAAAGGGCAGGGCGGGGCGCCCGTTTCGGCGCCCTGCAGACAATCGGCGGAAGAACCGGGGCGCGTCAGAACGCGGGGATGACCGAGCCGTCGAACTTCTTGAGGATGAACTGGCGCACTTCCTCCGACTGGTAGGACTTGACCAGCGGCGCCACCCAGGGCTTGCCCTTGTCCTGCTCGCGCACCACGAGGATGTTCACGTAGGGGTTGTTCTCGCGCTTTTCCACGGCGATGCCGTCGCGCGTGGCGATCAGGCCGGCCTGGTAGGCAAAGGTGTTCACGATGGCCGAGGCGTCGAGGTCGTCGAGCGAGCGGGCCAGCACCACCGAGGCGGCTTCCACGAGCTGCACCTTCTTCTTGTAGCCCGTGACGTCGGCCAGCGTGGCCGTGCCGGCGGCCGGGTTGAAGCCGTCGCGCAGGGTGAGCACACCCTGGTCGCGCAGCACCACGAGCGCGCGCGTCTGGTTGCTCGGGTCGTTGGGGATGCCCAGGCGCGCGCCATCGGGCAGATCCTTGAAGGCCTTGACCTTCTTGGAGTAGAACGCGATCGGCGAGATGTAGGTGTCGCCCACGGCCGCCAGCTTGTAGCCGCGCTGCTGGATCTGGTCGCGCAGGAAGGGGTTGTGCTGGAAGGAATTGGCTTCGAGGTCGCCGTTGTTGAGCGCCTCGTTCGGGCTGGCCGTGCCGGTGATCACCACGGGCTTGACGGCCAGGCCGTTCTTCTTGGCCACCTGGGTGACGACCTCCCAGATCTCTTCGTCCACCCCGCCGCGCACGCCCACGCGCAGGGTCTGGCTGGTCTGCGCCCATCCGGCAGCAGTGGTGGCAAGCAGGGCGGTGGCGGCAAGGGTGCGGAGTACAGAGCGTTTTTGCATATGGATGACCAGAAAATCAATGAATAGGTTCTAAGGAGGCGGAGTCTAGGCAGCAATCAGGCCCCCGGCTGCGAAGCTTTTCGAGTAAGCAAATGCCATTGCCAAGCAAGCGCCTGGCAGGGCGCTCAGCGATGCTTTTTGCATGTGCTTGGGCGAAAAACTTCGTTGGCCCTGCGGGAGGCGCTGCGGACAATGCGCTCCCGACCCGATGGCTTAGCGCCTGCCTGTTCCATGACCGCCACCACTGCCTTGCCTGCCCCGACCCTGCCTGTCCTCGATCTGCGTGAATTCACCGAGGGCGATGCGCTGCAGCGCGAGCGCTTCGTGCACACCCTGCGCGAGGTGGCCCATGGGGTCGGCTTCTTCTATCTGCGCGGCCATGGCGCTGCCCCCGGGCAGGAGGAGGCGCTGTTCGCGGCGACCCAGGCATTCTTCGACCTGCCGGCCGAGCGCAAGCAGGCGCTGCAGATGGTGAACTCGCCGCATTTCCGCGGCTACACCGGGCCGGGCCTGGAGATCACGCGCGGCGCGCAGGACTGGCGCGAGCAGATCGACATCGGCGCCGAGTACGCCGCCATTCCCCAGGGGCCCGGCGTGCCGGCCTGGACCCGGCTTCAGGGCCTCAACCAGTGGCCGGCCGAACTGCCCGGCCTGCGCACTGCGGTGGTGGACTGGCAGCAGACGCTGACCGTGGCAGGCCGCCAACTGCTGCAGGCCCTGGCCCTGGCGCTGGGCCAGCCGCAGGAGCGTTTCGATGCGGCCTTTGCGAGTGCGCCCATCCAGCATGTCAAGCTGATCCGCTACCCGGGCCGCGGGGCCGATGTATCGCAGCAGGGCGTGGGTGCGCACAAGGATTCGGGCTGCCTCACCCTGCTGCTGCAGCACCGCGAGGCCGGCCTGCAGGTGCTGGACCGCAGCGTGCCCGGCGAGGCATGGATCGACGTGCCGCCCATCGAGGGCACGTTGGTCATCAACCTCGGCGAGGTGCTGGAGGTGCAGTCCAGCGGCTACCTGCGCGCCAACATCCACCGCGTGGTCAGCCCGCCGCAAAGCCGCGAGCGGTTTTCCATCGCCTTCTTCCTGAGCCCGCAGCTCGATGCGGAGCTGCCGGCGCTGCCCCTGCCGCCCGAACTGGCGGCCCGCGCACGGGGTGTGGACCGGGATCCGCGCAACCCGCTGATCGCCCACACGGGCCGCAACCTGCTCAAGGGGCGGCTGCGCTCGCACCCCGACGTGGCCGAGCGCCACTACGCCGATGTGCTAGAGGCGGAGGGAATGGAAAAAGGCGCCCCGGCAGGCGCCTACGCTTGAAGCAGGGCAGCACCCGCAGGTGCTGCGCCAGCGCTCCTCAGGCGTATTCCGTCGAGGGCTTTTCCCAGAGGTTGATCCCGCCTTCGACCGCGTGCTGGTCGATCTCGGCGAGTTCCTCGGCGGTGAACGACAGGTTCTGCAGCGCCGCGAGGTTGTGCAAGATCTGCTCGGGCTGGCTGGCACCGATCAGGGCCGAGCTCACGCGCGGGTCGCGCAGTGTCCAGGCCAGCGCGAGCTGGGCCAGGCTCTGGCCGCGCCGCTTTGCGATCCTGTCGAGCGCACGGGCGCGCTCGATGTTGGCCTCGGACAGGTGCTCGGCGCGCAGCGAGCCGCCGCCGGGGCGGTTCACCCGCGCATCGGCCGGCGTGCCGGCCAGGTACTTGTCGGTCAGCAGGCCCTGGGCCAGTGGGGTGAAGGCGATGACGCCGGCGCCGATCTCCTGCGTGGCGTCGAGCAGGTCCTTCTCGATCCAGCGGTTGAACAGGTTGTAGGCCGGCTGGTGGATCAGCAGGGGCACCTTCCACTGCGCCAGCAGCGCAGCGATCTCGCGGCTCTTGCGCGCCGAGTACGACGAGATGCCGATGTACAGCGCCTTGCCCTGCTGCACGGCCTGGGCCAGTGCGGCGGCGGTTTCCTCCAGCGGGGTGTCGGGGTCGTAGCGGTGCGAGTAGAAGATGTCCACATAGTCCAGGCCCAGGCGCTGCAGGCTCTGGTCCAGGCTGGCGAGAACGTACTTGCGCGAGCCGCCGCCCTTGCCATAGGGGCCGGGCCACATGTCCCAGCCGGCCTTGGACGAGATGATCAGCTCGTCGCGGTAGGGGCGGAAGTCTTCCTTGAGCAGGCGACCAAAGTTGATTTCGGCGCTGCCGTAGGGCGGGCCGTAGTTGTTGGCCAGGTCGAAATGGTTGATGCCATGGTCGAACGCGGTGCGCAGCAGCTTGCGCTGCGTGTCGATCGGCGTGCTGTCGCCGAAGTTGTGCCACAGGCCCAGCGACAGGGCGGGCAACACCAGGCCGCTGCGGCCCACGCGGCGGTAGGCCGCGCCTTCGTAGCGGGAGGGCGATGCGGTATAGGTCATGCGTGAATGTCCCCGAATTTGAAAATAAGCAACGAAAAACGGTGTGCGGCATTAATGGGCGCCACGGGCCTCGGGCGATGGTATCTGCACTAGCCGGGGATTTGGCGAATAACGGGGGCCGTCCGTTGGATTGGTTATATCCATATGAGGTATTCAGAAATATCCATATGACATATTCAGTGCCCTTTGGAGGCAGCGCCTGGCTATATTGGTGGGGCGCAAATCCCTGCGTATCCGTTCTGCGTGATATACCCCCCTGAACTGAATGGCCGCCCCTGGCGCGGCGGCGCAGCGCTGCCCGGGCCTGGGACCGCACGCTGGCCATTTCCACCGACGAAAGAAAGACACCTCCATGAGCCGCGACCGCCTTCTGCTTTTGCAACCCGGGTTCGAGGATGCCCGCCATCCGGGCGAGCGCTTCGTCTGTCCGCACTGCATCGGGATCGAGGGCCTGCTGGCCGGCAACCCCGAGCTGGCCGCGCGCCTTGACATCGAGCGACTGCCGTACCCGCGCCCCCGTCCCGTGGTCATCGCCGCGCTGGACGCCGAGCACCAGAGCCTGCCCGCGCTGATCCTGGGCGACGAGCACCCCGTGCCCGAGGATGCCAAGGCGATCGGCGCGGTCCGCTTCGTGAACGATGCCAAGCGCATCCTGGAGCTGCTGGCCGAGCGCCACGGCTATCCCAAAGTTCATTGATACGAATCTGCCTTCAACCTGCCAGCGTCGTTGGGGAGCCTTGCCGTGCTACAGCACTGTCTGCGGCTCCCCGCCTGGCTATCCGGCTGAATGCAAATCCGCAGGAGCGGTCACTTCTGCCCACAAGACATTCCATGACGACTGCCATCCCACCGCGCCAACTGCACCTGAACGTCAACATCCTGCACTCGGGCTTCCTGCCGTCGGCCTGGCGGTTGCCCGACAGTGATCCGCGCGCCTTCATCGACGCGAAGCACTACACCCGGGTGGCGCAGATCGCAGAGGGCGCGAAGTTCGATGCGGTCTTCCTGGCCGACAACGCGGCCATTGCCGACCAGATCCACCTGCGTCCCATCACCGCGATCGAGCCGACCATCCTGCTGACCAGCATGGCGGCCGCCACCTCGCGCATCGGGCTGATCGCCACCGCCTCCACCAGCTACAACGAGCCCTACAACATCGCCCGGCGCTTCGCCTCGGTCGACCATGTGAGTGAAGGCAGGGTGGGCTGGAACATGGTGACCACGGCCGACCTGGCCTCGGCGCGCAACTTCGGCCGCCAGGATGTGCCCGACCACCAGCAGCGCTATGCCCGGGCCGGGGAGTTCGCCACCGTGGTCAAGCAGCTGTGGAACAGCTGGGAGGACGATGCCCTCGTGGCCGACAAGGCCACCGGTCAGTTCGTGGACGCGGCCAAGGTCCACCCCATCCTGCACCGGGGCGCGCACTTCGCCGTGCACGGCGCGCTCACCCTGCCGCGCAGCGCCCAGGGCCACCCGGTGCTGGTGCAGGCCGGCGGGTCGGCCGACGGCATCCAGCTGGCGGCCGAGCATGCCGAGGCGGTGTTCACCGCGTCCACCACGCTGGAGGAGTCGCTGGGCTACGCCAACAAGTTGCGTGCCGCCGTGCAGGCCAACGGGCGGCCGGCGAGCTCCATCAAGGTGCTGCCCGGGCTCACCACCATCGTCGGCGCCACCGAGGCCGAGGCCGTGCGCCGGCGCGACGCGCTGGTGGACCTGATTCCCTGGGAGTACAACCTCACGCGGCTCGCCGGCATCCTGGGCATCACGCCCGACCGCCTGCACATCGACCAGCCGCTGCCCGACGACGTCGGCCTGCCGGCCGGTGGCAACGGCAACCACACCTTCTTCCACGCCACGCTGTCCACGGCCCGCCGCGAGAACCTGACCGTGCGGCAACTGGTGCGCCGGCTGGCGGGCGGTGGCGGGCACCGCGTCATCGTGGGCACGCCCGATCAGATCGCGGACGACATCCAGCACTGGTTTCGCGCCGGTGCGGCCGATGGCTTCAACCTCATGCCCGACGTGCTGCCAGGCGGGCTGCAGGATTTTGTCGATGGCGTGGTGCCCATCCTGCAGCGCCGCGGCCTGTTCCGCACGGCATACGAAGGCAGCACCCTGCGCGAGCACCTGGGGCTGGCCATTCCCCCACGGCACTGAGCGCCGGGCTCAGCCGCGCCGTGCCAGCGCCTGGGCCAGGTCAGTGATCAAGTCCGCGGGGTCTTCCAGGCCCACGTGCAGGCGCACCACCGGGGCTGCGCTGCGCCAGTGGCTGTGCTCACGCAGCCGCTCGGGCGCGGCCGTGATGGCCAGGCTCTCATACCCGCCCCAGGAGGCGCCGATGCCAAAGAGCTGCAGCGCATCGACCACCCGGTCGGCTGCCGCCGGGTCGGCGCTGTCCAGCGCAAAAGACACCAGGCCGCTGGCACCGCGAAAGTCGCGGCGCCACAGCGCATGGCCCGGGTCGTCGGGCAGGGCGGGGTAGAACACCCGCGCCACGCCCGCCTGCTGCTGCAGCCACTGCGCCACCTCGGTCGCGTGGCGCTGGTGCTGGGCCAGCCGCACGGGCAGGGTGCGCATGCCGCGCAGGGTCAGGGCGGCGTCGTCGGCGCCCACCGTGAGGCCCAGGGCCTCGTAGGCGTTCGACACCTTCTTGGCCAGGGCAGGGCTGTCCACCACCACCACGCCCTGCATCACGTCGGAATGCCCGGCCAGGTACTTGGTGGCCGCCTGCACGGAAATGTGGGCGCCGTGCGCCAGGGGCTGGTAGAACCAGCCGCCGCTCCAGGTGTTGTCGGCCACCACCGTCAGACCGCGCTCGCGCGCAATGCCCGCTAGGCGCGGCAGGTCGAGCACCTCGTAGAGCAGCGAGCTCGGGGATTCCAGGTACACGAGGCGCGTGTTGGGGCGGATCCTGCCGGCCAGGTCGTCCTCGGAGGGTGAAAAGAACTCCAGCTCCACCCCCAGGCGCTGCAGCAACAGCCGGTCGATGCGGCGCAGCGGGGCGTACACGCTGTCGGCCACCAGGGCATGCTCGCCGGGCGATAGCAGGGCCACCAGCACCAGCGCGATGGCCGACAGGCCCGAGGGCGTGAGGAAGGCGCGGTGCCCGCCTTCGAGGCCGGTCACCGCGTCTTCGAGCGCACGGTGCGTGTCCATGCCATGGCGGCCATAGGCGGCCACGCGCTCGCCGGCATCCCGGCGCTCGTGGTAGCGGTGGTAGGCCGCCATGCTCTCGAAGCGCACGGTGCTGGTGCGCACCACGGGCACGTTGACCGGGCCGGCGCCTTCGCGCAGCGCCGGCTGACCCGCATGCAGCAGCCGGGTGGCCGCGCCCAGGGCGTTGGTCGTCGTGGGCGCCTTCATGCCGCGGCCGTGCTGGGCTTGAACTGGGTGGCGTTGTAGTTGATCACCGCGCCGGTGGCCGGGTCGATGCCGATGCGACCCGACAGGTGCTCCAGCGGCTTGCCGTACAGGTGGAAGTGCAGCGTGGGCTCGGTGCCCACCACGTGGATGCTGTGCAGGTCGTCCGGCAAAAAGGCCACGGAGGTGCCCGGCTGGACCGTGAGCTCGCGCACCACGCGGATCTCGGCCTTGTCGGGGTTGCTGCCATCGTCGGTGCGCTCGTACAGGCGGTTTTCCTCCTGGCCCTGCACGGCCACGATCACCGCCCAGGTGGTGTGGTTGTGCGGTAGCGTGGTCTTGCCGGGGTTGATGGAGTTCAGGTACAGCGCGATGCCTTCGTCACCATCGGCCGCGTTCAGGCGGTAGCGGGTAGAAGCGCCCACCCCTTCGGTCTCGGCCGGTGGTGGAAAGTCCGCACGCGTGAACAGCGTGCCCTGCGCGGCCAGGGCCTCGAGCCGGGCGGTGACCCGGGCCAGCGTGGCGCGGTCGGGCGGGCCGGCCTCCACCGTGCGGCGGATGTCGGCCAGGGCCTGGTCGATGGCCGCGCGGCGCTGGCTGGCCGTGGCGGTGGCGAGATCAGGGGTGGTGTGGGGTGTCGTGGTCATGGGGGTGGCTCCGGTCAAGGTATACGTTATGCGGTTCGGGCTCAGATGGCAAAGCGCAGCCCGCCGAACGGCGTGGCCGGCACCGTGGGGTGCTGGGTGGTGGCCCGGGCGCGGCCGCCATCGCCCAGGGTACGGCTGAGAAAGGCGCGCGTGCGTTCGCTCTCGGGCTGGCCGAAGATCCGTGCGGGCGGGCCCTGCTCGACGATGCGCCCGGCTTCGGTGAAGTACACGGCATCGCTCACCTCCTCGGCAAAGCGCATCTCGTGGGTCACCAGCACGCAGGTCATGCCACCCTGCACCAGTTCGCGGATCACGGTGAGCACCTCGCCCACGGTCTCGGGATCGAGCGCCGAGGTGACTTCGTCGAACAGCATCAGTTCGGGCTGCATGGCCAGGGCGCGGGCAATCGCCACGCGCTGCTGCTGGCCGCCCGACAGTTCGCCCGGGTAGGCGGCCTCCTTGTGCGACAGGCGCACGCGGTCGAGCAGCTCGCGCGCCGTGCGCTTGGCATCGGCCCGCGCACGGCCGACCACGCGGGTGGGGGCGATCACCAGGTTCTCCAGCACCGTGAGGTGCGGAAACAGGTTGTACTGCTGGAACACGAAACCCACGCGCTTGCGCAGCGCGATCAGCTCGGCCTCGGTGCGCAGCGCGTCCACGCGCGTGTCACCCACCACGATAGTGCCGCGCTGGGGGCGCAGCAGGCCGGTGATGCAGCGCAGGATGGTGGACTTGCCCGAGCCCGAGGGCCCGATGATGGACACGGCCTCGCCCCTGCGCACCTGCACGTCGATGCCCTGCAGCACCTGGTTGCTGCCGAAGGACAGGTGCACGTCGCTCAGCTGCACCAGCGGCGTGCCCGCGTTCGGGGTGGAGGTGACGGTGGTGTCAATGGTGGTCATGGCGTTGCTCCAGCGCGCGCGTGGCGCGGGCAATGGGGTAGCAATAGGCGAAGAAGAGGGCCAGCAGCGTGAAGTACACGAGGATGGTGAAATCGGTGCGGGCCACGGTGTTGCTGGCGATCTGCGCCGTGTCCACCACGTCATGCACGCCCACCAGTGAGGCCAGCGAGGTGCTCATGGTGATGCTGGCGTACAGGTTCATCCAGGGCGGCAGCATGCGCCGCAGGCACTGGGGCAGCACGATGAGCCGGAAGATATCGCGTCGGCGGAATGCCAGCGACTGGGCCGCCTCCCACTGCGTGCTTGGGATGGACTGGATCGCACCGCGGAAGATCTCGGCCACGTTGGCGCTGGTGGGCAGGGCCAGGCCCAGCACCACCTTGATCCAGTCGGGAAACGGCAGGGTCCAGGACACCAGGTACAGCTCGAACGGGAACACATAGGTGGTGAAGTACACCAACACCAGCACCGGCGCATTGCGAAAGACCTGCACATAGCAGCGCACCACTGTACGCACCGCACCGATGGGCGAGAGCGCCAGGGCCCCGAGCACCAGCCCCAAGGCCGTGCCCAGCGCCACCGCCAGCACGCTGATCTCGATGTTCACCAGCAGCCCGCGCAGGAGGGCGGGGGACCACTTCCACAGGTGCACGAGGGCCGTGGGCGTGGTGCCCGTGGCGCTCCAGAATGTCAGCAGGGCCAGCAAGGCGGCGGCGCCTATCAACCATGGGTTGCGCACCAGTGCCAGCGGCACCGGGCGGCGCAGAGCGAGTTCATTGGCCATAGCCGGGCATCCTCAGTCGGTGTTCGAGCCAGCGGCCGGCGCGGCTCACCAGCCAGGTCAGCAGGCCGAAATACAGCAGGATCAAGAGCAGCAGCTCGAGCACGTTATCGCGGTGCGTCCAGATCATGATGGACTCGTAGGTCACGTCGCCCACCGCGATGGCCGAGGCCACGGCAGTCATCTTCACCAGGTCCACCAGGTTGTTGACCAGCGAGGGCAGCGCGAAGCGCAGGGCCAGCGGCAGCTGCACCCGGGCCAGCAGCTGCTGGCGCGAAAAGCCCAGCGAGCGCGCGGCCTCCAGCGTCACGCGTGGCACCGCCTCGATGCCGGCGCGCAGCGCCTCCGCATGGAACACCCCCTTGTGCAGCGACACCACGATCACCACCCACACCAGCGGCGTGAGCGGATTGCCCAGGCCCGTGCCCTTGAGCTGCTGGCTGATGAGCATGTTGAGCACCAGAAAGGCGCAGTACAGCTGCACCAGCGTGGGCGTGTTGCGCGTGACCTCCACGAAGGCCCGCGCCGGCAATGCCAGCCAGGTGCGGCCCGAGGTAAGCAGGGCCGCCAGCACGACGCCTGCCGCCAGGCTGCACGGAATGGTGAGCAGGCACAGCTGCAGCGTGACGCCCAGGCCACGGAGGAAGGCCTGGCGCTCACCCGCATCGAGCACGAACGCATAGTTGAGGCCTATGCCCTTGAGCGCGGCCACGCCCTGGGCCAGCCATTCGGCGCTGCTCATGCCATGGCCAACTCTGCCGTCGCGGGAGGGCGCAAGGCACCCACCGCGCGGGAGATACGCCGTGCGGCCTCGGCCAGGGCAGCATCGCTGGCGGCGATGGAAATGCGAAAGTAGGGCGAGAGCCCGTAGGCCGGCCCATCCACCACGGCCACGCCTTCGGATTCGAGCAGCCATTCGACGAAATCGGTGTCCGAAGCAATGGGCCGGCCATCCGGCCGCAGGCGGCCCAGCACCCCGGCACAGCTCACGTAGGCGAAGAAGGCCCCCTCTGGCGCTAGAAGCGACAGCCCCTCGATGGCGTTGAATGCTTGCACCACAAAGGCCGCGCGGCGCGCATAGGTGTCGCGCGCCTGGGCCACGAAGGACTGGTCGGGCGAAGTCAGTGCCGCCGCCAAGGCCGCCTGGCCGATGGCATTGGCGCCAGAGGACACCTGCGACTGGATCACCGTCATCGCCTGCACCAACGCCTGCGGCCCAGCGCCCCAGCCCACGCGCCAGCCGGTCATGGCATAGGTCTTGGAGGCGCCGTTGACCAGCAGCGTGCGCTCCTTGAGGTCCGGCGCCACACCGAGCAGGTGCGCGGGCGGCTGGGTGCCGAAACAGATGTGCTCGTAGATCTCGTCGACCAGCACCCAGACCGCAGGGTGTCGCTGCAGCACCCCGGCCAGGGCCGCCAGCTCGGCAGCGCTGTACACCGCGCCGGTGGGGTTGGAGGGGGTGTTGAGCACCAGCCAGCGCGTGCGCGGCGTGATGTGGGCCTCGAGTGCCGCCGCCGTGAGCTTGAAGCCCGTGGCCTCGGTGCAGGGCACGAACACCGGCGTGCCATCGTTCACGCGCACCATGTCCGGGAACGAGGTCCAGTACGGCGCGGGCAGCAGCACCTCGTCGCCCGCATCGAGCGTGGCGGCGAAGGCGTCGTACAGCACCTGCTTGCCGCCGTTGGAGACGATGATTTGCGAGGGCGGGTAGAACAGCGCGTTCTCGCGGGCGTACTTGGCGCTGATGGCCTGGCGCAGGGCCGGGGTACCGGACGTGGCGGTGTACTTGGTCTCGCCACAGGCCAGCGCGGCTGTCGCCGCCTGCTTGATGAAGTCCGGCGTGTCGAAATCGGGCTCGCCCGAGGTCAGCGTGACGATATCGCGCCCCTTGGTCCGTAGCGCCGTGGCACGGGCACTGGCAGCGGCGACGGCCGAAAGGCGCACGCGCTGGGCACGTTGCGACAGGCGCAGGGAGGTGGGGGCGGAGGTGTCTTGGGTCATGGCAGGCGAGACACCGATCAGGCGGGCACTTTCTTGAACTTCTGGTGCAACTGGTGCAGCAGGGGTGTGGGCGTCATGCCGTTCTTCTTTTCCACCTCGATCAGCCAGCTCGTGCGGTGCCAGTTCTGCACGATCTTGTCCAGCGCCGCCTGGGTGTCGGCCTCGCCCTTGCGCACCCAGATCACCGAAGGCGAGGGAATCAGGTCCGAGGGCGAGACGATCTCGTAGTCCTTCCAGTCGGCGTTGTCGGCCACCAGGTCGCGCAGCGTGGGACTCACGTGCACGGCCACGGCACAGTTACCGCCGCGCAGCGCCAGCAGCGATTCGGGCTGGCCACGGAAGGCCTTGATCTGAGCGCCGTACTGGTCGGCCAGCGGCTTGGTGAAGTTGCTGCCCTGCGACACGCACACGGGCTTGCCCTTCACGTCCTCCCAGCGGGTGATGCCGCTGCCCTTGCGGGCGATGCCGGCACCGCCGACTTCCTCGAATGGCGTGGGTACGAAATCGAGGATCTCACTGCGCTCCTGGGTCCACTGCATGTTGGCGATCAGGATGTCGACCTTGCCCTGCTGCAGGAACTGCACCCGGTTGGAGGGCTGGACCTGCACCGTTTCCACCGCCACGTTCAGGCCCTTGGCCACGCCCTCGGACAACTCCACGTTGTAGCCGATGTGCTTTTGCGTCGCAGGGTCGATGGTGCCGAACGGCGGGCCCGAGAGGATGACGCCCACCACAATCTTGCCGCGCTGCTTGATGCGGTCGAGCGTGGCGTCGGCATGGGCGGGTGCTGCCAGTACAAGCACAAAGGGCAGGGCGGCGCTGGCCTGGGCGAACAGGCGGTGCAATGGTTTCATGGGTGGTTCAGGTGGGTTGGTGCACAAAGGCAGCAGCCCCTGCGGGCGGCGGGGCCCGGCGCGGGGGAGGATCAAGTCGGCGGGCGGTTCAGGAGCCCTGTTTGAACTTGGCCTGCAGTTCCGGCAGCAGGGGCTGCGCAGGCTCGATGCCCAAGCGCTTTTCGGTGGCGATGAGCCAGCCGCTGCGGTGCCAGTCGCGCACCACCTTGTCCACGGCCGCGATTGTGTCTGCCTCGCCCTTGCGGGTCCACACCACCGACGGGGCCGGCAGCAGCTCTGCCGTGATCGGCGCGGTGTGCCCGCTCCATTCAGGGTTGGTACGCAGCAGGGGGTGGATCAGCGTGGCGTCGTGCACAGCCGCCACGCAGTTACCGCCCTTGAGCGCCAGCAGCGATTCGGACGAGCTCTTGAAGCCCTGCACCTGCGCGCCAAACTCGGCCGTGAGGGGCTTGGCATAGCTGCTGCCCTGCGACAGGCAAACCGGCTTGCCGCGCAGGTCTTCCCAGCGAGTGATACCAGTGTTCTTGAGCGTGGCCGCCGTGCCACCCACGCGGTAGAACGGCGTGGGCGCGTAGCCCAGGATCTCCGCGCGCTCGGGGGTGAGCTCCATGGATGCGATCAGCAGGTCCACCTTGCCGCCCTGCAGGAACTGCACGCGCGTGGCCGTCTGCACCTGCACCAGGTCGGCTTCTACCCCCAGGCCCTTGGCCAGCGCGCGCGCCAGCTCCGGGTTCCAGCCCACCAGTTGCTGGTTGGCCGGGTCGATGGAGCCAAAGGGCCCGCCGTTGATTAGCACCCCGATGGTGACCTTGCCGCGCTGCTTGATCTTGTCGAGCGTGGCATCGGCATGCGCGGCCGGGCTGGCCAAGGCCAGCAGGGATGCCGCGGCGAGGGTGGATGCGAGGAGGGAAGGGCGGGGGAGGCGGAGCGGCATGGGGTAACTACAGGAAAACCCGCATGGTGCCGTTCTGCATGTCTTAAGAAAACAAATGTTTCCAGATATCCATATCTGGATTTCGTTGCGCGTGCTTTCTCCGCTCCTTGGGTTCAGGCGTGCACTGGCTCCCGCTGTGGCAGGCGGAAGGCGCCCAGCTCTTCGGGTGAGCATTGGGCGATGAGGCCGGTTTCCCACTCAAGGTAGCGCCGCGCCGCGTCGAGGTTGCCGTCGTGGCGGTCGTGCACGAAAAAAAGGTAATCGATGGCCTCGGCATCGCCAGGGCTCAGAGGCGACGCCTCATGGGCCAGACCCGCAGCAGACCAATGGGCATGAGAGGTCCAGTGGATATGGCGCCAACCCGCTTCGACCAGATCAACCGCAGCCAGCTGGGCCGTGGCAACATCGGGCGCGAGCAGCAGAACCGGGGTCTCTGCCGAAGCAGCGGCCGCCTGCGCCGCAGCAACGATGCGAGGCCGCACCGCCCAGCGGGCGCCCGCAGGGTGCTGCCGGCGGTGCGTCAGCGAGGCCTGCAGGTCCAGCAGCACGGGCTGCTGCCGCGCCACCCATTGCGCCAGTTGTTCTGCGGAAACCTCGGGTACGGAAGGAAGAGCGGCCAGGTGCTGCACCGGGGCCGGCACACGCAGAGCTGCGCTGATGCCGCCCTCCACCACGCCGGTCTCGTGGCCCAGCCGTGCCAGCCAGGCGGCCACGACCGGGGCGCGCACACCATCATCGTCCAGCAGCAGCGCACGGCCGCCGCGCACGCCGATGGTCTGGTCGGTGGCCTGCAGCAACTGGCCGCCTGGTGCGTGGCGCGCGCCGACCAGCGTGCCTTTCGCAAACTCCTCGGCTGTGCGCACGTCCAGCACATAGGTGGTACGTGCGCTTTCGTCGAGCCATGCCTGGGCCTGTGGCGCGCTGAGCAGGTACACGCCCGCCTCCTGCGCCAGACGACGGGCGGCTGCCTGGTCGCCGGCATGCGCTGCCAAGGGCTGCTTCACGCCGCTGCGGGTGCTGCCGTGCTCCAGCGTGAGCCCGGCCAGGGCCCAGCCCTGGGTACCGTTCTCCAGCGCAAGCACGGGGTTGGGTACGCCCAGGCTGCGCAGGATTTGCGCGCCGATGATGCTGCGCGTGCGGCCGGCGCAGTGGATCACGATGGGCGTGGCGGCATCCGGCACCAGGCTGCGCCAGCGCAGGGCCAGTTCGCCATTGGGGACCGAGACCGCGCCCGGAATGGCCATCTTCTGGTGCTCTTGCGCCGTGCGGCCATCGAGCAGCACCAGGGGTTCGTTCGCATCCAGGCGGGCCTGCAGTTGCCGAGCGCTGATGTGGGGGGTGTCGAAGGCGTGCTCCACCAACTCGCCAAAGGTTTTGGAGGGCAGGTTCACGCCCTTGAACAGCGTAAAGCCGGCCTGCTCCCATGCGGGCGTACCGCCTTCAAGGACATGCACTTGGCCATACCCTAGAGTGGCTAGCCGGCGAGCAGCCTTGTCGGCCACACCATCGCCTGCGTCCACCAGCACCACGCGCGTGTCCGGGCGAGGGACCAGATGGCCTATGTCGATCTCAAGACGGCTGTAGGGCGCGGGAATCGCGAAAAAGGGGTGGCCTTCGCCGAACTGGCCCGCTTCACGGACATCTAGCAGGGCGATTTCTTGACCATCGAGCAGCCATGTTTGGAGGGTCTTTGGAGAGATCAACAAGAAATGAGGCATGGTGGCAGCCGATATCCGGCCAACTGGAGGTCGGTCAACGGGAAGAGAGTAGGAAAGCAGGCGAAGACCATAAAGCCACTTTGCCCAAGAGCTCAGAATCTATTTGAATATGCAAAGTTGTTTTCTGTTGTTGCAGCGCGGATATCTACGCTCGGTGGACGCGGATGAAGTCTCTTTTAGGCGCATTCATCAGCCAGTTCGCGCCGTTGCGTCGATAGGCCATGCCTCTCGCGAAGTTTTCCTCGCTGTCGATGACGACCAGAGAAATCGGATGTCGCAGGTCCGCTGCAAGCAGTTACGCCGCAGTCGAGATCCCGCTGAATCCTGCACCAATGATGCTACTGAGGCTTCCATGCAACGGCAGGCTTCAGCTCGGTGAACTGCTCTTCGGCAATGCCTGTGCCGAGTGTAGGCTCGAGAAGAGAAATAGCAGTGCGCCGACCATGACTAGCCCCGCGAAGATCAGGAATGCGAAGCCGATCTGGAGCGGGGGCAGGAAGATAGCCAGCAGGATCCAGCCCACCGAAAAGGCACTGGCGCCCGCCTGGGCTCGCGATTTGAACTTCGGATAGTCCGATGCACTGGATGTGCGAAGAAGCACCCCGTCGAAAGTGGAGCGGGTCAGGGCAAACAGCACGCCCGCAATCAGCAGTGCTGCAAGCGCGGTCGAGATCGTCCCGGAATACCACACCAGCGAGAGGCCTAGCGCCCAGAGAATGACGGATGCCATGAGCAACGTGGAGTTCTGCTCCCTGCGCAAGGAGATTATGGGGAACCTCTCAATACCCAGGTTTCCCGCTAAAAGCCGAGCAAACACCACTTCCAGCTCGGACACAGCCTGACCCAGCCGTGCTTTCGCGCGCTGCAAGCCCAGCAACATGGTTGATGCAGGTAGCCCGGGGCCGCATTGATCGCCCTGCGCGGGGATCCTGGCGCCTTATTCACCACCTTTCGGGGCCTGGGGCTTATGCTGTGGCGCTCTTGTAGAATGGATCCACGCCCCGGTGCATGAACTTCGCCATCCGCTTGATGTTGTAGCAGGCTGCCATCAGCGTCATCGCCACATCCGCCCGCGCCTGTCCTATGGTGCGGATGAACTTGCCGCCCAGGTGCCGGATGCCAGCGAACACGTGTTCCACCTTGGCCCGCTTGCTGGCAATCTTGCGATTGCGCTGCTTTTGGCATTCGCTCAGGGGTTTATCTTTGGCCGCCCTGCGTTGCATGCCATCGCGCCATCCAAGCACCTTGAGCATCTCCTGTCTGCGCCTTGAGGGGTAGGCCTTGTCGGCGTACACGTCCCGGCCCGTGTTGTGCTCGTCCAGCACCTCTTCGAAGTGGTGGCCATCGTGCTCGCTGGCCTTGCCTGTTGCGATCTTGCGGATGAAGCCGTGTTTGAGATCTACGCTCACGCTGAGCTTGTAGCCAAAGTGGCTCTTGCCGTGTTTCTTGGTGTGCGTGGCATCCAGGTCCTTTTGCCTGCGCTTGGCTTCACTCCAGCCGGGCTCTTGGCCTTGCGCCAGGCGCTCCTTGTCTTCCTTGCTGATGTGCTGGCGTGGTGCCGGCACCAG